>DFFD01000015.1 GCA_002369495.1 Lachnospiraceae bacterium UBA3785 | reverse complement strand
CTTAAGAAGGAATATGGAATAAAGCGATCATTATTTTAACGGATCTTCTGCATGTGGTCCGGGTCTATGCTCAAAATATGCAGGAACAGATTACGTCATGTTTCGCGATATTGCATTGGACAGAAATCTAAATATTTGAAGGATCCGGTAAAAGTCAGCAGATTCCCCGCAGCCGGCGGCTGCGGGGAATTTTGTCAAAAACGATATGGTTTTTTTAAGATAAGATGTAGACGATGGAGTGCAGGCCGCAGGATTGATAGAAAACAGGCAGATTTGAGATAATGGCAGACAAGCATTCAAAGAAAAATAATAAAGGGAAAACCGGCAGTAACGCAAATGTGCCGAAGAAAAAACCGGGGCTTTTGATTTATGTACCTGCTTTCTGCAGTCTGATCGGTACACTGATGCTCCTGGTAGTTATAGCGGCTGCCCTTCCGCTCACTGTTCCCAATTTTATGGGCTATGATGTCTATAATGTTGTCAGTGGATCGATGGAACCTACGATTCCGATCGGCAGCATCATTTATGTTAAAGATACAGATCCGGCTGATATCAAATCGGGAGATATCATCGCATTTCAAAGCGGTGACAGTGTCATCATGCACCGCGTGAAGGAAAACAAGGTCGTTGAAGGTACCTTTGTGACAAAAGGCGATGCCAATGAGGCAGAAGACATGAATAATGTCCCTTATGATGACCTGATAGGAATTGTGGTTCGGCACATCCCGATTCTGGGACAGCTTCTGATATTGTTCGGCAGTACTTTCGGACGAATCTGCATGGTATGCTTCGCAGCCTGCGGCGCCCTGCTCAACATTCTCGGAGGACGTTTCCGCGACGAGCTCCGGTATGAGCGGGAGGAAGAACTCGAGAGGGAAAGACTTCTTGCCGAAGCCATGAAGAAAAAAGAAGAATTGAAAAAAGAAGAAAATGATGGAACAGGCTGATGATCCAGCCAACCATGAGGCCGCTCATATGATGCAGGCTGGATGAGGATAGGGGGGATGCTGCATTCTATGAATGACACACAGATCTATATCGGCGCACCCAATGGGATTGTCTTGTGTGCCGATAAAAAGAACGGGCATAATATCCGGGGCCGGTTTTATCACAGTTACAGCAGGGATTACGTCCCTTTTGAGAATGCTGACCAGCTTTTATTCGGGATGGAATTATTCTTTGACAGCATACGTTTTCCTTTTCCGTCAACGAAGACACGATCATTTGCGGACCTGGTAAAAAACGGTTACAACGAAACGAAGGCTCAGGCCAGAATCAGGCTGTGCAGTAAGAGCCGGACGATGAAAAAGGAAAAGGTCATGAAAGACAGGGAACTTCTTGACAGGCACGGCGATATAGGTTCTTTTATCATAAGAGTTAACCAGAGAAAAAACAGCAGTATGCAGGGACGGCTGACCTGGGTCGAGAAGAATAAAACTGTGTCTTTCCGATCAGCCTGGGAAATGATCCGTCTGATCGACAGCGCTCTCGAGATGGACAATCCTGCACAGGAAGATGACCTCCCGGCCTGGGAAGATGAAGACTAATAGCATGATAAAAAGAGCCGGGATCATCCCGGTTCTTTTTAATATGACACGGCCCGTTTAAGGATATTTTCTGATATTATCTGCCTCCCTGAAATTTACTGCATCTGATATTTTCTTTCTTACACTGAGGTACACTGAGAAAAGGTACACTGAGAAAAACTTGCACTGAGAAAAACGATAGTAGACGGTTGGGCGCGAAAATGGTATTCTATAAGTTGGCTGTAATAATCAGATTATTAATCCGGCAGAATCCGCAGAGATTACCTGATCTGCAAGTGATTCTTGGATCCGGTACTCTGGAATAATGACAAAACAGTTACAGTGCAATAGATTAATGATTCAGCAGAGAGGAAAGTCATACAATGGTTCATATCGGAAAGCATAAGATAGAACGCAATGATCCGTGCTGGTGCGGGAGCGGACGCAAATATAAAGCCTGCCATATGCGCTTTGATGAAAAGCTCAGGCAGTTCCAGATCGCAGGCGCAATCGTTCCGGATCGAAGCCTGCTCAAGACACAGGAGCATGTGGACGGCATCAAAAAGAGCGCGGAGATCAATATGGCCTGCCTTGATGCGGTCACAAAGCAGATTGGTGCCGGTATGCCCACAGAAGATATCGATCGTATCGTTTATGAGACGACCGTGAACATGGGCGGTATCCCTGCCCCTCTTCACTATAACGGTTTTCCTAAAAGCGTATGCACGTCCATTAATGAAGAAGTTTGCCACGGAATTCCCGATACAAAGCATATCCTGAAAGACGGTGATATCATAAATGTCGACTGCTCGACGATCCTGAACGGCTATTTTTCCGATTCTTCGCGAATGTTCTGCATCGGCAATGTTTCTCTGGAAAAGAAACGCCTTGTGGATGTCACCAAAGAGTGTGTGCAGATCGGACTTGAAAATGTGATTCCCTGGACTTATCTGGGAGATATGGGCAGCAAAGTTCATGCACATGCCGTCAAAAACGGCTATACCGTTGTCCGTGAGATCGGAGGCCACGGTATCGGACTGGAATTCCACGAAGATCCCTACGTGAGTTATGTCTCCGAACCCGGTACAGAAATGCTCATGGTGCCCGGCATGGTCTTTACTATTGAACCCATGGTAAATATGGGAACTGACAGAATTTTCCAGGATGAAGAAAACGGCTGGACCATCTACACGCAGGACGGAAAACCCTCCGCCCAGTGGGAGATCGAGGTGCTCGTCACCGAGACCGGCGCGGAGGTCCTTTCCTATTAAAAATTCGGAAAATGCAGTTCTGCCGGAGCGGGACTGCATTTTTGTCGTTTTCGTCGCAGGAGGGCGGCGGCCGGCCATTTTTATAGTGACATTTCACGAATAGATAAATATGCCTTCTTGCGGTATAATTAACATGTAAAAGTGGGGTAAAAACCATTCAGGACATGATTTCAGAGGTGTAAAGTGCTTGACAGAACAGAAGGGCCTTTAGATATAAAAAATATGTCGGAGGACGAGCTCAACGTGCTCGCCGGCGAGATCAGACGTTTTCTGGTCGAGAAGATCAGCAAATGCGGCGGCCACCTGGCCTCCAACCTCGGCGCGGTGGAGCTCACGATCGCTCTCTTCCGGGCGTTTGATTTTCCGAAAGATAAAGTGATATGGGACGTCGGCCACCAGTCCTACACGCACAAGATCCTGAGCGGCCGGAAGGATGCCTTCGAGGGTCTCCGGCAGTATGGCGGGATGAGCGGATTTCCGAAGCGCAAGGAGAGTCCCTACGACGTGTTCGACACCGGCCACAGCTCGACCTCGATCTCGGCAGGCCTCGGCCTCGTGCAGGCGAGAGACCTCACCGGGGAGGACTACAAGGTCGTCTCGGTGATCGGCGACGGCGCGCTCACGGGCGGTATGGCCTACGAGGCGCTCAACAATGCGGGCGACCGCAAGACGAATTTCATTATTATTTTAAATGACAACACCATGTCGATCGCGCCGAACGTTGGCGGCATGTCCACCTACTTAAATGATCTCCGCGCGGCGGAAGGCTACAACCGCCTGAAGCGGAGCGTGTCGGACAGGCTCGAGACGATGCCGGTCGTCGGCAAGCCGGTCGCCGGGGCCCTGATCCGGGCAAAGAGCTTCCTGAAGCAGATCGTAGTGCCGGGAGGAATGCTGTTCGAGGACATGGGCATCACCTATCTGGGCCCGGTCGACGGACATGACATCAAAAAGCTCACGAAGATCCTCGAGGAGGCCAAGACGATTCAGCGGACGGTCCTCATCCACGTGATCACGAAGAAGGGGAAGGGCTACGCGCCAGCGGAGGCCAACCCGGAAGCATTTCACGGGATCGGGAAGTTCGACGTCGCGACCGGGAAGCCTCTCGGCACCCCGAAGGGACCCAGCTACACGAAGGTCTTTTCGGAGGAGATCGTTAAGATCGCCGCGGAGGATCCGACCGTGGTCGCGGTCACGGCCGCGATGCCGGACGGGACAGGGCTCAAGGATTTTTCGAAGAAGTATCCGGACCGTTTCTTCGATGTCGGGATCGCCGAGCAGCACGCGGTGACGTCGGCCGCGGGTATGGCGGCGGGCGGCCTCCATCCGGTGGTGGCGGTATACTCGTCCTTCCTGCAGCGGGCCTACGACCAGATCCTGATCGACGTGTGCCTGCAGAACCTGCCGGTCGTCTTCGCGGTGGACCGTGCTGGCCTGGTCGGCGCGGACGGGGAGACGCACCAGGGGATCTTTGACCTGACCTACCTCTCCTCCATCCCGAACATGACCGTCATGGCGCCGAAAAATGCGGATGAGCTGAGAAAGATGCTGCGGTTTGCATTTTCCATGAAAGCGCCCGCGGCAGTGCGCTACCCGCGGGGCGTCGCCTACGACGGGCTCACGGAGTTCGACGCTCCGATCGAGTACGGGAAGGCCGAGATGCTCTTTGAGGAGAGCGGCGTTGCGCTCCTCGCGGTCGGCAGCATGGTCAGCACGGCGGAGCACCTCCGGACAAAGCTGAAAATGCGGGGCATCCCCTGCACGCTGGTCAACGGGCGCTTCGTGAAGCCGGTCGATTTTGACATGGTGGAGCACCTCGCGGCGGGTCACAGGCTGCTCATCACGCTGGAGGAAAATGTCGCGCGCGGCGGCTTCGGCGAGCAGGTCACGGATTACGCCGAAAAGCACTGTCCGAAGCTTCGGGTGATGAACATCACGCTGCCGGACGCGTATGTGGAGCACGGGGACGTCACGATCCTTCGAAATGCGCTCGGCATCGACAGCGACGCCTGCCTTGAGAAGATCGAGGAGGCTCTTGAGAACTTACATTTTGAATGACACAGCTGTTTATCATAGAAAGAAGGAGCATTTATGGGCGGATTTTTTGCAGCGGCACTCAAAGAAGACTGCGTGGCGGACGTCTTTTTCGGAACAGATTACCATTCGCACCTCGGGACGAGGAGAGCGGGGATGGTCATTTTCGGGAAGGACGGCATGGAGCGCGCGATCCACAACATTGAAAATACCCCGTTCCGGACCAAATTCGGTTCTGAAGTGAATGAGATGCGCGGGAACATGGGCATAGGCTGCATCTCGGATTACGAGCCGCAGCCGCTCCTTGTGCGCTCCCATCACGGGATTTACGCAATCACCTCGGTCGGCAAGATCAATAATAAAGATGAGCTGGCGCAGAAGGTGATGAACAACAGGGGCGTCCATCTGCAGGTGATGAGCACCGGCGAGATCAACTCGACCGAGCTTCTGGCGGCCCTCATCAACGAGAAGGACAACCTGATCGACGGCCTCAGCTACGCGCAGGAGGTGGTGGAAGGCTCGATCACCTTCCTGCTGCTGAACCAGGACGGCGTCTACTGTGTGCGCGACCGCCTGGGCAGGACGCCGCTCGTCATCGGGCAGAAGGATACCGGCTTCTGCGCTTCCTTTGAATCCTTCGCCTACCTCAACATCGGCTACCGGGATTACCGGGAGCTCGGACCCGGCGAGATCTGCCTCATGACGCCGGAGGAGGTCAGAGTGATCAAGGATCCGGGCGGCAAAATGCGGATCTGCACCTTCCTCTGGGTCTACTACGGCTACCCGACGTCCGCCTACGAGGGAGTCTCCGTCGAGGCCATGCGCTGCCGCTGCGGGCAGCATCTCGCGCGGCGTGACCGGATGACGCAGGATGACATCGACAATGTCGCCGGCGTTCCGGATTCCGGGACCGCGCACGCGATCGGCTACGCCAATGAGTCCGGCGTCCCGTTCTCGCGGCCGTTCATCAAGTACACACCGACCTGGCCGAGATCCTTCATGCCGACCATCCAGTCGAAGCGCGACCAGATCGCGAAGATGAAGCTGATCCCGGTCCATGAGCTGATCGACGGACGCCGCCTGCTGCTCATCGACGACTCGATCGTCCGCGGCACGCAGCTGCGCGAGACGACGGAATTCCTCTACCAGAGCGGCGCGAAGGAGGTCCATGTGCGCCCGGCCTGCCCGCCGATCCTCTTCGGCTGCAAGTACATCGGGTTCTCCCGGTCGACCTCTGACATGGAGCTCATCGGCCGGCGCGTGATCCAGGAGCTGGAAGGCGGCCCGGTGGACCGCACGATCCTCGACGATTACGCCAATCCGGATTCGGACCGCTACGAGCGGATGCTGGAGCGGATGCGCGAGCAGATGAATTTTACGTCGCTGCGCTTCAACCGCCTGGACGATCTCATCGATGCGGTCGGGATCGACAGGGACAAGCTGTGCACTTACTGCTGGGACGGAAAAGAATAAGACGGGAGAGAAGTCATGGAAAGATGGCGCTTGTACGATGCTGAAATGCGCGACACGGACCTTGTAATCGATGAAAATGAAGACATCCCGGCAGGCCTCTACCATGCCGCCGCGGACGTCTGGATCCGTAACAGTGAGGGAAAATATCTCCTCGGCCGGCGATCCTCCGTCTACACCATGGGTCCGCTCTATCTGGCGCCGATCCACGGGACCGCGTTCTCGACCGAGTCGAGCTTCCTGACCGCCTACCGCAAGGTGCAGGAGAGCCTCGGGATCAACATCCCGGCGGATGCCGGCAAGGTCGTGAAGACCGTCTTTATCGACGACCCGGATCACGGCTGCGTTCAGGAGATGCGGGACGTCTGGATCTTTGAGTGCGAGGCCGAGCCGAAGCTCGCGTCCGCTCCGAAGAAGGAGTTCGATGTGACGACCTGGTACACCGCGGAAGAGGTCAGCGCACTCATCAGCATCGGAGAGGTGGATCCGACGTTCGCGTATTTCACTGAGGCGGTCGCGCCGGTCCCGAAATTCGCGGTGGAGCGGCTCGGCTGCAAGACGGTGAGCGAATCGGTCGCGGAGCTCACAAGGGCTCTCCGCTACCCGGATATCAACGGGCAGAACCGCCTTTTCGGCGGCAAGCTCCTCGAGATGATCGACGAGATCGCGGGTGTCGCGGCGATGCGGCACGCGGGCATGAACGTGACGACGGTGTCGATCGAGCATCTGGAGTTCAAGAAGGGGGCATTTTTAAATGACACGATCGTCCTGATCGCCAGGGTCACCCACATCGGGAAGTCCTCCATCGAGGTCCGCGTGGACACCTGGCTCGAGGACCTGCCGACCGGCAGGCGGACGATCATCAACCGGGCCTTCCTGACGGAGGTCTGCATCAACGAGAAGGGGCGGCCGGTGCCGGTGCCCTACGGCCTGATCCTGGAGAGCGAGTCCGAGAAGGCGCGCTGGGAAGGCGCGGAGAAGCGGGTGAGGCAGAGGAAGAAGGCGCAGAGAGAGGGATATTAATTCGCTTTAACGAAATGGGACGTTTCTTTGAAAAAAGAAACGTCCCATTTCGTTGATGCAGCTATTCAGCACCCCCCATTCGCAGCCGCTGCGCGACTGCTTCGCTCTTCAAATCATGCCTTCTTATGGGGTGCTGAACTTTTATCAGACGATGAACTTGTCCGTCACCGACCTCTTAAGGCAGGTGACCTTCACCGACGCGTTCGCGGAGGCGGTGAAGTGGTGCTCGGCCTCCGTCGGGAAGATCCGGGAGGCGAAGGTCTTCTCGCCGTTGTTGATGAAGAGCTCGACCGAGCTCGAATCGATGTAGGCGTCGATCTTTTTAAGCGGGTTCTCCAGCGGAACTTCCAGGGTCTCGAAGACCTTCTCGTTGAAGCGGATATCCATCCCGGTGCGGTCGACGGTCAGTCTGTTTTCGGCCGCGTCATAGCGGACCGTGAAGCCGCCGGTCCCGTCCGATTTTGTGAAGAGGTCCAGAGCCGCGTCGCCCTCTCCGAAAACGGCCTCGACATGGCAGGCTTTCGGCAGGCTGCCGTCCGCGGGCGCCTCCCCGTCGGCGAGTTTTGCGATGTCCGCGACCGGGGTCTGGATCAGTTTTCCGTCCCTGATGCGGAGCTCGCGCGGGAGGCACATCGAGCCTTCCCACTCTTCCGGCTCGGTCGGATAGTGGTTGTCCGGAAGGCCCAGCCAGGCGATGAGGACCGCTTTGTCCGGGTCCGTGACATTGGCCGCGCACTGGGCGGCATAGAAATCGAAGCCGAAATCAAGGTACTGATAATCGCTCTCCGGGGTGAAGGTGAGGGTGTCGTAGTCCATTTTCCCGATGAGGTAGACGTTGTGGTTGGTCGAATTGCCGCGGCCGGGCAGCGTCGTGTACTGCGGGGAGAAAATGAGAACATCCTTGCCGCTGATGCTCACAATGCAGGGGCACTCCCACATGCCGCCGAAGTCCTCGTAGCCGGGGACATGGAGCTGGCCGGCGAAGCGCCAGCCGGTAAGGAGCTCTTCCGACTCGTAGATGAGGGCGGTGCCCTTCTTGTCCAGGGTCTGCGCGCCGATGAAGATGTAGTATTTCTTCTTCTCAGGCACATAGATGATCTTCGGGTCGCGCTGGTGCTCGGAGTAGTCGTCGCGCGGGCCGAAGAGCGGTTTTTCGAGCTTTTCAAGCCTGCCGTCGGCGTTCATTTTGGCTGCACAGGTAAAAGGCGTGCGGATCCAGTTCTCGTCGCGGTGGTTGCCGGTGTAGAAGAAGTAGAGATCGTCGCCGAGCGCGAAGGCGGAGCCGGAGTGGCAGCCCTTGTTGTCGTAGAAATCGCCCGGCGCGATGCCGATGCCGGCGTTGTCCCAGGAGACGAGGTCGGGGCTGATCGCGTGATACCAGTATTTCAGGCCGTGGACGGCGCCCCACGGCGTCCACTGATAGTAGAGGTGCCACTGCCCTTCGTAGTAGGCGAAACCGTTCGGGTCGGAGGAGAGGCCGGTCATCGGCTGGACATGATAGTTCTGCCGGTAAGCGGATTTCTGGATGCGGTCATAGAGGTCCGAGATTTCGTCCGGGCTGATCAGCACACGGTAGCGTTCTTCAAGAGTCCACTGCTTCATGGGTGATGCCTCCTTTTTAAAAAAAATGTTCTGCTTTAAATGTAAACGAAAATTGGGGAAAATACAATATAAAGGTTCCTTTTTCGGGAAAATAATGGTATGATTTTCACAATAAAAGAAAGGTAGGATCACAATATGAAAAAAGTATTTGCCAGCGATTTCGACGGAACACTGTATTTCTATAAGGCGGAGGTGAAGCTGCCTCCGGAATCGGTTGAGAAAATCAAGGAGTACCAGGCAGCGGGCAACTATTTCGGGCTCTGCACCGGCCGGCAGGTCGGCGGGCTCACCCCGTTCATCACGGGCCAATTTGTGCCGGATTTCATGATCACGAGCACCGGGTCCAACATCGTCGACCGGGATCTGAAGGGAATCCGCAAGCTCTTTGTCGACCGCGACGTGATCGACAGGATCGTGAAGGATGTGAAGCCGCGCGGGAACCGCATTTCCATCGATATCGACGGCGTGATCAACGTCTTCGAGGAGATGGACTATCCGGGCGAGTACAACGTCATCACCGGCATGGACGACGCGCCTGAGGGCCTTGTCCACGGCGTCGGCATCCACTGCGAGACGCTTGAGGAGGCCGCCGCGCTCACGAAGGAGATCAACGACAAGTACGGCGAGTACCTGAACGCGTTCCAGAACGTCATCGAGGTCGACATCGCGCCGAAGGGAACGTCCAAGGGCGAGGCGGTCTCGGTCATCCGCGACTACTACGGCGACTGCCGGATCTACGGGATCGGCGATTCCCTGAACGACCTGCCGCTCCTCGAGGCCGCGGACGTCTCCTACACCTTCCCGTACGCACCCGCGGAGGTGCAGGCGAAGGTCACGAAGGTCGTTAACAATATCTGCGAAGCGCTTGAAGATTCCATGCAGGATAAGATCTGAAGATCTGCGGTGGTCAGGAGGCAGAACATGGTAAAGAAGTATGGTTTTTCATTTTTATCGCACGACAAGGTGACAACGATCCGGGGCAAAAAATGGATCCCCGCCGACGGAAACTACAGGGCGGTCCTGCAGCTCGTCCACGGGATGGTGGAGTTTATCGACCGCTACGACAATTTTGCGAGATATATGGCGGAGCGCGGCTTCCTCGTGGTCGGGCACGACCATCTGGGGCACGGCGCGTCCGTGAGGTCCGAGGAGGACTGGGGTTATTTCACGGAGCATCCGAGCGATACGGTGATCGAGGACATGCAGACGGTCCGCAGGCACTACGAGGATCCGGAGAAGCCGTATTTTATTCTGGGCCACAGCATGGGTTCCTACATGACGCTCAAGTACCTCGCGAAGTACGGGCAGGGGCTTGCCGGCGCCATCATCATGGGCACCGGATATGTGCCGGTGAATTCCGCAAAGCTCGGACTTGCGCTCTCGAAGACCGAGGGTGCCTTCCGCGGCCCCAGGTACCGCAGCGCGTTTATCCAGGGACTTGCCTTCGGCGACGCCTACAGGCAGTTTGACATGACCGGGAAAGACCTTACGAACAGCTGGCTCACCAAGGATCCGGAGATCGTGCGGAAATACTACGCGGAGCCGCGCTGCCAGTTCATGTTCACGGTCAACGGCTACCAGGGCCTCTTCGAGGCGGTCGCCGATTCTGAAAATGAAAAGCGCATCGCAAAC
Organism: Lachnospiraceae bacterium UBA3785; assembly: GCA_002369495.1. Taxonomy (GTDB): domain Bacteria; phylum Bacillota; class Clostridia; order Lachnospirales; family Lachnospiraceae; genus Chordicoccus. The sequence goes on along the minus strand of DFFD01000015.1, from coordinate 23,300 downwards.
GTCCCGAAAGACCTCCCGATGCTCTTTGTATCGGGCTCCGACGACCCGGTCGGCAGCATGGGCAAGGGCGCCACGCAGATGAAGGAACTCTACGAGAGGGCCGGCATCAAGGATATCACGATGCGCCTCTTCGAGGGGGACCGCCATGAGATCCTGAACGAGACGGACCGCGCCAAAGTCTACGACGAGATCGCGGAGTGGGTCGAGAAGCGCATCTGAGGAAATATACATATTTTGAAAGGAACGGAGAGAGCATGAACGCGGATCCGGGCATCACAACCAAACGTATCCGCGTGTACGGGATCGTGCAGGGCGTCGGCTTCCGGCCGACGGCCAGCCGCCTCGCGCATGAGGCAGGGATCTGCGGCACGGTCGCGAACAAGGGCTCTTACGTGGAAATATTTGCGCAGGGCGGTGAGGAATGCGTGGATGCATTTCTCACCGCCCTGCGGCAGCGGCCGCCCCGAAGGGCGGCTGTTCTTAAAATGGACGTGAAGGACGTGAAGGACGCGCCCGCCTTTGACCGCTTCCGGATCATTATGAGCGAGAAGGAGAAGGGGGAGGTCTTCATTTCCCCGGATATCGCGGTCTGCGGCGACTGCATCCGGGAGATGTTCGATCCAAATGACCGCCGCTACCTCCACCCCTTCATCAACTGCACCTCCTGCGGGCCGAGGCTCACGATCCTCGAGAGCCTGCCCTACGACCGGGAGCGGACCTCCATGAAGGAATTTCCGATGTGCCCGGCGTGCGCGGCGGAGTACAGGAACCGGCGGTCGAGGCGCTTCGACGCCCAGCCGGTTGCCTGCCCGGACTGCGGCCCGGAATATTATCTCCTGGGGGGAGATGCGCGCGGGCACGAGGCGATCAGCACTGCCCGGCGGATGATCGCGGCGGGGAAAATCGTCGCGATCAAGGGCATCGGCGGCTTCCACCTCTGCTGCAGCGCGGAGAACACCGAAGCCGTGCGGACCCTCAGGGAGCGCAAGACGCGGCCGATGAAGCCGTTTGCGGTCATGATGCGGGATATGGAGACCGTGCGGCGCGAGTGCGCGGTGCCGCCCGAGGCGGAGGAGCTCCTTACCGGCCACCAGAAGCCGATCGTGCTCCTTAAAAAGCGCCCTGGCGGCCGCGTGTGCGGCGAAGCGGCCCCGGACAACCCGAAGCTCGGCGTCATGCTTCCTTACGCGCCGATCCATCTGCTGCTCTTTCGCTATGACGACGGCATTTCCATGCCGGAGAGCCTTATCATGACGAGCGGAAATGTCTCCGGAGCCCCGATCTGCCGCGACGACGCGGAGGCCCTGGAGGAACTCGGGAACCTCGCCGATGCGATCCTCTCCCACAACCGGAAGATCCGGATCCGGGCGGACGACTCCGTGACGGATCTCTTTGAAGGAAAACCCTATATGATCCGCCGTTCACGCGGCTACGCGCCGCTTCCGTTCCTTCTCGGGGGTGAATTTGACGCCCCCGTCATCGGCATCGGCGGAGAGCTTAAAAACACGTTCTGTGTGGGCAGCGGCGGCATCTTCTATCCCTCGCCCTACATCGGGGACATGGAGGACGTGCGCACATATGAGGCGCTCACGGAGACCGTCGGCCGCTTTATCAGGCTTCTCGAGGCCAGACCGGAGGTCTGCGCGGCGGATCTGCACCCGCGCTACCACTCGGCGGAGGCGGCGGAGAGCCTGGGCCTCCCGGTCGTGCGGGTCCAGCACCACTATGCGCATATCTTGTCCTGCATGGCGGAAAATGAATACAAAGACCCTGTCATAGGCCTCTCCTTCGACGGCACCGGCTACGGGCCGGACGGGACGGTCTGGGGCGGCGAGATCCTGCTCGCCGACTTTGAGGGCTTTGAGCGGAAGGGGCATATCAAGCCGTTTCCCCTGACCGGCGGCGATGCGGCAGCCCGCGAGGGCTGGCGGGTCGCGGTGACGATGCTGGGCGCGCTCTATCAGGAAGAAGCAGTTGACATAATCCAAAAGCTGGGGATCGCCGATCCCGCGTCCGCGCGGACGATCCTCATGATGGCGGAGCGGGGGCTTAACACGGTCACATCGACCAGCGCCGGCCGCCTCTTTGACGCGGCCAGCGCGATGCTCGGGATCCGGAGGGCCTCGACCTTCGAGGGCGAGGCATCGACGGCGCTGGAATTCGCCGCGGAACGGTGGGCGGAGCAGGCGGAGAAGGCGGAAGTCTCTGAGATGGCTGCATTTTCAGAAAATGGCAGCATCGTTCTCCCCACCGACAGGCTCATGGAGCGGCTCGTCCGCGGAAAACTGGCCGGGGAGGATACCGGATACCTGGCTTACTGCTTCCACGAGGGGCTGGCGGAGATGGCTGTGAGTGCGGCCCGGATGGTCCGGGAGGAGACCGGCGTGGCTGCGGCGGCGCTCTCGGGCGGCTGCTTCCAGAACCTGCTCCTCACACGCCTTACCGCGGAGAAGCTGAGAAATGAGGGCTTCAGAGTCCTCCTGCACAGCCAGATCCCCCCGAACGACGGCGGGATCGCGCTCGGACAGGCGGCATTTGCGGCCTGGCATATGCATCACAATAACAAGACAGACGGAGGCGGAAATGTTCTACAAAATAGCTGACACCCTGGAGCCCTCCACCCTGGAGCAGTGCATGAAGTCCCACCGGCAGTTCGTCGCGGTCATGACGTCCGAAGAGTGGAACGCGACGAAGGACTCCTTCAAGATGGGCATCGACCTTGACATTGAGTACGACCGCATACACACGACCAAGGCAGAGGTCAACTACGACTCCCTGACAGGCGGCTTCACGATCCCGGACAAGAAGGACGTCGCGGAGCTGAGCCACGAGTTCACCTTCGCGCTCGACGAGAAGGGCGTCGTCTTCATCGACGACGACGGCCTCGCCGGGATGATCGTGGAGGACATCCGGCTGACCCGCCGCTGGCGGATCCCGAGCTATGAGCGGTTCCTCTATGATTTCCTGAACCGGCTCGTGTTCGGGGATCTGGCCTACCTGGGCAATCTCGAGGACGAGCTGGCGGCGATCGAGGACAAGATCCTCGCGGGCAAGGCCGGCAACGAGAGCCTGGTCCGGATCACCGAGATCCGCCGGGAGCTCCTGCGGCTGCGCATCCACTACGAGCAGCTCGGGGACCTGGGTATCGAATTTAATGAAAATGAAAACAGCTTCTTCGCCGAACACAACCTCCGCTACTTCGACATGTTCGCGGCGAGAGTCGCCCGGCTGCAGGACATCACGACCTACCTGAGAGACTACAGCGTGCAGGTCCGCGAGCTTTACGCGTCGCAGATCGCGGTGAACCAGAACAACACGATGACGGTGCTCACGGTCGTGACGGTCATTTTCATGCCGCTGACCCTGATCGTCGGCTGGTACGGGATGAACTTCCGCTACATGCCGGAGCTCGAGTCGCCCTTCGCCTATCCGCTCGTGATCATCGTGAGTATTCTCATCGTGGTGGTGAGTTTCTATTATTTTCACAAGAAGAAGTGGCTGTAGAGCCCCTGGAGAGGAGTCAATATGGCGGGTCACAGAGGACCGGGAGGCCCGATGGGGGGCCAGTACCTGACGGAAGAGGAGAAGAAGAATCAGCCGAAGGTGACGAAGGAGCTGCTTCTTCGGGTATTTTCCTACCTCGCGCCTTACTGGAAGCAGATGGTCGTGGTGCTCGCGGCGATCTTCATTTCCTCGCTCTTAAACCTCTATCCGTCCATCCTGACCGGGCGGATCGTCGACGAGGGCCTCATCGGGAGGAACCTGCCGATGCTGGTCCGCCTCATCGTGTTCTCGCTGGCGGTCACGCTCGGCGCGAACCTCATCGGGGTGCTTGAGAGCTACATGAACACCTGGATCGCGCAGCACATCACCTACGACATGCGGAACACGATGTACCGGCACCTGCAGGAAATGTCCCAGCGCTTCTTCACCTCGAGCAACCAGGGCGACATCATCACCCGCATGACGAGCGACATCGACGGGGTCCGCTCGGTCATCACGAACACGATGACCAGCATCCTCTCCAACTCGACCACGCTCATCATCGCGGTGGTCGCGATGTACCGGCGGAACTGGATCCTGGCGACGATCGGCGTCGTCATCATCCCGCTTTTCACGATCCCGACGCGGCGCGCGGGCAAGACCCGCTGGACCCTGACCCGCGAAGCCCAGGCGGCCTCGGACGACATCAACGGGATCCTGAATGAGACCATGTCGGTCAGCGGCCAGCTGCTCGTCAAGCTGTTCGGGCGCGAGGAGCTCGAGTACGCCAAATATGAAAATGCAAACCGCCGCATGATTGAACTCAGCATCAAGGAGCAGATGGCGGGCCGCTGGTTCCGGGTCGTCATTTCCACGGTCGCGAGCATCGGCCCGATGCTTCTCTATCTTGTCGGCGGCATCCTGATGATGCGCTACGACGCGGACCTCACAGTCGGCGACATCACGGTCCTCGTCGCGCTCCTCGGGAGAATGTACATGCCCGTCAACTCCCTCCTCAACATTCAGGTCGAGTGGATCCGCTCGATGGCGCTGTTTACAAGAATCTTTGAATATTTTGACATGCCCTCCGAGATCGTGAACGCGAAGGACGCGGTCGCACCGGCCTCCGCCTCGGGCGAGGTCGAGTTCTCGCATGTCGATTTCTCCTACGACGGCGAGCGGCAGATCCTGAAGGACGTCAATTTCACGCTCGACGCCGGAAAATGCATCGCAATCGTCGGGCCTTCAGGCTCGGGCAAGAGCACGATGATCAACCTGATCCCGCGTCTCTACGACGTGACGGGCGGGAGCGTCTCCTTCGACGGGATCGACGTCCGGAAGCTGGATCTCACCTGGCTCAGGCAGCAGGTCGGCATCGTGAGCCAGGAGACCTATCTCTTCAACGGGACGATCCGGGAAAATCTCCTCTACGCGAAGGAGGACGCCACCGAGGAGGAGATGGTCGAGGCGCTCAAAAAGGCCAACATCTACGATTTCGTCGAGAACCAGGAGGCGGGCCTGGACACGATGGTCGGCAACCGCGGGCTCAAGCTCTCGGGCGGCGAGAAGCAGCGCATCTCCATCGCGCGGGTGCTGCTCAAGGATCCCGCGCTGCTCATTTTCGACGAGGCGACGTCGGCGCTCGACTCCATCTCCGAGCAGAAGATCCAGGAGGCGATCGAACCGCTCATCAAGGACCGGACGAGCATCCTGATCGCGCACAGGCTCTCGACGATCCTCGCCGCGGACGAGATCCTCGTCGTGAAGGACGGGGCGATCGTCGAGCGGGGCCAGCATGCGGACCTGGTGAAGACCCCGGACGGCGTCTACCACGAGCTCTACACGACCCAGTTCTCGAAGGCGCTCGCGGTCGAGCCGGAGCAGCCGGAGGTGACGATGGTCATGGACGGGGTTGCGAGGAGAGAGCGGAAGAGAAGGTGCGAACCGCAGGGAAAGGGCTGAGGAAACTGAAGGGACGGTTCCCAGGGACGGGTCCCGGGAACGGTTCCCACAGGGAACCGTTTTCAGGACCCGTCCCCCAGGAACCGTCCCCGAAGTTCCCGGCAATTCACAATACACACAATAAGGAGGTTATCATGGCAGCAAACAACAAATACGCAGGCACAAAGACCGAGCAGAACCTGAAGGCCGCGTTCGCCGGCGAGTCCCAGGCGAGAAACAAGTACACCTACTTCGCATCCGCCGCGAAGAAGGCCGGCTACGAACAGATCGCGGCGATCTTCCTGAAGACCGCCGACAATGAGAAAGAGCACGCGAAACTCTGGTTCAAGGCGCTCGGCGGTATCGGCACGACCGAGGAGAACCTGCTCGCCGCAGCTGAAGGCGAGAACTACGAGTGGACCGACATGTATGAGACATTTGCGAAGGAAGCCGAGGAGGAGGGCTTTGCGGAGCTCGCCGCCCAGTTCCGCGGCGTCGCGGCAATCGAAAAGCATCACGAGGAGCGGTACAGGAAGCTTCTGAAGAACATCGAGGAGCTCGAAGTTTTCAGGAAGGCCGGCATCACAATCTGGGAGTGCCGCAACTGCGGGCACATCGTGATCGGCACCGAGGCTCCGGCTCTCTGCCCGGTCTGCTTCCATCCGCAGAGCTATTTCGAAGTCTGCGCCGAGAATTATTAATTGAAATCTCTTCTATTTTGGCCGCGGGAATTGCCCGCGGCCTCTTAATTTGCTATAATGAAGACATGTTAACGGGGAGGTGCGCGGAAAATGAAAGACGAAAACCTCGCCTGGCGGCACGTTTCCACCGAGACGCTGATCCACGACCGCTGGATGGATCTTCGAAAGAGTGAGTACATGCTGCCGGACGGGAAGACGGCTGGGCCATTTTACACCTTCAGCCGCAAGGACTACACGGTGATCGTCGCGACGGACACTGACGGAAACTACATCCTGGTGCGCCAGTTCCGCCAGGGGATCCGCAGGGTCACGGACGAGTTCCCGGCCGGCGGGATCGAGAGCGGGATCGACCGCGAGTACCGGATGGATTTCTACGAGGAGTACGGGCTTGAAAAGCCCGAGGACGACCCGGAGGCCACCGGGTTCTCGGAGACGTCGACGGCGGAACCCTTTTTCGCGAAGCCGGAAGAAAATGCCCTCGCCGGCGCGAAGCGCGAGCTCCTCGAGGAGACCGGCTACATTTCCGACGACTGGGAGTTCCTCACGAAGCTCCCCTCGGCGGCGACGATTGCGGACAATTGGGCGTACATATTCCGGGCGAAGAACTGCGTGAAGGTGAGCGGGCAGGATCTCGACACGATTGAATTTCTCAATGTGAGGCTTGCCTCCCCGGAGGACCTTGCGAAAATGATCGCCGAAGGAACCTTCCTCCAGGCCATGCATGTGGCAGCCTATTTCCTGGCAAAAGAAAATGACCGGGGCACGCGTTAGGACTCAGGCGATTTGACCGTCTTCCTGCGCGTCGGCGATGGCTCAAATGATTCCGGGAGCAGATTTCCCTCAAAGAGGGAGGCCAGCTTGTTCATGTTTTCCCGCTTGAAGGTCATGGAGGGGTGCACGTAGCGGTTCATCGTGATGCCGATGTCCGAGTGCCCGAGGATCTCGCTCAGCGTCTTAAGGTCGAACCCCTGCTCGATGCAGCGGGTCGCGAAGGTGTGGCGCAGCGTGTGAAATACAGCCCCCTCAATCGAACAGTCCGCCAGGATCCGTCTGAAATGGTTCTGCATCGTGCGCGGCTCCAGAAAAGAATCGGAGGTCCCCGTCAGAAAATAGCAGTCGGGCTCCCTCCGCGCGGCAAGGAGCATCGGTTTCAGGAAATCCGGCACCGGGATGACCCGGACGGAGCACGGGCTCTTCGGGGCGGTCACGATGACACGCGTGCGCGGTGACTGTTCAGGGGTCTGCACGCGCTGCATGGTCATCCGGACCTGGATCGACGGAGAGTCCGGGGCGATATCTTCCCATCTGAGGGCACAGAGCTCCCCGATGCGGAGCCCGGTGTAGAGCGTGAGGAGGATCCCAAGGTTTGGCAGGCTCGGGTTGGCGCACAGATGACGGGTGAGGCGGAACTGCTCCTCGCCGGTCAGTACCCGCAGACGGGGGACATTTCGGCGCACGGTGACAGAGGAGAGGTCGGCGATGCGGCAGCCTTTTTCGTTGCCGGCGTAGCGCAGCACTCGTTTCAGGACGGAGAGGATGGCGGAGACGGTTGCGGGGGCGAGGGCGGCATTGTCTTCATTTCCGCTCAGGAGACGGATCCGGCAGTCGTTTACCTGCTCGCGGGTGATCCCGGAGACCGGGGTGTCCCGGAATTCCGGCAGCAGATGGATCTTCAGTATGTTCCGGTAGCGTGCGAGGCTGGATTCCTTGAGTTCCGGCCGGAGACCGGCGAGCCATTCGGATGCGGCATCGCCAAATGTTAACAGTTCGGTGGATTTCATGGGCATATTCCTCCTGGTGCAATTTTGTTTCCGCGGTATCTCCTGGTGTCTGCTGGTTGTCTTCGCCCTTTCTCGGGCGCTGACTGCGTACGGTCGGTATTCATGTCTGGAAGGATTCGTATAAAAAAATACAATCCTGAAATACCGGAAAATCTATTGACATTATTTCGAATGAGGAATATTATAAATCCAAACGTTTAGAGCGAATAGTGGGTTTCGCAGAATAAGGCATTCTGCGAAATTTTTTATATCAAGAATGAGCCGCGTCAGAACCCCGTGACAAAATTCCTGGGGTAAATGTAAGTAAAATACGTCAGATTATAACGTTCGCCGATCTCGTTGTCCTCCGCGAACTCAAAAAATTCGTAAGGCTCTCCGCTGTAGACATAATAGTTCCCGCCGTCCGTGCGAAGAAGGCTGAAACGGTCCGCAAAGTTCCTGAATCCTGCGTATTTTCCGAGTGCCCTGAACTGCTCTTCCGTCAGTCCGTAGTATTCTCCTGTTTTCAGCGTCATCTTCCCGCTCCTTTCATCAGCGACATATCCCGGACCGCATGGTCAGTTTTCGTCAGCCCTGATGATAAAACCGCCTTCATACAGTTCTGTGAGGGCCTGATCGACCTTTTTGCGGATCTCTTCCTCCGGCTTTCTGCTCAGCGCATGAAATGCCCGCACGACGACACTCCCGTCATGTCCCTTCTCCAGCTCCTCCCAGAGCGCCGCCTTCATGATGGACAGCCTCAGCACCTTCGGGCAGGCTTCCGAGGCAGCCCTGGTCGGGGTCAGCAGATACTCTCCGCAGATCTTCACACGGACGATGCCGGGTCTGCACTTGTATGTCATATCATTCCCTCCGAAGCAATTGCTCATAGAGCATTTTTGAGGAGTCCGGGATACCTCCGTTGACAAATTCCCAGGTCCTGATACGGCTCAGCAGCCCTGTGGCAAATTCCGCCGCCTGCCTGATCCCCTCCTCCATCTCGGCCGTATGGATCAGGGAGCTCCACAAGGGCAGGACCGCCTCGCGGACCGTCAGCTGCCGCAGCGACGAGCTCTCTCCCCGCTTAAGAAAAATAAGGTCAGACAGCGGAGCGGCCGGTGCTCCTCCCCAGTTTTCCTTGCCGTTCCAAGGGGTCATGTGAACCATGACCCTGCCGTCATCCGTGAGCTTAAGAGCCGGCCTGTCTCCGCAAATAACGGAAAATTCACCCGGGTACAGCTCCTGTAACGTCCGCACTTGGGTGGATTTGCCGACGCCGGGGTCGGCCGCGAGTAGATAGGCATGTTCTCTGTCCCGGAAGGCGGCGGCGTGAATGAGGCAGCATTGCTCCGGCAGAAGGACGTCGGAGCACTTTGCGCAGAGGAAACTCGATTCCATCTGGGCGGAGCGCACAAATCCGCTGCGCATTAGCGCCTGCCAGTCATCCTCATTGACCTCCGGAACCTGAAAGACAGGTGGTTCAGCTGCCGCATACTGCCTGAAAAATCGGGCTGCGGCAGGATAACGGAGGGAGAGGCGCATGGGGTGCCCGGCGATCTTGATTGTAACGTATTCTGAAGATTGCGCTTGTGTCAATTGCCCGAATAGCCTCCTGTCACGAAAGGAGCCTCCGGAAAATAAATTGCCGGGGACTCCTCTCTGCCTTTTACATAAAACTGATCATCCAATACTGCTTAATTAACCCAGAAATGTCGAGAAGCCGTACGCAGATCCGCAATAGACGAATGTATTTAACAGCTCTGAAGCTTCAAGGCCTTCATCACTTTCAAAAAGTGCATTCCGCAAGGCTTCGCCATCTCCGGCTCCGGGGACAATATAGCAGATACCGCCGTCACAACTATATTCAAGAACACCTCCAAATTGGTTTAATATTTCCATTATAGCTGTGTTGCTTCTAAAGCTATTATAGTCTTCTTCTGTAAAACCCTGATACCAGGTCCCAAATGTAAATTGAGCCATAATCCATCAGACCTCCTTTCTTATCAGAAACCACCGATCGCTTCACCCTCCTGAAGCTCGATGGTATATTCTTCTGTAACAGTAACAGAAGGGATTTCAGACTCAGCGGTCGAACTATCTCCCCCTGATTCTGAAATCTCTTCTCCGGAAAACGTATTGCCGGAATCCTCCCTGTATGCATCTGCCGCAGGGGCATCACTTGCGGTGCTGCTTCCTGCTTCAGCCGCTGCACTTATTTCTGACTTATCTGCCTCTGTACTTTGATTGGAGACAGACGCAGTACTGTAAGATGAATCCTGCGTCTGTCCTGATCTGGCCTCTGTGCGAGGCCGAATCAGTAATAAACAGATCGTAAGCAGAATAATTACTGCCAGGGCAGATAATAATAGTGTATACTTCTTATTCATACGTTACTTCGGTTCCGACATTACTATGCTCGAGGTTTCCGTCCTTAACTGCATTACCGTCCTTAGTGTTAATGTTGTAACCGCCAAATCGGACTGTGACGCCGTCAGGTGTTATCCAGTAAGGCTGGACAGAGACGGATCCGTTTGCAAGACCGCCGATCACTTCAGTGCTGGCGTCAACGACACCCAGATAACCGCGACTTATGCCATCATCTTTATATGTCGCCGCTGAGATTGTCTGGGACCCACTCTGTACTCCATTCTGCTGGTTAACTGCTGTAAACTTTGCTGTAATTACCTTTGTCGGTTTGTCCTTACTGATGATTTTGTATCCGACCTGGCTATAGTAAGGATCATCAATGACGGTAATCAAGTACATGTACAGGATATTGTGGTCATTGTTTGTCACATCGTAGACCCATCTTGCATCTGTATTGAGATACTTCTTCGGAACCTCTTTCAAGAAATAAACATCATTCGGCTTAGGATTGACGCTGGTTCCCTTCGCTGTTAACTGGTTGGCCTTACTCCAGAAGCGATTACCGTTCTTGGCTTTTATAGCGTCTCCGGTATATACTTCTGCATGAGTTTCATAAGTTCCGTTCTTTTCAGCCTCAGCCATAGCGGCAGCCAGCTCTCCATCGGTAGCGTTGTATGCTCCGTACGCGCTGTAGTAGCCGCCGTAAAGATGGCCGTCTGACACATAATCTGTCAGGTCAACATTCTTCTCCAATGTATAGGCATGAAGTACACCTGTCGAGGAATTGAAAACGTAATATTTGGCTTCCCAGACAGCGAACATCGCATGATACGGAAGTTCTTCGTCTGCTGCAACCTCTTTAGCCTCATTAGTGAATGCTGCCTCTTTATAAAACTTACCATTGGCCTCATTGTAATACAGGAAAAGTTCAAGATTATCCTGTTTCCAGTTATTCGAATTAGCCTCCCACGCAGCTGCCTCCCCTGCTGCTTCGTCATAATCTTGAGAACTGCTGATCTTTACTCTTGCCCAGCCTTTGAATTTGTAACCTTCCTCAATCCGGGCGTCTGTCGGTGCAGGTTGAATATTAACCGCTTCATTGATGCCAAGATCTCCAGTTACTTTATCTGTATGGAAAGCTTCCGTTCCGTCATTTTCGAACCAGCAGATATGTGTCGGCGTCGGTTTCTCGGAATCGATATAGACAGCTTTCAGCTGTACTGTGTACTTCTTGGTATCTCCATTTGGCGCAGCCGTAGCAAGTTCTTCTACCTTCGCATTCGCTTTCAGTACGGTGAAGGTATCGCCGGGAAGAACTGTCTCACCGGTTTCTGCCCACCCGGATTCAGTCCACTTCATGACGGCCCAATAGCCGAATACCTTACCGGATCCTGCCTGGGCGGTTGATGCAGCGCCTGCAGGGGCCTTAGCGGTATCCACGTAGGTATGGATGTCCGTAGGAGCTCCGCTACCCCCATTTGCGTCGTATTCCACTACGATGCCAGACGCTCCATCCAGAGTCGCATGCCACTTAGCATAGATGTCGAGCTTCTTGGTTATCCAGAAACGTTCTTTGCCGGGAGTGTTTTCATCTCCGTCATCGTCCCAGCCGGTAAGATCCGAGTTGCGTTTCGGATCGACCAGCTGACCGTTTACGTCATAAGTATCTGTCATGTCGACAGACTTGTCGTAAGGAGTCGTAACGTTGGATTCATTGATCGTATAAGCTTCTCCGTTGAATACACGTGTATATTCAGGATCAAGATACCAACCGTCAAATGCATACCCAGCCAGACCTCTACCGGTAGGCTCACTGACATGACCGCCTTCGCTGATACGGAAGGTCAATGCCTGGTTAGCTGTACCCCAGTCGATATAACCGGTCGCTCCTTCAGGGTAGTTTACATGAAGGAATACACGGTACTGCTTCTGTCTCCACTTCGCGTAGACAGTGATACCACCCTCCGGCATGGTTGAGAATGTGTACGGCTGTGTGCACGCGTCGTCAAGGTACCAACCTTCAAAAACATATCCGGAAGGTGTATGTGTAGCATCTGGCTTATAGTTGTTCTGTGCTGAAATGTCAGCGCCATATGCGATATCTTCCTCGATATGGATCTGGCTCATGCCGGATTCTTCCAAAGGATTGTTGTCGCCGTTTACATACTTGCCATCCATGAAGTTGATGGGATAGACGATACGGGTGTAGTAGCACTGTACATATCTTGCGTTTTCGTTGTTCCATACAGAGTTTAGTTGTGTTCCATTTGAGTTATATGCTCTGGGCGGATATGTGGTGCCGCCTTTAGAGAAGCCTACAAAGTTTATATAGTCTTCCGCTTCAGTAAAGAAGCCATACTTCGCGTCTACAGACTTATATTCTTTAAATCCCTTGCCATTGTATGTGATATCCGGTGTCTCGCCCGACAGCACTTCAGTATAATATGTAATAGTTTTTGTGCCATATGTTGAAGTGTTGACGATGAACGTTACGTCTTCATCAGGCATAGTGTCAATGTAAACGAGAACCTGATTATAAGTAGTGCTGTTCTGAGGACTCCAGCGCTCACCATTGTTATATGTTACTCCGTTTGTGCCGACGATAGGGAAGTTTTCACCAATGGGCTGGCCATAAAGCGCAGTGATGGTTTTAACTTCACTTGAGTCAGTCAACTCAGTTGCTGTACTGGCTATGCTATACGGACCATGCCATTGGCTAAGTAAACCACTATTTTTAAAGTATATAGATCCACCAGGAGTAATATTAGTTACATGATTGTAATTACTGTTAATCGCATAATCACCCCAGAAATAGTTGCCTACACTACTTCCAGTGACACGATACCACTTTCCATTAATCTGAATGTAGTAATTACTTCCGGATTGTGCCAATGTATAGGTCGTACCATTGTACGACTTTGTTTTTGTATTAATACCACCGCTTGAGGTCTTAAATCTCAGAGTGTGTTCGTTCCTATCAAAGTAAATATTTAGAACAGAGTTTCCTTCTGTCTTGATTGAAACATTCTGATCAAACGATTTATAGTGGAAACCGGTATATTCTACAGTTGACCATGTGTTACCATTACGCTGTACTTGGAGATCTCCATCTTCATATCTTACAGTATCAATATTGCTGCCCACATTACCGGTTTTGGGAATAGACTCAACGAAGTCATACCCGTCACCAGCCAGATTCTGCTTCCAGATAATGATAGTATATCCTGCTGTTGTATTAGGAATCCAACGAGCATAGACAGTAGTCTTATCTGTAAGAAGCTGATCAAAATCATATTCTTCTTCAGTAGATTCCAAATCATCTGCGATCGCCTTTGAAGAATACCAACCCCCGAATCTATATCCGTTGCGGATCATGTTCTCATCATTCGGTCTTCTAGGCTTATCGGCAGAATACACGAACTGAGGAGCATTGTAAGTAGCTCCTTTACCATTTGCATCAAAGATAAACCAATGGCCCTCCGGTGCGTTGACACTGAAGGTGACATCACCGGTAATCGTGATGGTTTCGTTATTCTGATAGGCCTTATCCGTTTCGTATCCAACAATATTGCTGGAACCATCTTTGACCTTCCACCCCTCAAAGTGATAGTTCTCATTCTGAACGGTGTAGGCCATGTTCACTTTGTACTGCTGCTCTGCAGATGCAGCATCCGCGCGGAACGTCACCTCCTCCTGGCCGAGAGAGATATTTTTCTCATCCAGGTAAGTGATCCGGTAATCCTTGAACAGCATCGCATAGTAAGTCACCTCTGTGCCATCCGACGCAGGAGGCAGCATGGCTGCCACAGCGGTACGCACATCAGAGATCGTCAGAGCAGGTGTCGCAGTCGTATAATCAGCATCCGTCGTCCAGCCGCGGAAGTACACGCCGTCTTCAAGAGTGCCTGCGCCGGGATCATAGAGCACCTGATCCATCTTATCACCCTGCTTGACGGGGATGGATGCGATTGGGCTATTTTTTAATCCGACAAAATTGACAAACAGTCTGGCTTCATTTCCGGTCTCCACAACGACATAGATGGAGAAGGCATCATTTACAAAAGCCACCTCATCTGCCGAGGCCGCTTTCACTTCGACTGCATTTTCCTCAGCCGTCAGTTCCTCAGCTTCCTTCTTCTCTTCATTGATATGGAGAACGCCGAGTTCCTGAGCCTCCGCCTCCGCGAGCTCAGGCGCCTTGATCGAAACCGCAACATTTCCATTTGGCTGGATTTCGTTGTCGTTGAGGTCACGGAAGGTGATGTCGACCGCCGTGACAATCCTGCCTTCTATCTCGCCGGAAACCTTCGCCTGAACCTCCTCAACCGTGACGTCCTTGAGCGTCATGGTCGTGCCCTCCGGGAGAGCGCCCTCCGGTGCCTCCACGCGCACGGCAACAGAACCCTCCGTCATTCCCGCAAGGGTGACGGCGGGATAGGAAACAATATTTTCTTCCAGAGCTTCAGGCTCAGAAGCCGGAGCTGCGGGCTCTTCCGCCGGAACTTCAGGCTCTTCGGCCGGAGCTGCCGGCTCTTCCGCCGGAACCTCGGTCTCCTCAGCCGGAGCCGCCGGTTCTTCGGCCGGAACCTCTGATTCATCGGCCGGAGCCGCAAGCTCCTCTGCCAGAACTTCCGCCGTATCTTCGGTCTTGTCCTCCGCGGCACCGTAGGTGACGCTGGACCAGCCGCTCTGTCCTCTTCCGGCTGCCCAGGTCGGAGTTGCGCCCAGCGAAAGGATCATAACCATCGCCAGGACGAGTGACAGGACTTTTTTCATCTTTTTCATGTGTCCCTCCTTGTGGTATACTGTTACTTGATACATATATAAATCCAGAGCGTCCGCGGGCTTTTCGCAGAATGCCTTATTCTGCGAAACCGGCAGGCCCTCCGGCCCTCATCCGCAGGCCCCGCCTGCAGCCGAACACAAAGGAGAATGATCATGACGCGCTACGATGACTACAATTACGGAAACGGAACCGGCTACGGATACGAATACACGAGACAGAACGTCCCCAAGGACCGCCAGACCGAGATCAACGAGGCCATCATGGCCGGAGAGCGCGCGCTCGAGGCGCTCAAGCTGGCCCAGAACGACCTCGGGACCGCCCGGATCGCCGGTGTCGTCGACCTCTTCGGCGGCGGCCTCATCACCAATCTCATCAAACATTCGAAAATCGACGACGCGAAACGAGATATCGCAAACGCAAAGTACGAGCTGCAGAATTTCAGCAACGAGCTCGACGACGTGCAGGACCTCCAGTACATGAATATCGATATCGACGGGTTTCTTTCATTTGCGGACTTTTTCTTTGACGGGCTGATCGCGGATTTCTTCGTCCAGTCGAAGATCAACGAGGCACGTTCGCAGGTCGCCGAGGCGATCAGGCGGGTGGAGGAGATCATCAGGAGGCTCCGGACGATGTGAAAAATGCCGCCAGGTTGTGCATATTTGCCGGAATTGAGGGGGCTTCATTTTTAAAATGTGTCCAATCTGACGGATGCGGATAGGCGGGAGCGCAAAAGCCCTGTAAATATTACAGAAATGTTACAAAATGTTAAAAACTCCTTTACTTTCAGGAAAACCGTGCTATAATCCTGTTCTCGAAAGGAGTTTTTTTATGGTTTTTAAAAAGATTACAAGTGTGCTGCTTGCGGCATCCATGTTCGTCTTCTCACAGGCGGACCCCGTCTACGCGGGCATCAGGGACAAAGCTTCCGACATGGACTTGAATGAATATACAGCGGAGGCTGTTTCAGAACCCGGGGAAAGCGGTCAGGAAGTCTCTTCCTCTTTCGAAGAGATGATCGAAGATGCGGAGGCAGAACTGGAAAAAAGGCGCAGGGCCGCCTATGAGGCGGCGGAAGCGGCAAAGGCTGAGGCCGCTGCCGCCGCTCAAGCGAAAGCGGAGGCAGCGGCGCTGGAGGCGATGCTCGCCTCGGCGGAGTACCTCGGACGGTTCACCCTGACGGCCTACTGCCACTGTGCGGCCTGCTGCAGTGTCGCGGGAAATGCGACCGCCAGCGGCGTCATGCCGACAACCGGACACACGGTCGCGATGGGCGGCGTCCCCTTCGGGACGAAGCTTCTCATCAACGGTACGGTCTACACGGTTGAGGATCGCGGGACGCCGTACGGGCATGTGGACATTTTTATGGATTCCCATGAGGAGGCGCTGCGGTTTGGGATGAGCAGTGCGGATGTGTATCTGGTACATGAATAAAAACAGGCAGCAAAAAGGTCCGGCCGGGAGGCCGGACCTTTTGCATGCGAATCGATTAGTTCCTTATCATTATCCTCCGTGATCAGCTGTTTAAATGGGCTGTCTTCAGGACGATGATATCAAGACTCCGTTTGATATCCTTCGGAAGGATGTCAGAGGGGGTTTGCCATCCTTCGGAATAATGTCTATAGTGTAAGCAGGTATAATATGTGAGGAACTAGCTGTTTGTCCGCGAAGGATTCGATTCTACTCTTATGAAAATGTCGCAGTCATTTTCACGCCTTCCGCTAAACGATTTCTTGAAAGCTATTCGAAGAAATGTCGTAAGACGTCAGGGCAGAGGATCCTGTCCTTTATCAGCCGGATCGTAAGATATGCCAAGCATGCGATTATGAGAAAGAAAGCTGTTAAAGCGTCTTCTGCACAGTGCAGTTCTGTGATCGTAAGAAGAGTTTCGAAGAGCGATATCGCTGTCTTAAACAGCAGGATGGAGCCGATCATTCGAGCGAACGAGAAAGAACGCCTGGCAGGTGAAATTGCCGCTGCAGGTTTAATGGTTGGCGGCAGGTGTTAACATCAGGCAGAAAAAAATAGAACCAATACTTACACAGGCAATAGCCCGTGAAACAGATAACACGAGATAACCATTGAAATTGTGGTTATCTCGTGCTATCATGATTTCGGAGGGTGACTACAATGAATGAACCACGAATTGCTGAAATCGAAAGACAGCTGGAAGAACTGCCCGTGGGATATCTGGTCTATAAAAAAATTAAGGGTAAATCACAGCCTTACCTTCAATGGACAGAGAATGGACATACTGTCTCCAAATATATAAAGATCGCGGAGCGGGAAGAGATATTCCGAAAGATTACACTGAGAAAAACATTGCAGGCGGAACTGAAAAAACTAAAGGCTGTGAATCCGTCCACGCCCTCTCTGGGTGTATCCACAGAACCGGAGACAGACTATTTTCACACCCATGTACTTCGTGGAGAGGAACTGCTGATGATGACATCTTCTGTAAAGGGGTATCACAAGCGGGACTGCTTTTCTCTTCTGCATAAATATGTTCGCGGGAATTATCCCGGAAAGGTCTGTCTGTTGTACGGTCTCCGGCGTACCGGAAAAACGACTCTGCTGTTCCAGATGGTAAATGAGCTGTCTTATGAGGAATTGTCACAGGCTGTATACATTAAGGCTCGGACAACAGACAGTATGACCGATATGAACCATGATTTAAAGATGCTGGCTTCATCCGGATACCGCTATGTGTTTCTGGATGAAGTGACGCTTATGGATGACTTTATCGATGGAGCAGCACTTTTTTCTGATGTCTATGCTATGATGGGCATGAAGATCATCCTTTCCGGGACGGATTCTCTTGGCTTCTGGTTTACGATGTCGCAGGAGCTGTACGACCGCGCTTTTCTCATTCATACAACCTATATTCCATTTCATGAGTACGTAAGGGTTTTGGGAATCCGAAATATTGATGAATATATCTGCTATGGCGGAACGCTTCGCATGGGTGAAACGGATTTTGATGACGAAGACCTGCTCTCCCCTGAGGCCTCTTTCCGGGATGATGAATCTACCAGGCGTTATATTGATACAGCAATCTGTAAAAATATCCGGCACTCTCTTGCCTGCTGTAAGGACGGCGAATATTTTCGGCATCTTCGTGAATTATACGAAGCAGGAGAACTCACCGGCGCCATTAACCGCATCATTGAAAGCATGAATCATCAGTTTCTGATCAGCACGCAGACAAGGGCTTTTAAGTCTCATGATCTGGGGTCCGCAGCGGAACTCCTCAGAAAGCAGGCAGATCCTGAAAAAAGGACAGATATTCTGGATCGCATTGACCGGGAAGCCATTACCCGTAAGCTGATGGAAATGCTGGAAATACGCAATCGTGAGGATCAGACCATAGGCATCAAAAAAGCTCACGTAGAAGAAATCAGAGAATACCTGAAAGCACTTGATCTTGTTGTGGATCTTCCTTCGGAAACAGCATTTTCAGACAGTACTCCGTCGGAATATGTGATCTTTACACAGCCGGGCATGCGATATTCTCAGGCTCAGGCTTTGGTCCATGTATTGATGAAAGACCCTTTGTTCTCCTCTTTTAGCCTCAAGGAACGGGATCTGGCCTGCGAACGTATCCTTGAAGATGTAAGGGGGCGGATGATGGAAGACATTGTTCTGCTCGAGACAAGCCGGGCTCTGCCAAAAGACCGGCGTGCGTTTAAACTGATCTTTGCCCGTGCCGAATTTGATATGTTGATTGTTAATAAGAGCAATTATACGTGTGAAGCGTATGAGATCAAACACAGCATGGAAGCGGTATCCAGGCAATACCGGACACTTCTTTCTCCGGAAGATTGTACTGCTGCAGAGCATATTTATGGACCTATCACGCGTAAATGTGTCATCTATCGCGGAAAGTCGCAGCCTATGGATAATGGCATAGAATATATGAACGTGGAAGAATATCTCGAAAGGTTATGAAATTCGGGACTCCTTCGAAGGATCGGAATAAGACCGATTCCAACAGTCAAAAGAAAGTGTGGTGATAAGTATGACCGATGAAAAACTTGGAAAACTCTTTGAGGCTTATGCACAGCATTACTGGTCCGTACCGGTGACTTATGTTGTTAAGAAGATAGCGGAACGGCATCCGGATGTCACCGCAAAGCAGGTCGAGCGGGTCCTGGACAGATGCGTCAGGAACCTGCTCCGCTGCCATTGCTATGTGGTGAATGAAGGTGTTGAAGATCCGGAACTGGTGACGGGGCACCTGCTTGTTATCGGCGACGATTTTGATGCTTTTGTTGCCGCCCGGCATGATCTTCCGTTTCATGAATGGCCGGAGGAGGGTCTGCTTGAGCCCGACACCTGGCTCCTGGGTCTTCCGGAGGCGAGAGCAATCCTTGATTTCGGGAAAACGGTGCTGGGGCTGGATGATGAATGGTCGCAGCAGCTCCTGGATCAATGTGTATTATATCAGCCGTATGCGCTGTGCAGCGGGGCTTCATGGGTAACGGAAGTTCTCAGGGCGGAGAGTTCCGGGAAAATACATTTCCGCACACTCGCGCAAGTCAGGCAATTTCGGGATCTGGGGAATAAGCTCTATCGGGTTCTGCCGAACCCTGTCCTCAGAGGCTGGAAACCGGACGAACTGGCGGATGCACCTGTATTGCCGGACGATATTCCGGAGAGGGATGAAGACATTCCCGACGATAGAGCGGCAATAGATGAAATATTTGACCGTTACGGCGGCCGCGAGCATTTGGCTCAGTTCTTCAGTCAGCAGATGACCAAAATGCCGCCGAAGAAGAGAAAGATCGGGCGGAATGAACTGTGCCCGTGCGGGAGCGGGCTGAAGTTTAAGAAGTGTAAGTGTGAGCAGTATCATCCGGTGAGGTGAGCCGAGTGGTAAGGCGGTTCAAAAGTGGCATTTTTATACAAGAGCGGGATGATCGCGAAGCTTGACGAAGGCGAGAGGGAGCGTATCCGGGCAGATGAAGCGCTCAGTCTGTGGGTAAAAAAGTTTGAAAGATTAGGAGAAACGGAAAATGCAGGCAATTGAGACATCAAGAGAGAAAATGATCGTGAGGACCAGCATCATCGGCATCGTCGCCAATGTGTTCCTCGCGGCCTTCAAGGCGGTGATCGGGGTGCTGACCAACTCGATCGCAATCATACTGGACGCGGTCAACAACATATCGGACGCGGGGAGCTCGCTGATCACGATCGTGGGGACGAAGCTCGCGGCGAAGGAGCCCGACAAGAAGCATCCGTTCGGCTACGGGCGGATCGAATACCTGAGCGCGATGATCATCTCGGTGATCGTGCTGTACGCGGGCGTTACGTCGTTTGAGGAGTCAGTTAAGCAGATCATTCACCCGGAGACCCCGGATTACACGCCGGTCTCGCTGGTCATCGTGGCGGTGGCGGTCGTGGTGAAAATAGTCCTCGGGCGCTACGTGAAGAGCGTCGGCGAGAAGGTCAACTCGGACTCGCTGGTGAACTCGGGTGAGGACGCGACGCTGGATTCGGTGATTTCGGCGTCGACGCTGGTGGCGGCGGCGATTTTTCTCATTTTCCATGTCTCTCTGGAAGCGTGGCTCGGCGCGGTCATCTCCGTTGTGATCATCAAGTCCGGGATCGAAATGCTGAAGGACACGATCTCGCAGATCCTGGGCGAACGGAACGACGCGGAACTCGCGCAGGCGATCAAGGAGACGGTGGTGGAATTTCCGGGCGTGCAGGGAGCGTATGACCTCATCCTGAACAACTACGGGCCGGACAACTGGAACGGGTCGATCCATATCGAGGTGCCGGATACATTTTCGGCAAATGAGCTGGACCGGCTGATTCGCAAGATCCAGGATAAGGTGTTCGAGGTGCATCACGTGATCCTGACGGCGGTCGGAGTCTACTCGGTGAACACGCGCGACCCGGAGGTGATCGCGGCGCGCAAGAAGGTGCACGACATCGTGTTCACCCACAGGCATGTGAAGCAGATACACGGGTTCTACCTCGAGAAGGAGGAGAAGTCGATGCGGTTCGACCTCGTGGTGAGCTTTAACGCGAAGGACCGGAAGGCGGTCTTCTGCGAGACGGTGGCGGATGTGCAGAAGGCATTTCCGGAGTATGAGCTGGTTGTGAATATGGATACGGATTTCTCAGAGCAATGAGGGGTCACGGAACAGGGACGGTTCTCCCCGGCCGCCGCAGGCGGCCTCCCGGGAACCGTCCCCGCAGTCCTCTCAGCCTGCAAGAAGGAGGTTTTTTATGGACGATACCATCACGAAACTGACCATCCTGCACTCCAATGACATGCACGGGGACTTTCTGCCGAAGACTATTGACGGACAGGAGTGGGGCGGCCTGGTGCGCCTGTCCGGCTACATCAGCAAGGTGCGTCAGGAGAAGAAAAATGTGCTCTACGTCGTCGCCGGCGATATGTTCCGGGGGTCGATCATCGACCAGGAGTATGAGGGCCTGTCGACGATCGATCTGATGAACAGCTTAAGGCCGGATGTGGCCACGCTCGGAAACCATGAGGTGGATTACGGGCTGGCGCATCTTTTATTTCTCGAAAAATGCGCAAAATTCCCGATCATCAACGCAAACCTGTTCGTGACTATGAACAGCGCGCGGCTCTTCCAGCCCTACATCAATGTGGAGATCGGCGGCTGCCGGATCCTGTTTATCGGGATCCTGACCGAGGAGGTGCTTGCGTCCACAAAACAGGAGCGGATCATCGGTTCCTTTATCGATGTCAAGGAGGCGGCGAAGGAAGTCAGCATTATCTGCGACAACTACCGGACCGTGAAGACGGACATGACGATCCTGCTGACGCACATCGGTCTCGAGATGGACCGGCAGCTGGCGGAGGCGCTGGACCCGGACTGCGGGGTCGACATGATCATCGGCGGACACAGCCACAGCTTTATGGAGAAGCCGGAGGTGGTGAACGGGATCCCAATCGTGCAGGCAGGCACCGGGACGGGCATCATCGGGCAGATCGAGCTGCAGTATGATAAGGAGCAGAGGAAGCTGCTTTCATTTTCCTGGAAATGCGTCCCGATCAACGAAAAGACCGCGCCGAAGGACGAGCCGCTGGAGGAGCTGCTGGACAGCTACCGGACCCAGACCGACAGAAAATACAAACGCGTCGTGACGCGCTGGGCCAGAAAGCTCACGCACCCGTGCCGCGAGCAGGAGACCGAGATGGGCAACCTGTACACGGACTCGCTGCAGTGGGAGAGCAGCTTTGACGTCATGATGATGGGATCCGGCAGCATCCGGAAGAAGGAGCTGGGTCCGGTGATCGAGTACCAGGATATGCTGGAAAACACCCCGTTCGACGACAACCTCTGGATGGTGGAGATGACAGGGGACCAGATCCGGACCATGGTGAAGCACATCATGCGCGACGAGGCCTGGACGGGCGAGACCGAGTTCTATCAGTTCTCGAAAGGCATGCACATCCGCTACAACAAGACGACGCGGGTGCTGGAGGAGCTGACGTTCAACGGGGAACCGATCACGCCGGAGACGAGGCTGAAGTTTGCGATCCAGAATTATCACTTTAAGAATTTTGACGAGTTTCTCGGTGTTCCGCTCGAGGAAGTGAAGAAGAATATGCGCCCGCGGGTGATCGCGACCTCGGTGAACAATATCCTGGAGGAGTATTTTGCCACGCATGAGGGGCTGGATGCGCATATCGAGGGGAGGATCGAGCTGGTGGAGTGAGGAAGGTGGCTTCAGGGACGGTTCCCACCGGCCGCCGCAGGCGGCCTCCCAGGAACCGTCCCCGGAGAAAGCGGCCTTCCAGGAACCGTCCCCGGAGAAAGCGGCCTTCCAGGAACCGTCCCCAGCAATCACTTACTTAAACACCCGCACCCGGACGAAGGTGCGGCCCTTCTTCGTCGTGTTCACGGCGCCGTCATAGATGAACTTTCCGAACCCCCGGACCGATACGCGGCTTCCGGGGGTCAGGTCTGCCCCGGCGGAGACGGCTGTGCGGCCGTCGACGAAGACCGCCTCGCGGGTGATGAGCTCCTGGGCCTTGCCGCGGGCGAGGCGGAAGACGAACGCGAGGACCGCGTCGAGGCGCTCGGAGGCGACGGAGCCCTCCCGGACCTCGAACTCCGGCCGGACCGTACACTCGGAGGGCGGGATCTGCCGGCAGCTGACCGAGGTGTGCTTCACGCGGACGAGCTCCTCTGTGACGAGGTGCGCGAGGTCGGCGGCGATGAAGAGGAAGGCGGAGGCATTTTCGCGGTCGATCAGGATGTCCCCGATGGTCTC
>DFFD01000136.1 GCA_002369495.1 Lachnospiraceae bacterium UBA3785 | reverse complement strand
TTTAATCTGTTTTTAATCTTTCTCACAGGACATTTTCATCTGGCGGCGGTATCCTGTACGTACATCAGGAGGAAATAAAAACCGCTGATGCAAACAGTCCGAAAATAGAGTATGATAGATCATGTGGAGGAATTACCATGGAAAACATCGAAAAAGTTGAACGTCTCAGAGAAAAAGCAAACGTCTCCTACGAGGAGGCAAGAGCCGCGCTTGAGGAGGCCGGCGGCGACCTTCTGGATGCGATCGTGCTGCTCGAGCGCCAGGGCAAGGTGAACGGCCCCAGACAGGCTTCCTACTCGACCGACTACGAGGCCCAGACCGAATACATCCGGGTCCGCGACAAGGTGGAGGAGGCCGAGCAATCCGCTCCGAGCTTCGGCCAGACCGTCAACAGGATCGTCAGCACGCTCGTCAATTTTATCCAGAAGACCATGTTTATCGTAAAAAAGGGAGACAACACCCTCTTCACGATGCCCACTCTGGTGTTCGTTCTGCTCCTCTTCTTCTTATGGGAGGGACTTCTTCCGGTCATGATCATCGCCCTCTTCTTCGGGATCCGCTATTCATTTGACGGAACGGACAGCGTGAAGAAAGCCAACAGCATCCTGAACAGGGCCGGCGATTTCGCGGAGGACGTAAAGAGCGAGTTCAGGAACACGGACGAAGGCTCCGATTACAGATAAAAATGAGGTAAGCATATGAACACACGCATCCTGTTGGTGGAAGACGAAGAAAAACTGGCAAGATTTCTGGAACTCGAGCTTATGCACGAGGGCTACCAGGTGGAGAAATCGGGAAACGGGCGCGAGGCACTCTCGCTCGCGCTCGCAAACCATTACGACCTGATCCTTCTCGACATCATGCTGCCCGGACTCAACGGTCTCGAGGTGCTGCGGCGGCTCCTCAAGGAGAAGGAAGTGCCGGTGATCCTTCTCACCGCCAGGGATGCGGTCATGGACAAGGTATCGGGGCTCGACGCCGGCGCCGTCGACTACATCACCAAACCGTTTGCGATAGAAGAACTGCTGGCTAGAATCCGCGTGGCGCTGAAGCTCCACGCGGTTCGGCCTGCCGCTCCGAATGCCGAAACTCCCCATGACGAGGAGGGGGTCCTCCGGTGGCAGGAGCTCGTCCTCGACGACCGCCGCCACGATGTGCGGTACGCCGGCCACGAGATCACTCTCACGAACCGGGAGTTTCTGATGCTGAAGACCCTTCTTGAAAATAAAAACATCGTCCTCTCAAGGGACACACTGCTGAATAAAGTATGCGGATACGAGTACGCGGGTGAGACCAACGTGGTCGACGTCTACATCCGGTATTTGCGGTCCAAGATTGACGACGCGTTCGGCATCAGGATGATCCGGACCGTAAGAGGAGTCGGCTATGTCATCAAATCAGACGAAGACTGACGGGAAGACGGCCTCCGCAAGAAAAGGAAGCGCTTCCCTCGACCAGCAGAAGCGCATGACATCGATCACCCGGAAAATGCACGGCTACCTGCTCAGAAAGAAATTCTTCCGCTCTCTGGGCACGGATCTCCTGACCGGCGTGCTTCTCGTGATCGGCTGGTGCGCGGAGCAGGAATTCTCCGCCCTGGGGTCCATTGCGGCCGGGCGCAGCCGTTTTTTCACGGTTCGAGAGATCGCCTCCTATCCCGGAGCGGAATTTCTTTATATGATCACTTCCGGGACGGGCAAAACTCTTCTATCCGTCTCTTTTCTCTATCCCTTCATCGCGATTGCCTGCATTCTGGGGGTACTCCTTGCGGTCCAGATTCTGGGGCTCCTCTTTTCATTTTACAGAGAAACAAAAGCGATTCGAAAAATTCTCGCCCCGATCAACGAGATCGCCCTCAAGGCGGATGAGCTGAGCCGGCTTTCATTTTCCGAGGACAAGTACCAGATGATCGAGGACGCCCTTGAGCACATCGATCCGGAAAATGCAGAGCAGGGAAGGCCCCTCTCCTTCGGAGACTCGGACCTCATCGGCGTCGAGGCCGCCATGAACAACCTGCTCCTTCGCATGCGGGACACCATGCGCCAGCAGTCAAGGTTCGTAAATGACGCCTCCCACGAGCTTCGGACCCCCATCGCGGTGATCCAGGGCTACGCCAACATGCTCGACCGCTGGGGAAAGACGGACGAGAAGATCCTCGACGAGAGCATCACCGCGATCAAAAATGAGGCGGACCACATGAACTACCTGGTGGAGCAGCTCCTATTCCTCGCAAGGGGCGACGCGGGGCGGACCTCCCTCTCAAGACAGTCCGTCAGCACGGATGCGTTCATCCGGGACATCTACGAGGAGTCGCTGATGATCGATGAGAAGCACCGCTACCGCCTGAAGGAAGGCGAGGCCTCCGAGGTCTCCGTCGACCCCGGGCTCATGAAGCAGGCCGTCCGTATCCTCATCGACAATGCCGCCAAATACACCCCGGAGGGCGAGGAGATCATCCTCTCCTACGGGAAGACCGACAAGGGGCGGGCCTACCTGCAGGTGCAGGATCTCGGCCGGGGCATCAGCGAGTCCGAGCTCCCGCACATCTTCGAGCGGTTCTTCCGGGCGGATGATGTCCGCGCAAGCGCAGGCACCGGGCTCGGCCTCTCCATCGCGAAGTGGATCGTGGACAAGCACGGCGGCCACTTTGAGGTGTTGTCCAGGAAGGATCTGGGGACGCGCATACGGATCGTGCTGTGAGAATCGCTGCAAAAGTTTTCAAAAAAGAAAGGGGCTTAAAAGCCCTTTTTTCATTTTCCCGTAACAAAAAAGAAATATCTCCCCTTCTAATGTAAATATATGAACACAAAATGAACACAGGTCCATGCGACAATAAACCATGGTTCAACGTGGTCTGCGGCCTAAGTGCCGCCCTCTTAAGCTTCATGGAGGACAACCATGGGAAAGGAAAGGGGTACTATCAAAAAGAAACACACCCTGCGCTATGTGCTCTTAAGCCTCATGGCGCTTGCGATGCTCACCCTCGCGGGAGCATGCGTCTTCATCGCCGTCACGGTCATGAAGGCGCCCGACCTTGATCTTGCCGACGTCGCGCCGGACGGCTACCGCACGACCGTGCTCGACACGGACGGAAATGTCACGCTCACGCTGACCGGCGAAGCCTCAAACCGGGTCTATGTGGACCTTGCTTACATCCCGAAGGACCTGCAGCACGCCTTCGTCGCAATCGAGGACGAACGCTTCTACACGCACCCCGGGATCGACCTGAAAGGCATCGTCCGCGCTGTCTGGACCGGCGTCTCGACCGGGCATTTCAACCAGGGAGCGTCCACGATCACGCAGCAGCTCCTGAAAAATAACGTCCTGACCTCCTGGACCGAGGAAAAGACCTTCCTGGACAGGCTCGAGCGCAAGATCCAGGAGCAGTACCTGGCGGTCATCCTCGAGCGCCGCACGTCGAAGGACTGGATCCTCGAAAACTACCTGAATACGATCAATCTGGGCGGCGGCTGCTGGGGCGTCGAGACCGCCGCGCGCTACTATTTCGACAAGGACGTCTCCGAGCTCACGCTCTCGGAGTGCGCGGTGCTCTCCGGGATCACCAAGAGCCCGACGGCCTACAATCCCCTGAAGAATCCAGAAGAAAATGCAAAGCGCCGCGACAAGACCCTGCGCTGCATGCTGAACCAGGGGTACATTTCCGAAGATGCCTTCAACGAGGCGATGGCCGACGACGTCTATACGCGGATCGCGGCGATCCACGAGGACCGGAGCGGGGCGCAGATATTTTCTTATTTTGACGACGCGCTGGTCTACGAGGTCCTGCACGACCTCATGGACGCGGTCCCGTGCAGCGAGAGCGAGGCCTGGGATCTCATTTACCGGGGCGGTCTCACCATTATGTCAACCAAAGATGCGGCCCTCGAAGCCCTCTGCGAGGAGGAAATGAACAACGACGCGAACTTCAGCTCCGACGCGGAGGCCTCACTCGTGCTCATCGACACCGCGACCGGCGAGGTGCGCGCCATGGTCGGCGGCCGCGGCGAGAAGACCGCGAGCCTCATCTACAACCGGGCCCTCAGCGCCGCGCGGCAGCCTGGCTCCACGATCAAGATCCTCGGCGAGTACGCCGCGGGCCTGAACGCCGGGCTCATCACGCTCGGGACCGCTGTGGAGGACGCTCCTTACAGCTACTCGGACGGGACTGAGATCCACAATTCGAACGGGCTTTACGGCGGGATGACGACGATCCGGACCGCGATCGCCCAGTCGGACAACATCGTCGCCTACAAGTGTTTTGAGCAGCTGGGCACGGAGGCGGTATTTTCCCAGATCGAAGATTTCGGCATCTCGACCCTGACGGACGCGGACAAGGTGGAAGCCCTCGCGCTCGGCGGTACCTCGGGCGGCGTGACCAATCTTGAAATGACCGCCGCCTACAGCTCGCTGGCCCGCGGCGGGGTCTATGTCGAGCCGGTTTTCTACACGAGGATCATCGATCACGACGGAAATGTCCTCATCGACAACACGCCCGCCTCCCACCGGGTCGTGAAGGAGGAGACCGCCGCGCTGCTCACCTCCGCGCTTGAGTACGTGATCACCGACGGGACCGGCATCGACGCGGATTTTGACGGCGTCGCGCTGGCCGGGAAGAGCGGAACGACCTCAGGCGCCCGCGACGGCTGGTTCATCGGCTACTCGCCCTACCTCGCCTGCGGGGTCTGGGGCGGCTATGACGACAACCGCGAGCAGGCGGACACCTCCTACGTGAAACGCCTCTGGAAGGCGGTCATGTCGCGCGCACACTCCTCTTACGCCTACATGGCGTTTGACGGCCTGGAAAATCTCGTCGAGTGCGAGATCTGCACAAAATGCGGCCTCCTGGCCGTCGAGGGTCTCTGCGACGAGACCGTGCAGGGCGATATGACGCGGACGGAGTATTTCGCGAAGGGGACCGAGCCGCATGCGGTCTGCAGCTGCCACGTCGCGGTCGACGTCTGCACCTCCCACTGGGAGAAGGCAGGCCGCTACTGCCCCGAGAGCTCCGTCGTCACGAGAGTGTATCTCAAAGAGGCAGCCGCGGGCACCGCGGATGAGCAGTACGTGATCCCCGAATCGCTCACGGAGGGCACCTGCAGCGAGCACACCTCGATCTGGAATTACTGGCTGAACCGCCGTAACAGCGAGAGCGCCTCCGGCAGGAAGGATGATGAGGAGCCGCAGGGCGGGTCCTCAGCGCGTCCCGGCGAACCCGGGAACCAGGGCGGTTACTACGGCGGGTACGAAAGCCCGTCCGGCGGGTCCGAAGGCTCCGGCGGGTCCGGAAGCTCCTCCGGCGGGATCTTCGACTGGTGGGGCCGGCTCTTCGGCGGCTCCGAGGATCCGGATGACCGGAGCGAGTGGTGGTGAGTTCCCTTTCTTTTCTCATCCCCCGGGAACGATTCCCAAAAACACAGGGACGGTTCCTGGGGGACGGTTCTTAGAAAAAGCGCGATTCTCAAACGAGAATCGCGCTTTTTAAGAGAACCGTCCCTGGGAACCGTCCCCTCATTCCTCACAGCAGCGGCGACACCAGCCGCAGCATCGTATCCCTGAACCGCAGGCTCGGCCGCCGGCGGCTCCTGCGGTAATCCGCGGAGCTCTCGCGGCTCTCCTCAAACATCTTCTCAAAATCCCGGTAGATCTCCCCCACCGCGCTCATGCGGTAGAGCACGACCCCGTTCTCAAAATGATGATACAGGCTCCTGTAATCCAGGTTGATGGTCCCGCAGACCGCGATCTCCCCGTCGGCGATGCACATCTTCGCGTGGGAGAACCCCGGCGTGTACTCATAAATCTTAACGCCCGCCTGCACCAGCCGCGGGCAGAATGATTTCGTCACCCGGAAGATCACCTTCTTATCCGGGATCCGCGGGATGATGATCCTGACGTCCACGCCCCGCCGCGCCGCCAGCGCGAGCGCGCTCGCCATCTCGTCCGTGATGATGAGGTAGGGCGTCACAAACCAGCAGTACTCCCGTGCACCGGTGATGATGTTCATGTAGACATTTTCCCCGACAAGCTCCCGGTCCATCGGCTGGTCCGCGTAGGGCTGGACAAAGCCCTGCTCCTTCGCCTCGTAGGTGCTCTCCGGCAGATACTCCTCCTCGACCTTCTCCCCGCCGTTCTTTCTCAGCGCGTACCAGTTCTCAAAGAAGGTGACCGTCATGCTGCGCACCGCGTCCCCGGTAATCTTGACCCCGGAGTCCTTCCAGTAACCGTAGGGCTCGGTCATGTGGAAATATTCGTCCGCCAGGTTGTAGCCCCCCGTAAAGGCGACCCGCCCGTCGATCACCGTGATCTTCCGGTGGTCGCGGTTGTTCATAAAGAGGTTGATGAGCGGTATGACCGGGTTGAAGATGCGGCATTCGATGCCGTCCTCCTCCATTTTCTTCTGGAAAACCGGGTTGATGAAGCCGACGCTCCCGAGATCGTCGTAGAAGATGCGCACGAGGACCCCCTCGGCCGCCTTGGCCTTCAGGATCTCGTGGATGCCCGCGAACGCCCGGCTGTCCTCGATCGCGTAGTACTCCATGAAAATGAAAACCTCCGCCTTCCGAAGCTCCGCCTTAAGATCCTCCAGCGCGTCCGTTGTGTCCGCGTGGTAGACCACGTCCGTGTTCGTCCAGACCGGATAATGGGAAAATTTTGTGATGTAGCGCGCCTGGTTCGCAAGCCCCCGGTCGGTCTCCTCCAGGGCGGAGAGGATGTCTTCATTTTCAGGGAGATACTCGTGGATCTCCCGGTCGATCCTCGCGTAGCGGCGCTTCATGTTGATCGCCGCGTAGCCCAGGCTGTTCCAGAGGTAGAAAAATACGCCGAACACCGGCATCGCCAGCATCACGATGATCCAGGACATCTTGATCGAGCTCGGCCGCCGCTGCATGTAGACAGTCAGCGCGAGCGTGACGCCGAAGACAGTCGTCAGCGCGTTGATCCAGGGGTACCTGGCGTTCAGAAAGGTAAAATACAAAAGCAGCCACAGCGTCTGCAGAAGGACAGAGAGAAACGCCAGCGTGATGCGAAGAAAGCTGTTTCGTACTTCGTATTTTCGTTCAACTGTGCGGTTCTTTTTTTCCATGAAACTCTCCGTTGTCTTTCAGACAATCAAATACAGATAGTGTATTATAACACAAAACCCCTCCGCGGGGGAGGGGCTTTTGTGCAAATATACTGTATACAATTATTCGTAATCCGCGATGCTGATCCAGCGGGCGAGCAGGGCTTTCTCCTCCTCCGTCTTCGCCTTGGCGAGCTGGCCCGCGGCGACGATCGGCATCCAGTTCTGGATGTACTGGATTGCGATATCGGACTTTCTGCTGTAGAGTTTCAGGTACTTCTCAGCGAGCTCCGGATCCTGGAGCGTCAGCTCAAGGTAGGTGAGCGCCGCGTCCGCGCCGGCGTTGCCCGCGGTCGCGTGGGACCAGTCGACGACCGCCCAGCTGCCGTCCTCCCGGATGATGATGTTGGACGGGTTGAAATCGCCGTGGCAGAGCTTCGTGTGGCGCTTCATGCCGTGCAGCCTCTGGAGCAGCTCGTAGCGCGTGCTCGGATCGAGGTCCGGGAGCGCGTTGATCTCCTCCGCGCGCTTGTCGACCGTGTTGCGGAGGCCGACGGCCTTAAAGCGGCTCACGGCGACCTGGATATCGACGAACTGCTCAAGGAGCGCGTCGAAGTTTTCCGGCTCGTTTTTCATTTTCTCAGCCAGGGACTCGCCTTCGATGAAGTCAAGGCCGATGGCCCATTTTCCGTCGATCTCCTTCACGAAGCGGACCGCCGCTGCCGGGACGCCGAAGGACTCCACGAGGGAAGTGATGTGCGCTTCGTTGAAGACGCCGCTCTTTTCATGCTCCTTCACGAACGCCTTCACGAGCACATCCCCTTCGCGGTAGACGGTCTTGTTCGCACGCTCGATGATGATTTCTTTCTTCTTCGCAGCCATTTTTCTCTCCTTTCCGCCCGGTCAGAACGTGACATTCTCATCCGGCTCGCCGTAGTAAGCCATCGTGTAGATCTTCTTCAGCTCCTCGATCAGCGGGTAGCGCGGGTTCGCGCCGGTGCACT
>DFFD01000182.1:5460-5997 GCA_002369495.1 Lachnospiraceae bacterium UBA3785 | reverse complement strand
TGGATGTACGCGGATTGATTTCAATGACGATGATTCTGTCGGATACCGGATCGTGGGCGAACTGAACGTTTGTGCCGCCGATGACGCCGACATGCTCGACGATCTTGTAAGCCTGCTCCTGCAGCCGGTCCATGACATCCTGGGAGATCGTCAGCATCGGAGCGGTGCAGAAGGAGTCGCCGGTGTGGACGCCCATGGGGTCTACATTTTCAATAAAGCAGACCGTGATCATGTTGTTGTCCGCATCGCGGACGACCTCGAGCTCAAGCTCCTCCCAGCCGAGGATCGACTCCTCGACGAGGACCTGGTGGACCAGGGATGCCTGCAGGCCGCGGGCCATGACCGTCTTCAGCTCCTCCACGTTGTAGACAAGGCCGCCGCCGGCGCCGCCCATCGTGTAGGCCGGACGGAGGACGACCGGGTAACCCAGCCTGTCGGCGATCGCGAGACCTTCCTCGACGCTGTAGGCGACCTCGGAGCGGGCCATCTCGATGCCGAGCATGTTCATGGTTTTCTTGAATTCAATACGGTCCTCGC
>DFFD01000182.1:4331-5378 GCA_002369495.1 Lachnospiraceae bacterium UBA3785 | reverse complement strand
GCGTCGACCTGGACGCCGATGACCTGAACGTTGTATTTGTCGAGGATGCCCTCCTTGTAGAGCTCCGCGGCAAGGTTGAGGCCGGACTGGCCGCCGAGGTTCGGCAACAGCGCATCCGGGCGCTCCTTTGCGATGATCTGCTCGAGGCGCGCGGTGTTCAGCGGCTCGATGTAGGTGACGTCCGCCATCTCCGGATCCGTCATAATAGTGGCCGGGTTGGAGTTGACAAGGACGATCTCGTAGCCGAGGCTCCTGAGCGCCTTGCACGCCTGCGTGCCGGAGTAGTCAAACTCACAGGCCTGGCCGATGATGATCGGACCCGATCCGATGATCAGTACCTTCTTGATGTCTGTTCGAAGCGGCATATTCTACCTCCTTTAAGCACAGCTGCACTTCTCTATCCGTACTATTATATAATGACTTGCGCCCACGGGCAAAGAAAACTCTTTCAAAATATAAACTAAAATTTCACGCGGTTTTGCGGTCAAAAATGGAATTATTCACCAACTTTTGCATTTCAGCCCCCGCGAAACGGCTGTGAGCCGGCTGCTGAGCAGTCATATCACCTGTTCCTGCAGGAAAAATGAGAGCCGCCGTCAGAAAATGCTCCCGAAAAACACCGGCCGTACCGAAATTCAGGATCCCGTTCTTATATTCTCTTTACACGGGCGAGCCCTGCATGGTAAACTGTCTGTACACAAGGAAAGGCTGTACCATGAACGAAAATCTTAAAGAACTGCACGCCCACCACCACTCGCCGGAGCACAAAAAGCGCATCGTGAACCGGCTGGCCAGGATCATCGGGCATTTGAATAAAGTAAAAGATATGGTCGAGCGCGACGAGGACTGCGCGGACGTCCTCATCCAGCTCTCCGCGGTCAACGCCGCGATCAGGAGCCTCGGCAAGGTGATCATCAGCGAGCACATCTCGCACTGCATCGTCCACGCGATCGAGGACGGAGACGAAAAATCGGTCGAGGACTTTAAGTCAGCCATCGACCGGTTTTTATAAAGAATCAGCGCCACATGAGCAAGCCGCGGAGCGGC
>DFFD01000182.1:337-4267 GCA_002369495.1 Lachnospiraceae bacterium UBA3785 | reverse complement strand
GGAGCGGCTGCGAATGCGGGGTGCTCAGTATACTATTCAGACCATTTCCTCCGGACGGAACACTTCGTCGAACCGCTCCTCCGTGAGGAATCCGAGCGAAACACAGGCCTCCCTCAGGGAAATATTTTCCCGGAAGGCCTTTTTTGCTGTCTTCGCCGCGTTCTCATACCCGATGTAAGGGTTGAGTGCGGTGACCAGCATGAGCGAGTTATAGAGATTGTGCCGCATTTTCTCCGCGTCCGCCGTGATCCCGACCGCGCAGTTGACGGTGAAGGAGACGATCGACTCGGAAAGGAGCCGCACGGACTGCAGGAAATTGTACGCGATCACCGGCATGAACACGTTGAGCTCGAAGTTGCCCTGGGAGGCGGCGAAGCCGATCGCCGCGTCGTTGCCCATCACCTGGACAGCCACCATGGTCACCTGCTCGCACTGGGTCGGGTTGACCTTGCCGGGCATGATCGAGGAGCCGGGCTCATTTTCCGGAATGCGGATCTCGCCGAGGCCGCAGCGAGGCCCGCTCGCGAGCCAGCGCACATCATTTGCGATTTTCATCATGTCGGCCGCCATCGCCTTGACCGCGCCGTGCGCGAAGACGATCTCGTCCTTCGAGGTCAGCGCGTGGAACTTGTTCGCCGCGGTCCTGAATTTCTTCCCGGTGAGCGCGGAGACCTCCTCCGCCACCTTCGTATCGAAGCCGGCCGGCGCATTGAGGCCGGTCCCGACCGCGGTTCCGCCGAGCGCGAGCTCGGAAAGCGGCCCGACGGCGAGCTTCAGGAGCTCTGTGTCGCGCTCGAGCGAGGCTCTCCAGCCGGAGATCTCCTGGGAAAATGCAACCGGCACCGCGTCCTGCAGATGCGTTCTTCCGCTCTTCACGATCCCCTCATGCTTCTTCTCCAGCGCCTTCAGGACCTCGATCAGCCTTTCCGCTGCCGGAAGGAGCTTATCCTCGACTGCCAGGACCGCCGAAATGTGCATCGCGGTCGGAAACGTATCGTTCGAGGACTGGCTCATGTTGATGTCGTCGTTCGGGTGGCAGAGCTTTCTGCCCGCGAGCTCGTTGGCGCGGTTCGCGATGACCTCGTTGGCGTTCATGTTGGACTGGGTCCCGGACCCGGTCTGCCAGACGACGAGAGGGAAATGGTCCATCAGCTTCCCTTCGGCGACCTCGCCGGCGGCCTTCCCGATCACGGCCAGCTTTTCGCCGGTCATTTTTTCGGGCTTCAGCGCATGGTTGGCGCGGGCGGCGGCCATTTTCAGGATACCGAACGCGCGGACGATCTCCTCCGGCATGGTTTCGATGCCGACCCCGATCTTAAAGTTTTCATGGCTGCGCTGGGTCTGGGCGGCCCAGTAGCGGTCGGCGGGGACTTTCATTTCCCCCATGGAGTCATGTTCGATGCGGTATTCCATAGCGGCCTCCTTCTTATAATAAAGTTGTGATTCAGGCAGTCTTTCTGAAAATGTACCCCGTCCGGCTGCTGAGCGCGGACAGCAGGATCTCGCCCAGCAGATAGCAGCTGATGATCTCGCCAATGGCGATGAAGACCATGAGAAGCGGGATCGGGAGCGGGACGCCGTAGGCGTATTTGAGGACGAACGGGACGATGACGGTGTTGGCCAGGATCGGCGGCAGCGGCGCGAGCCAGCGGCTGCTGCGCAGGCAGTAAGTTCCGACCGCGCCGAGGAGAGTCGCGATGCTCCCGAAGATGACGTCCGGCAGGACAGCTCCGCCGATGAAGTTCGCGAGGAAGCAGCCGACAAAGAGCCCCGGGACCGCCGCCGGCGTGAAGAACGGCAGGATCGTGAGCGCTTCGGAGATGCGGACCTGGACCTCCCCGTAGGAGAACGGTGCGAAGACGAGCGTCAGGACGACGTAGACGGCGCCGATTGCGGCGGTCTGGGTGATGAATGCGGTGTTTTTGGACATAAAATAACCTCCTGGTTTTGATTTACGCGAGGATGGACTTCGAACTCGCGGCAGCCTCCGGCTGCTGGGGCATATACTAACACAGGGCGGGGCTGATTGTAAAGAGAAATCGGGTGTGATATACTGTATCTGCAGGGACGGTTCCCAAAAATACTGCAGGGACGGTTCCCAGGGACGGTTCCCGGGAATCGATTCTCGATTGAGAATCGATTTTCAGGAACCGTCCCCCAGGAACCGTCCCCGATGTCCCCCAAATGCCGCAGGGACGGTTCCTGGGATCGGTTCCCGAAGGGAACCGATTCTGGGAACCGTCCCCGAACCCCAACGTGAAGGAGATTCCCATGAAACGAACCCTCTTCCTGACCCTCAGCGCGCTCGCGCTCATCCTCGCGCTCGCGCGCCCGCACGCCGTATCCGCCGACGAGGCCCTCCCCTCCGGCACCTACATCATCCGCTCCGCGCTGGGGGATGAAAAGGTCCTCGACATCGCGGGCGGCTCGACGAAAAACGGCGGGAACCTGCAGATCTATGCCGCCAACGGCACCGCAGCCCAGCAGTTCACGCTGACGCGCCTTGCCGACGGGGCTTATGAGATCTCGCCGGTCCGCTCCGCGCTCGCGCTCGACGTCGCCGGCGGAAGATCCTCCTCCGGGACCAACGTGCAGCAGTATACCCCGAACGGGACCCGCGCCCAGAAGTGGCGTCTTGCGCCCGCCGGGGACGGCACCTATACCGTAAGGACCGCCCTGAACGACGGCCTCTGCCTCGACATCGCCGGCGGCTCCAGGAAGAACGGGACCAACGTCCGGCTTTACACCGCGAACGGGACGGCGGCGCAGAGGTTTTCATTTGAACTTGTCGACGGAAAGCGGACCGCCCCGGACGGCACCTTCACCTTCGCATCGGCAAAGGATCCCTCAAAAGTGATTGACGTCGCGAGCGGAGCCGTAAAGAACGGCGCCAACGTGCAGCTCTACGCCGGAAACGGGACTCCGGCCCAGCAGTTCACCTTACATTACCTCGGCGACGGCTGGTACACGATCCTGAACGTGAAGGCGCAGAAGGCCCTCGATATCGCCGGCGGCTCCCGAGCAAGCGGCGCCAACATCCAGCTCTACACGTCCAATCAGACATCCGCCCAGAAATGGCGCTTTGAGGACTGCGGGGACGGCACCTTCGCGATCATCTCCGCCCTTGGAAAAGCGCTGGACGTGGCCGGCGGAAGCATGAAAAACGGCACCAACATCCGGACCTATACACCAAATGGGACGGTGGCGCAGCGGTTTTCATTTTCTCCGGTGATCCCGGTCAGGGAGACCGCGAAAAAATACATCGTCGCGATCGACCCCGGCCACCAGCGCCACGGCAGCTCCGCGCTCGAGCCCAACGCGCCGGGCTCTTCGGTCATGAAGGCAAGGGTCACCTCCGGCACGGAAGGCCTCTGGTCCGGCCTCGAAGAGTACGAGCTGAACCTTGCGGTAGGCCTTAAGCTCAAAGCGGAGCTCGAAGCCCGCGGCTACTCCGTCTATATGATCCGGACGACCCACGACGTCGACATCTCCAATGCTGAGCGGGCTCAGATGGCGGCTTCGGCGCATGCGGACATTTTCATCCGTCTCCACGCGAACAGCTCCGACAGCGCTTCGGTTCGCGGCATCATGGCCTACCAGCCGGGCAGCGCCAACCGTTATCTCTCCGCCGCCCTGATTGCGGATTCGCAGCGCCTCTCCCGCCTGCTCACGGAACATGAAAGCGCCGCCACAGGGCTCCCGCTGCGCGGGATCCTGGACGGCGACGATATGACGGGAATCAACTGGGCTCAAATGCCGGTCTCGATTGTCGAGATGGGCTTCATGAGCAACCGGGAGGACGACCTCTACATGGCCTCCGAGGCCGGCCAGAGCGCGATCGCGCGCGGGCTGGCGAACGGGGTGGACGCTTACTTCCCGCCCTGCTGACTTGCTTTTACGCTTCTGCGCGGGATTTATGCTGGTTTTCGC
>DFFD01000182.1:0-185 GCA_002369495.1 Lachnospiraceae bacterium UBA3785 | reverse complement strand
GTCAACACATTTACGCTTCATCTGCTCGTTACTGCCGACGCAAGCGTAAATCCTCCCGCGTCCGTCAACACATTTACGCTCCATCTGCTCGTTACTGCCGACGCAAGCGTAAATCCTCCCGCGTCCGTCAATATATTTACGCTCCATCTGCCCGCGACTGCCAACGCAAGCGTAAATCCTCCCGC
>DFFD01000085.1 GCA_002369495.1 Lachnospiraceae bacterium UBA3785 | reverse complement strand
CCTCTGCGAAGAACCGTCCCCAAACGCGTTGATAATTTTATAGTGCAAAAACGCGCAGGCGGTGATATAATCCCCTATAGTTATCTTGATAAGCTATTATGGAGGAAGTATGGATTTACAGCAGTATCTTACGGGCAGCCCCTATGAGCTGGTCCGGCACGAGGAGATCCCCGACATCCACGCCGAAGGCTGGCTCCTCAGGCACAAAAAGAGCGGAGCACGCGTGATGCTCATCCCGAACGACGACGACAACAAGGTCTTCAACATCGCCTTCCGGACCCCGCCCGCGGACTCGACCGGCGTCGCCCACATCATCGAACACACCGTCCTCTGCGGGTCGGAGGAGTTCCCGCTCAAGGACCCGTTCGTCGAGCTCGTGAAGGGCTCCTTCAACACATTCCTGAACGCGATGACCTACCCCGACAAGACCATGTACCCGGTCGCCTCCACCAACGATGCGGATTTCCGGAACCTCATGCATGTCTATCTGGACGCGGTCTTTCATCCGAACATTTATCATGAGGAAAATATTTTCCGCCAGGAAGGATGGCACTACCACCTGACCGACAAAAATGACCCCCTGACCGTCAACGGCGTGGTCTACAACGAGATGAAGGGCGCATTTTCTTCACCGGACGAGGTCCTCGAGCGCTCGGTCATGAACTCGCTCTTCCCGGACACCCCCTACGGGGTCGAGTCCGGCGGCGACCCGGAGGTCATCCCGTCCCTCACCTACGAGAACTATCTGGATTTCCACAGGCGTTATTACCATCCGGTCAACAGCTACATCTACCTCTACGGCGACATGGACATGGCCGACACGCTGACCTTCCTCGACGAGCACTACCTCTCGAAATACGACCGCATCGACATCGACTCCACGATCCCGAAGCAGGTCCCGTTTGAGAAGCCGGTCCGCCGCGAGGATTTCTACCCGATCTCCGACGAGGAGGACGGGAAGGAGAGCACCTACCTCACCTGGAACGTGGTCTGCGGCGATCCGATGGACATCAGGGAGATGATCGCGTTCGACGTCATCGACTACGCGCTCTTCTCGGCTCCGGGCGCTCCGGTGCGCCAGGCCCTGCTCGACGCCGGCATCGGCAAGGACGTCAGCGGGTCCTACAGCGACGGGATCCTGCAGCCTTATTTCAGCGTCACGGCCAGGAATGCGGAGGCGGAGGACGAGGAGCGTTTCATTTCCGTGATCCGCACGACTCTGGAAAATGAAATAAAGAAGGGCATCGACAAGAAATCCCTCCTCGCCGGACTCAACTACCTGGAGTTCCAGTTCCGCGAGGCGGATTACGCCTCCTACCCGAAGGGACTCATGTACAGCATCGACGTCTTCGACACCTGGCTCTACGATGAAAATGCCCCGTTCAACGCCCTCCGGCAGCTGGACGCCTACGCGGATCTTCGGGAGAAGATGAACGAGGGCTATTTTGAGGAGCTCGTGAAGGAGAAGCTGCTTGACAATCCGTTTGGGTCGGTCGTCATTTTAAAACCGCAGAAGGGTCTCGCGGCGGAACGCGAGAAGGCGGCAGCGGAGCGGCTCGCCGCGGTCAAGGCCTCTCTTACGGACGCGGAACTCGACGGGATCATCGGGAAGACGGAAAATCTGCTCGCCTGGCAGGAGCAGGAGGACAGCGAGGAGGCGCTCGCCTGCCTTCCCATGCTCGCCAGGACCGATATCCGGCGCAAGATCCGTCCGGTCTCGAATATCGAGGAGACCTATCAGGCGGAGGGCGTGAAATCCTCCCAGCGCATCGTCTGGCACGACTGCGTCTCGAACGGGATCGGCTACGTGGAGCTCCTGTGGGACGCCACGCACATTCCGGAAAGGCTGGTCCCCTATCTCAGTGTCTTCCGCACCCTGCTCGGCAGTGTGGATACGGAGAATTACTCCTACCTCGCGCTCAGCAATGAAATCAACATCGAGACAGGCGGGCTCAGCGTGACGATCATGCCTTACGACGATTACAGCGGCGCGCAGCCTTACAAAGCCTACTTCTCCGTGCGGATGAAGGCGCTCTACGGGCGCATTTCCGCCGGCTTCGACCTCATTCACGAGATCATTGCAACGTCGCGCTTCACGGACGAGAAGAGGATCCGCGAGATCCTGGACAGCACGAGATCACGCCTTGAAAATGCCCTCCAGAGCGGCGGCAGCAGCACGGCAATGACCCGGGCGGGCGCGTACTATTCGGCATCTGCGGCATTTCTCGAGTGTATCTCCGGAATCAGCTTCTACCGGACCGTGAAGGACCTTTCGGAGCATTTTGAGGAGAAGAAGGCGGAGCTCATCGCGGCGATGGAGGAGCTCATGGGAATCGTGTTCGATCCCGCGAGGCTCATCGTGGGCTTCACCTCGGAGGAGGAAGGCCGCGCCTATCTTAAGGCGGCGCTTCCGAAGGTGCTGCTCGGATTTTCGGAAAATGAAGCCCCCCGGTACTTCGTATCTCCGCTCGGAGCGCTGAACGAAGCCTTCACGACCGCCGGCCAGGTGCAGTACTGCGCGATGAGCGGCGCATTTAAGCCGGCCGGCAGGGAGTTTAACGGGGCGATGGCGATCCTGCGCCACCTCCTGAGCTACGGTTATCTCTGGCAGAACGTCCGCGTGAAGGGCGGGGCCTACGGCGTGAGCGCCCAGTTCCGCCGGAACGGCGAGGGGGTTTTCACCTCCTACCGCGACCCGAACCTTGCGGCCACGTACGACGTCTTCAGGAGCGTTCCGGATTATCTTGCCGGGTTCACCGCGGACGAGAAGGAAATGACCCGCTACATCATCGGTACGATGAGCGGGATCGACACGCCGCTCACGCCCTCGCTGTTCGGGATGATCAGCATGCGGAACTACATGAACGACTACCCAGACGAGGAAGTCCAGAGATTTCGTGACGGGATTCTCGATGCGACCGACGCGGATATCAGGGAGCTCGCGGAGCGCATCCGGCAGGTGACGGAGAGCGGGTACATCTGCGTTGTCGGGTCCGAGTCGGCGGTGGAGAAGGATCGGGAGCTGTTTAAGAGTGTGGAGCCGCTGGTCTAAGAGCGGAGGTTCAGGGACGGTTCCCCAGGGACGGTTCTTGAAAGCCGATTCTCTTTGAGAATCGACTTTCTGAGAACCGTCCCCCAGGAACCGTCCCCGGACAATTAAGATAAGGAGAAGATATGTTCAGATCCGGTTATGCCGTCATGATCGGCAGGCCTAACGTCGGAAAATCGACACTCATGAACCACCTCATCGGGCAGAAGATCGCGATCACATCGAGGAAGCCGCAGACCACGCGGAACCGGATCGAGACGGTGCTCACGACGGAGGAGGGGCAGATCATCTTCCTGGACACCCCGGGGATGATCAAAAAGACCGAAAACCGGCTCGGTGAGTACCTGATGGATGTCTCCGTCCGGACGATCTCGGACGCTGACGTGGTCCTGTTTCTCGTCGAGCCATCCTCCTTCGTCGGAGAGGGCGACAAGACGATCATCAAAAAGCTGAAAGCCTCGAAGAAGCCGGTCATCCTTGTCGTGAACAAGATCGACAGGGTGAAGAAAGCCCAGCTGCCGGCGGTCATCGAGGCCTATGCGCAGCTCATGGATTTTCAGGACATCATCCCGGTCTCCGCGATGCAGGGCACGAACGTGGATACGCTCCGGGACGCGATCCTGAAGGCGCTCCCGGAAGGCCCGAAGTACTATGACGAGGAGGTCGTGACGGACCAGACCCTGCGGCAGATCGCCGGCGAGGTCATCCGCGAGAAGGCTCTCCGCGACCTCGGCGCGGAGGTTCCCCACGGCATCGCGGTCCTCATCGACGCCTACAAGGAGAAATCGGAGACGCTCACCTCCATCGAGGCGACGATCGTCTGCGAGAGGGAGAGCCACAAGAAGATCATTATCGGGAAGGACGGCGCGATGCTGAAGCGCATCGGCACGGACGCCCGGAAGGAACTCGAGGAGATCATCGGCACCCAGGTCTACCTGAAGCTCTGGGTGAAGGTGCGTAAGAACTGGCGGGATTCCGCGCGGGATCTCAAAAATTTCGGCTATGAGGCTCAGAAAGACTGATGGATAAGCTTCTTCTCGCCGGCGTCGTGCTGTACGCCCAGCCTCTCGGGGAATACGACAAGCGGCTGGTGATCCTGACCCGCGAGAGAGGCAGGATTACAGCCTTTGCCCACGGGGCGAGGCGGCAGAACAGCCCGCTGATGGCGGCCTCGAACCCCTTTGTCTTCGCGGAATTCTCCCTCTACGAGGGCAAAAATGCCTACAACCTGGTCGGCGCGGACGTCTCGGCCTATTTTACGGAGCTCGCTTATGAGCAGCCGGGGGTCTATCTGGGGTTTTATTTTCTGGAGCTGGCATCCTATTTCGGGCACGAGGGGATCGAATCCGGAGAGATGGTGAACCTCATCTTTGTCGCCCTCCGGGCGATCCTGAAGAAGAGCGTGCCGCTGACCCTCCTGAGAAGAGTTTTCGAGCTCCGCATGCTGGTCATAAACGGCGAGTATGCGCCGCCGGAGGAGCAGGGCCGGCTTGACCCCGACGCGTGGTACGCGCTCCGGTTTGCGGCGGGGGCGAAGGTCTCGCAGCTGTTTTCATTTTCCTTATCGGAGAGAGCGGAGGCGGACTTCGCCCGGGAAATCGACGCCGCGATGCGCCGCTCGGCGGACCGGCGCTTCAAAAGCCTTGAAACATTTGAAGAAATGCTGGATGTTTAACTTTACAGCTGACGCCTTTATAGGGTAAAATGGTCTGCATGATGCGGAGAGAGGGTGAGCGTGTGAAGCGGATACAACTGATACTGGCGGGGATGCTTCTTACGATCCTTCTTGCTGCCTGCGGGAGCGACAGCCGCCTTGAAAATGCCGGCGCGAGCACCATGATCCTGGACGGAAAGAAGATCACGGTCCTCACGGTCACGGATTTCGATGCGGACGTCTACAGCGAAAGCGGTCTCCGCAGGATGGCGAACGACGAGGTCAAAGCCTACAACGACGCGGTGGGGGAGAAGCGGGTGACATTTCAGGACCTGAAGGTCCGGGACGGCATGGCCTTCCTCACGATGACCTACAAATCGGCGGAGGATTACGCCTCGTTCAACAACGTGACGTTCCGGAACGGGCTCCTGTCCGACGCAGGCCTGCCGGCAGAGACCCGGGTCCTGAGCACGGACGGGAAGCTGCTCACCACGGTCGGTACGCTCCTTGAAGATCCTGAAAATGAATGGAAATTCGTCGCCCTGGAAGAGCCCATGGAGGTCTACACGGATGGTACGGCCGCCTATCTCGCCGGCGAGGCGGAATTTCAGGAGGATCACGTGGCCGTAGGAGCGGGCCTTGATCCCGACGGGTTCCTCGCGGAGCCATGTTATATTGTGTACAATTGATATTATTATAAGAGAGGACATCTGTTATGGAAAAGACAATGGATAAGATCGTTGCGCTGGCGAAGTCGAGGGGGTTCATTTTCCCGGGCTCCGAGATCTACGGCGGTCT
>DFFD01000050.1:26197-27723 GCA_002369495.1 Lachnospiraceae bacterium UBA3785 | reverse complement strand
GCGGCCGGTGGGAACCGTCCCTGACCGTCCCTCACAGCCGTAAAACAGGAGGATACCTCATGAACGCCAAAGAACTCCTCGAAAACGATAAAGAGCGCCTCCTCACCGGCCTCGCCGCCTCGGACTCGCCCGAGCACGCCGTGCGTCTCCTCGACGACGAGCTCTCGCGCATCCAGCTGCGGCTCGCCGCGCAGAATGAAGACCCCTCCGTCTCCGCCCGCGCCCCGCTCCTTGCGTCCGCGCGCGCCGCGCTCTCCCTCATCGACAGCGCCGGCGACGTGAAGGTCTACTCGCCCGTGAGTAGAGGATCCGACAGAAACGCCGCCCTGGTCCCGGCCGCCGCCGCTGCCGGCTCGGCCGCTGCCGGGGCTTTGCTCCTTGCGCTGGCGCCGGCGGCATTTTCCGCGCTCGGGATCGCGGCGATGGCTGCGGGTGCGGTGTTTGCATTTTTCGCGGGGATCCGTTTCGGAGCCGGAAGACCCGCACGAAGGACCGATGACCGGCTCGAGATCGTGCTCGACGGTGAAAAGATCTACCACAACGTGAAAAATCTCCTCACCGTCGTCGACGAGGCGGCCGCCGAGGCGGAAAATGACCGCCTGACCGCCGCAGCAGCCAAAACCGCTGACGGGAGCGACATCCCGGAGGAGCTTCTTACCCTCCTCTCCCAGCTTCTCGAAGCCGCCTGCCGGAACCCGGAGGACCCGGGCTCCCAGAACGCGGTCTCGGAGATCCGCTATTACCTGCACAGGCGCGGGATCGAAGCGGTCTGGTACAGCGAGGAGACGAGGCGCTATTTCAGCCTCATGCCCGGCAATGCGGCGCGGACGCTGAGACCCGCCCTGGTGAAGGACAACACTCTCCTCA
Source organism: Lachnospiraceae bacterium UBA3785 (assembly GCA_002369495.1). Classification (GTDB taxonomy): domain Bacteria; phylum Bacillota; class Clostridia; order Lachnospirales; family Lachnospiraceae; genus Chordicoccus. Next base: position 26,856 of record DFFD01000050.1, on the reverse strand, counting down.
TAAAAGGCCTCGCGGCCGGAGGTGCGCAGCATGGATAAATATTACGGATTTGACCTCGGCGACGCGGAGAGCGCGGTCGCCCTGCTTGACAGCGCGGACGCGAAAGAACCCCGCATCCTGCCCGTGCGCGACGAGAAAAGCTTCATCACCGCCTGGGCGAAGACCGCCGGCGGCGAGCTCCTCATCGGCGAGGCCGCCTGCCTCGCGCCGGACGCCTCAGAAATAAAACTCCGCTTCAAGAGCCGCTTCCTGACCGACAGGGCTTCCGCCCGGGACGTAAAAAGCTTCGCGGCCGGCGTCCTCGGCGAGCTCCTCAGCACCGGCAGCCTCATTAAGGGCGAGGACGCCTGCTTCTACATCGGCTGCCCGGCCGGATGGGACGCGGCGGCCCGCGAGCGCTACAGGGAAATATTTGAAGATCTGAATTATCCGCCCGCCAGGATCATCTCGGAGTCCCGGGCTGCCCTGGTCTCGGCCTGCCAGTCCCGCCACCTCGAGGTCGGCTACGACATCCTCTCGCGGCCGGTCCTGGTCGTCGACATCGGCTCCTCCACGACCGATTTCGCCTTCATCCGCGGCGGCCGCGAGGTGGAGCTCAAAACCGCCGGCGAGGTCGCGCTCGGCGGCGGCCTCATGGACGAGATGCTGCTTGACCTCGC
>DFFD01000050.1:19367-26068 GCA_002369495.1 Lachnospiraceae bacterium UBA3785 | reverse complement strand
CTACGCGGAGTTTGCCGCACGCCGCCTCAAGGAGAAATATTTCGCGGATGAGGACTACTGGGCCGAACACGGCTGCACCAATACCCTGCAGATTTTCTACGACAAGCCGCTGGACCTCACGCTCCGCATGGACGCGGAAACCGCCGACCGGATTTTAAACGGAAAATGCAAACCCCTAAGCGGCCGCTCCTTCAAATCGGTCTTCATGGAGAGCCTCAGAGAGCTCCGAAGCCGCCTTGCCGGGGATCTGCCCGAGCTGCTCTTCCTCACGGGCGGCGTCTCCCGCCTGCCGGCGATTACGGACTGGTGCACGGAGGCATTTCCCGAGGCGATCATCATCCGCGAGCGCTCGCCCGAGTTTTCGGTGGCGAGGGGGCTTGCATTTTGCGGCAGGATCGACGCGGATGTCCGCGCGTTCCGCCGGGAGGTCCGGGACCTCATCGACTCCACCTCGGTCGAGAAGATCGTCTCGGAGACCATCGACGACCTCTACATGCGCGCGGTCGACACGCTGACGGCCCCGATCATCGAAAATGCCGTCCTCCCCGTCATCTACCGCTGGCGCGACGGCGAGATCCGCCGCCTCTCCGACATCGACGCGGAGCTTGAGACCGCCATCACCGCCTTCCTGCACACCGAAGAGGCGAAAAAACTGCTGGTGAAGCCGGTCGCGGCCTGGCTCAAGCCGGTCTCCTACGAGCTCGAGGAGCTGACGGTCCCGATCTGCACCCGCCACAAGGTGCCCTACCGGGCGCTCAGCCTCTCCTCCTACCTCTCGCTCACGGAGATCGACATCCGCCTCGACACGAAAAATGTCTTCGCCGTCAACGAAATGACCTGGCTCATCGACACGATCATCTCGGTCATCGTCGGCCTCCTCTGCGGCGGGAGCGGCGTCGCGCTCGTCTCGAGCGGCCCGACCGGGATCATCGCCGGGGCGGTCGTGACGCTCCTCGTCCTGCTCCTCGGCAAGAAACAGATGCAGGACATGCTCCTCTCCGTCGACATCCCGGTCCCGATGCGGAAGCTGGTCTCGAAGAAGCGCCTCAAAGAGCGCCTGAACGACCTCACCGACGACATCCGGAACAGCTTCTACACGAGCCTCGAGAAGGAGAAAAATGAGGAGATCTCCTCCCGCATGGTCCGCGAGATCTCCGAGCAGATCGAGACCTGCCTCATGCGGATGGCCGAGATCGTGGAGGTGCCGCTGGGGTGAGTGAAAAAGAAGCCCTCAGGAACGGTTCCTGGGGGACGGTTCTTAGAAAAAAGCGGGCTGCGTTTGCAGTCCGCTTTTTTCAGAGAACCGTCCCTGGGAACCGGGTTTTCGACGTCCCCGGGTTTTCATAATCATAATACGCATGCACCAGACTCCGATACCCCAGCGCTTTCAGATCCTCATACCGCACATTGAACCGGGCCTTCGTGCGCCGCCCGCTCACAAGATACCGGAGGCAGTCCTGCGCGTAGAGATCGATCTCATGGAGGCTCTCCGTCGTCGTGATCATCGAGAAGAACCAGCCGCTCCAGGAAAGGTCCCGGTCAAAGGAGCTCTCCAGCAGCTTCCGGTTGAAGATCCGTATGAACGCCCGCGCCGCCTTCTCCCCCTCGATCCCGTTTCGGAGCCGCCAGCGGAGCAGGGCTCTTACCTTTCTTCTCATTTTCTTCTTGAGCTTCATCACCGAAGCCGGCGCGATGTCCGTCTCACCGTTCTTCACCAGAAATCCAAGAAATACAAACCCGTCCTCCGGCCCGCCGAACACCTCCTTCGCGGGGTTCACGGCAAGCCCCCGCCCGGCAAGAAAGTTCCGGATCTCCGCCGCGTACCGATCCCGCTCCTCCCGCGACTCCGCAAAGACGATGATATCGTCCGAGTAGCGCGCGTAGGGGATATTCCGCTCCGCGAACGCATGATCCAGCTCCCTCAGGTAGAGATTGGCGAAAAATGACGCCAGCGGGCACCCCGCCATGATCCCCTTCTGCTCCCGGATCTCACACCCCTCAAAGAGCACGCGCTCCTCGGTGAGGATCTTTTTGAAAAATGAAAACAGCTCCTCATCGCCGCTGAGAGCACTCTCAAGCAGCGGCAGGAACTGTTCCATGGGGATCGAATTAAAATAGTTGCTGATGTCCGTCTTGTAGGAATACATCCGGCCGATGCCGGGCATGCTCCGGAAGCGCTTCACCGCGTCCTTCGCGCTTCTCCCGGCGCGGAAGGAGTAGAGATTGTCGTCGAAAAGCCCGTCGTAGTGCCGGATGAGGAGCCAGGTCAGGAGTTTTAAGACGGTGTTTTCATTTTTCGGGTAGATGTAGACCGTCCGCTTCTTCTCCGAGCCCTGCTTCATGAGGATCCGCTTGGCCGCGAGCGGAAAATCACCCCCCGCGAGGATCCGCTCCGCCGCCGGGAGGTACTCCTGCCGGTCGATGAAGGCGCGCAGCTCCGCGGCGTCCCTCGCCGGGAACGCCAGGGAGGTCTTGTACCGGCAGTATTTCTCCCAGCACTCCGGCCGGGTCAAGAGGTTCAGAAGGGACATGACGGCCTCCGATCTGTCTGCAGGGACGGTTCCAGGCGGAGCGGTTTTCATAAACCTGGGGGACGGTTCTAGGCGGAGCGGTTTTCATAAACCTGGGGGACGGTTCTAGGCGGAGCGATTTTCGTCTGAAAATCGCTCCACAAGAACCGTCCCTGACAGCTGGGGAACCGTCCCCAGGGTTTTGGGGAACCGGGTCCCCATATAAAAGAGCGGGAAACCATTAAATTCCGGAAATTCCGGAATGTACCGGATCGTACACGGGCGGCTGCCTGCGAAGCCGTTCTCATGCCCGTGCCGGACCCGCCGCAGGCGCAAACGCGTTCCCGCTCCTCATGGCAGTTTCATGTCAGCGCTCCAGTGCCTCCCGCACGCGCACGTACACGTACTCCTTCGTGTTCCACCAGCCCGCGTGGTTGTAGTAGAACCGGACATAGGGCGTTCCCTCCGCCCGGCACTTCTTCCGGAAGCTGTTCGCCTCGCTTCCCTCGTCCATCACCTCCGCGCAGAGCGCCTTCCGGCCGCCCGCCGTGAACGTGTAGATTGCGCCCCGTTCCGTATCCGTGCGCATCACCGTGTAATCCGGGAAGCATTCCGCGAACACAGCCGCAAAATACGCCTGCCACGGCCCCCCGTAATTAAACTGGTTCGGCTCGTCCGGCATCTCGGGCCCCCAGGAGAACCCTGACGGCTCGTCCGAATTCACGGGCCCCCAGGTGAACCCTGACGGCTCGTCGGAACCCTGGAAAAACGACGGCTTGTCCGAGAACTCATAGGGGACGTACGAGGCATTTTCCGCCGGCTTGTCCGACTGGCCCAGCACCTCCTCGCCCTTCTTCGCGAGACTGCCCAGCGCGTCCTTCGCGTTTCCGAAGAGATTCTTCGCCTCCTTCATCGCGGAATCAAACTCTTCCGACTCCTGTGCCTTCGCGATCGTCTCGCCGGCCTTGTTCAGCATATCCTTGAGCGCCTTGTCAAAAAGACCCATTTCACACCTCCGTAAGAACTGCATTTTACCGGATGCGATGCCGCTGCATGGAAGTAATCACTGTATACAGTGTAACATATAAGGGACGCATAATCCATTCCCATATAGAAAATGCGCCCTTTACTTCTCCCCCGAAACGCTCTACAATGAACGCATAAAAAATGCTCTCCACGGGGGAAAGCCATGTCCGAAAAATATTATTTCATCGTCAACGCCGCCGGCGGAAGCGGCCGTGCCGCCCGCCTCTGGGAATCCTTAAAATCCATCCTCAACGCCGAACATGTCGATTACGAGGTCCTCCGCACCGAAAAACCCGGGGACGCGCGCCGCTACGCCGACGCCCTCACCGCGGTCCGCACCGGCGAGATCAACCTCGTCGTGGTCGGCGGCGACGGCACGATCAACGAGGTCCTGAACGGGATCCGGGATTTCTCCCGCGTCCGCTTCGCGGTGATCCCGTCGGGCTCCGGCAACGATTTCGTCCGCGGGCTCGGGTTCAGGGACAAGCCGGAGACCGCGCTCAGGATGATCCTGAGGAGCACCGCTGACCGCCTGGTGGACCTCGGTTCGGTCTCCATTCCGGGAAATGAAAACCACGTCTTCGGCATCAGCGCCGGCCTCGGGCTCGACGCGATCGTCTGCAAGAAGGCCCTGACCTCCGAGCAGAAGCGCTGGCTGAACGCGCTGAATCTCGGGAGCCTCATTTACCTGCTCCTGACCGTCGAGACCTGGTTCTCGATGCGCCCGTTCAAAATGAAAGTCCGCCTTCCCGGCGGACGCATCCGGAGCTTCTCCCGCACGGTCTTCCTCGCCGGGATGAACGTCCACCGGGAGGGCGGCGGCGTCCCGATGACCCCGGACGCCTCCTTCACCGACGGGAAGCTCTCCTTCATCACGGCCCACCATCTCGCGAAATGGAAAGCCCTCTACGTGCTCCCCCTCCTGGTGCTGGGGAAGCACACATCTCTCCGGTATTTCGACTTCACCGACCTCGACTCGATCGAGATCATCACCGACACGTCGATGGTCGTCCACGCCGACGGCGAGTACGTCGGGACCTCCGACAAGGTCCGGATGGCCTGCCTGCCGGGGCGGCTGCGGCTGATGGCATGAAAACCATGGGGACGGTTCCCAGGGACGGTTCTCTGAAAAAATCAGCTCTCTTTTTTGAGAGCTGATTTTTTCTAAGAACCGTCCCCAAGGAACCGTCCCTGCAGTCTTTTGGAAACCTTCCTCGAAGGCCTCACACAATGACCTCAAGTATCTCAATCTCGGTATCCAGCAGGCATACCGGACCCTCCGGGTCCTCCACGCAGAAGCTCGCCTCCGCGTCCTCCTCTTCCTCCTCCGCCGAAAAGAGCGCAGCCTTCCCGGTATAAACCATCCCGTCCGTGCACCGCACTCTCACCTGCCGCCCCTCCCGGGCGGCGTCTTCCATACGTTCAATCTTTCCCATTACACATTCTCCTTCGTCTAATTGAAAATGAACCCCCTCACGGCACCTCCGGCAGCTCGATCGCGCCGTCATCCCTCACCGTGATCCCGGGCTCAGACGTCTGCTCGGGTGCCGCGGTCGGTTCAGGTGCCGCCGTCGGCTCAGGCGCGGGATTCTCATTGCCCCCGGCCGGCTCCTCCGCTGCCGGGATCTCGATCTCAGGCATCTCCACGGGACCGCCTTCCCCTGCGGAGCCGCCCTGAGGCTCATTTTCTCCCTGCTGCGCGGGTGTCGTCTCGGGCGTGTTTCCGCCCTGCGGTGCAGGCGTCGTCTGAGGCTCGGTTCCGCCCTGCTGCGCCGGCGTCTGGCCGGATGAGCCGTTTCCGCCCTGGCCGGACGAATTTCCGCCGCTCTGGCCTTCAGAACCGCCGGAAGAGGATCCGCCCTCCGAGGTTCCTGCGGGGTCTGCATTTTCCGCCTTTGAAGCATCCCCGGAAATTCTCTCCGCCGAAGACGCCTCGCCGCCCTTCTCCAGGCCGGACGCGTCCGTTTCGCCGGATGGGTCCGCGCTCTCCGCCGATGAATCGAATGAGGATGTCAGGGAAGCATCCTTTCCGCTGTCATTTTTCGGCGCGGAAATGCCTCCCGCCATCCGCACAATCAGGACAATGATGGCCGCCAGCACAAGGATCGCGGCGATGCTCATGCCGATTTTCATTTTCTTATTCATGACATACCGCCTCAGGCAAACAGCTTCGTCGAAAGATACCGGTCGCCGGAATCCGGGAGCAGGACAACGATGTTTTTGGCGGCATTTTCCGGCCGGGCAGCCAGGATGAGGCCCGCGGCGAGCGCCGCGCCGGACGTGATCCCCACGAAAATGCCCTCCGAAGCCGCAAACCGCCGCGCCTCCGCATAGGCCTCCTCGTCCGTGATCGCGAGCACCTCATCGTAAATGTCCGTATCCAGCGTCTCCGGCACAAAATTCGCGCCGATCCCCTGCAGCCCGTGCGCGCCCACGTAACCCTTCGTGAGTAGCGGGGACGTCGCCGGCTCCACCGCGACGATCTGCACATCCGGGTTCTTCTCTTTCAGGAACCGGCCGGTGCCTGTGAGCGTCCCGCCGGTGCCGACGCCCGCGACAAATATATCCGTCCGGCCCCCTGTCTGCTCCCAGATCTCCGGTCCGGTGGTCCGGTAATGCGCCTCCGGGTTCGCCGGGTTCTCGAACTGGCCGAGGATCACGGCTCCGGGGATTTCATTTTTGAGTTCCTCAGCCTTCTCAATTGCGCCTTTCATCCCCTTTGCGCCGTCGGTCAGCGCGAGCTCCGCGCCGTAGGCCTGAAGCATCTTCCGCCGCTCCTCGCTCATCGTCTCCGGGAGCGTCAGGATCGCCCGGTAGCCTCTCGCCGCGGCCACCGCCGCGAGGCCGATCCCCGTGTTGCCGCTCGTCGGCTCGATGATCGTCGCGCCGGGCTTTAAAATGCCCTTCTCCTCCGCGTCCTGGATCATCCCCCAGGCGACCCGGTCCTTGACCGACCCCGCCGGGTTCAGGTATTCGAGCTTGGCGAGCATCGCATTTCCCGCGACGCCGGCCGCTTTGCTGTAGTTCGTCGCTCTAAGGAGCGGCGTGTTTCCAATCAGATCAAGAAAACTCTCCTTAATATCAGGCATAATAATATCTCCTTTCGGGACGGTTGGGGACGGTTCCTGGGAGGCCGCCTATGCTGGGGACGGTTCCTGGGAGGCC
>DFFD01000050.1:0-19216 GCA_002369495.1 Lachnospiraceae bacterium UBA3785 | reverse complement strand
GCGGCCGGGGGGAACCGTCCCTGCATCCCGCGCTCGGTTCTTCCCCTCGGGGACGGTTCCTGGGAGGCCGCCAAGGGCGGCCGGGGGGAACCGTCCCTAACCCCCCCCTCACGGATTACACCGCTGGCAGGGAACATACCCCATACCCATAACCTCATCTCTCGTCCCGGTGTACTCCTGCTTGTTCTTATCCTTCATCTTATTCACACTGGAACACCACGGATAATGGAACTTCTTCTTATTTGTGTTCAAAATATAAGTATTCTTCGGCTCCGGTGCCGGTTCCACTGCCGGTGCCACCGTCGGCTCCGGTGTCGGCTCCGGCGTCGGCTCCGGCTCAACCACCACGCTCGCCTCCGCCTTCGTCAGGTTGTCCGCCGCGTCCGCGACCAGGAACACGACCGTGTAGGTCCCTGCTGCCTCGTAGTTCACCGACAGATCGTCCACCTGCACCTTCGAGCTCAGGTCCCCGTCGACCTTGTCCTCCGCGGTCACGCCCGCGAGATAATCCGGCTTCCCGTCACCGGCCGTCAGCGAGAACTCGCTCACCGGCAGGTGCAGCACCGGACCGGTCGTATCCCGGATGACGACCTCAAGCGAGGCGCCTTTTTCATTTCCGTCCGGATCCGCGACATGGTAGACGACCTCATATGTCCCCGGCACGCCGAACTGCACTGCCGAATCATCCATCGTGATGCTGTCCGTCAGGTCCCCGTAGACCGGGCTCGACGCCGACGCCAGCTTCCTGAAGTCATACGCGGTCTGCGAATCCCCCAGCCCCACCGTTGTCTCTGAAAGCGCGATCTCCGGCAGCACCCTGTTCACCGCTTTGACCTCGACGGTCCCCTTCGTGCTGTTTCCCGCGCTGTCCGTCGCCATCACGCCGACATTGTAGGTGCCGCTTTTCCTGAAAATGACACTCTCTCCGCCCGCCGCAACTTCCGCATCTCCGTCGCAGGCGATGATCAGGAGCGCCGTCTCCTCATCCGTCTCGTCTGTCGCCGTCACGATGTCGTCCACTGAGATGCTCTCCATGAGCGGGAACTCCGTTCCCTTCGCCTCAAGGACCGGCCCGGTCGTATCCGCGGGCTCCTCCGGGCTCTCATCCTCCGTCTCCGCACTCTCCGCCTCCGATGCAGGGCTCTCCGTCTCCGGCATCGTCCGCGCCGGCTCACCCGACGAGCCGCAGGCTGCGAAGCACATCGCCATAACGGTCATGAGGATCAGGGCTGCCATTTTTCTGAGATTTTTATTCATTTCCCGTAAACTCCTTTCCCTCGCTCTCGCCGGTCGCGTAATCGATCACGACGCCCGGCTGCACATTGTAACAAAATACGCAAAATGAAAAATCATCCTCCTCCACAGACGCCGCCTCCAGCAGCACGCCCCGGGCAACCAGGTCGTCGCCCGCGAACACCGGCGTCGCCCGGTACATCACATGATTGCCGCTCGCGGCGATATAGTCCGCGGTCATCCGCTCGTAGGGCTCCATTCCCTGCACATTCAGGTAGCGGGTTCCGGTGATGAGGTTGCGCTCGTTGGCATTTTCTCCGCAGAGCTGGTACCCGATCAGGTGACAGCGGTTGTAGAGGTAATTTCCCTCGATCCCGTCGTACTTCACCGTGTGCCAGCCCGACGGCTTCACCGCCCCGATCGACCCGCGCGCCTCCCCCGGCGCGAGCTCCGGCCCGAGACATCCGACCGCCGCGCCGCAGCGCCCGAGCGCATCCGGCGCGGGAAATGAAAGAAACGTCCGATCCGTAACCTCCGCATCCGTAAAATAAGGCCCCCCGGGCACCTCATACGCCGCCTCGCCGGCATACTCCGGCACATCTTCTAAGGAAAATGCACCCCTCCCCGGCAGCCCGCGTTCTCCCGAAAATGTCTCCGCACCCTCCTCCGGCACCTCCAGCGCGAGCACGTCCCCGGACTCCGGCAGCTCTCCGGACTCCGGGGCCTCTTCGGCCTCCCGCATCTCCCCGGCCTCCGGCAGCTCCTCGAACCTCACCGAGCCGAGGATCCGCGCAAAGACCGCGTCGTACCGCTCAAAATGCTCCTCGCGCACCTGATACAGCAGCACATAGTACCGGTCCGCCGCATCGACCGCCGCTGCGTGGTACGCGTACGCGACCTGCTCCGTATACTGCTGGCGGATCTCCGCGACCCAGGCCTCGCGGCCGCCCGCGGCCTCCGTCCGGCTGTCCCGGACCTCGCAGTCCTCCGACCAGCGCGCGAGCACCTCCCGGACCGCTTCCTCGGGGCTCCGCCCCGATTTTTCGACCCGCTTTATCTCAAAATACACATCTCCAGCATCGAACGACACATCCCCGTCCGACGCGACGAACAGCGTCCAGGCTTCCGGCACGGAAATAAAAACCCCCGCGTCCGCCCGGTACTCCGCAAAGGCCTCCTCCGCCGGGGCTTCGAGCCGCCCGACGTCCCGGACGGCGCTCTCGGCCGGCTCATCGGCCCGGCCTCCGCAGGCTCCAAGGCTGAGCACCGCCGGGAGCAGGAGAGCATGTATCAAAAATCCATATTTCTTCATGCTCTTATTCTACATCAATCCATCCGCAGATTCAATGAGAATGGGGACGGTTCCTGTGAGGCCTTGGTATCGCAATAAACCGGCCTGATTTCATATGTCCATGAAACCGACCGGTTCTTCATAAATCCGCATAGAACCGTGCTTTCCGGGAAAGCGGATTCTATGATTCTCCATATAAATACATACAACTCACTGTCAAATTGGTGCGAAACCCCCGCGCACCAAAAAGTAAAGGGCAGCCAAGTTGCAGATGGCATTCCCATAATGTATGGTATTTCTAGTTTAGCGTGTTCCTCCTTAGTTTCTTCCGATCAATTCAAACGAGCGTTCCGTATACTGATGTACTTCAATGCGGTTGCCATCCGGATCATGGAACCACAGGGCCCAGGTGTGATCGCAGTTGAGCTGTGGCTTCACATCGATGATATCCTCCAGACCTTTTTCGATGAGCTCTTGATAAAAGGCCTGAATATCGTCTACCACAAAAGAAAAATGTGTATAGCCGTAATTGGCCGGATTATAGGGGTTATCGATGTGGGCGTCCACCTCATTGAAGAGCTCAATGAAATAGCCGTCCATCCACTCCAGATAGACGATCCAGCGGACGTCCTTTAAGGTCTCCAGACGCGCCATCACTTCGGGCGGGATTTGCGCGCGCTCCTCCGCAGTCGGTGGGATCATGTCACCGTAATAGAGGCTGAATTTCTCTTTGCAGCCCAGAATCTCCTCATAAAACTGCACGCTCTTGTCCAGATCATGGCAAACGAAGCCCAGATGAGAATTGGCTTGTACGATCATTTCAGCAACTCCTTCCAGTTTTCAAAGGCAGCAGGACGCTCGCAGGCGGTCTCCGTAGTGCAAACCCGCCCGCTTCTTCCGCTCTCCATGATTTTTTCCACGATGTCCAGCACATGGCAGGGCATTGCGGCGCTGACCTGAGGGGTGCCGCCTTCACGGATGCATCTTGCCATGTCCGCCACACCGAGACCCCGGCAGTTGTCCGAGAGGCTGGATACCGGCTCCAGCGGCTGCCATACGGCCTCACGGGGATCGTTCGGCAAATAACGGGCTTCGCCGCCGAACTGGTTGGCGTCCCCCAGCTGCAAAATGCCTTTGGTGCCCTGGATGGTGAAATAGGCCTGATCCTGCATGGCGCTGTCCCCGTTCAGGGAGAAGGTGCCGGTGACGCCGCTCTGTGTGGTGAGAATCGCGTTGACCTGCGCCTCGTTGTCGTAGACATAGTCCTGTCCGTACTCCGGGCTGAAGGGTATTACGTTGGGGCGGATCTTTGCGTGGTTGCTCACTTTGGCATAGACTTCCGCCACCGGTCCCAGCAGCGAGACCAGCGCTGTGAGATAATACACGCCGTAGTCGTAGCAGATGCCGCCGCCCGGCTGCCGCAGGAACTTGAAGAGACTGGCCAGCACGGTCAGATCCCGGTTGGCCGCCACGTGGAAGGAGGTGATCTCGCCGACCAGACCCGCATCCAGCGCCCTGCGCCCGGTCTGCAGGAGACTGCCCAGGAAGGTCTCCGGCGCCGCGCCCAGCAGAAGCCCCTTCTCTTTCGCCAGGGAAACCAGCTCCTTCGCCTGCCAGAGTTCCGTGGCGATGGGCTTTTCGGTATAGACATGCTTCCCGGCCAGCAGCGCCTTTTTCACCAGCTCATAGTGGCTGGGCGCCGGGGTGAGCACCACGACCAGCTCCACCTCGGGATCGGCCAGGATCTCGTCCGTTGAAGCCGGGCGGATACCAAACTGAGCGGCTTTCTTCTCTGCGTTTTCCCGGTGACTGGCGCAGCAGGCCACCACGTCCAGCGTGGCGTACTTGTTGATCATATTGCTCAGATAGATATCACTGATGGCGCCGCAGCCGATGACGGCGGTTTTGACAGGTTTCATGTTGCTCTCTCCGTTCTCAAATCATTCCTCAAATCCGTTGTTGTGGATCACATCCCGGTACCAGCCTGCGCTCTTTTTTGGGATGAGTTCCATTCTCTCATAGTCGGTATAGTACAGACCGAAGCGGGCGGCAAAGCCCGCCGACCACTCAAAATTATCCATCAGCGACCAGAGGTAATAGCCGCGCACGTCAATCCCGTCGTCCATGGCCCGGCGCACATGGCGCAGGGTCTCTGCCACATAGGCGATGCGCTCGTCATCGTTCAGAATGGCCTCCCGGTCCGGGCCGTCGTCCTGGGCCACGCCGTTTTCGGTAATGTAGATGGGAACGTCGATTTTGTATGTTTCCACCAGCATGTGCAGCACGTCATAGACCGCCTCCAGATGCTGCTCGGGGCGGTTCTGGAAATTGCCGCCCTCGGCGGCTGCGCGCTGCTCGTCGGCGTTGTCGTAGAGGCCGTTGTAAAAGTTCAGCCCGTAGAAGTCCAGCTTCCGGCAGATGGTGTCCATGTCGCCGGGCTCTGTTTTCGGCGTCAGGCCTGTCTCCTCCATGTAGGCGGTCAGCTCCTCGCTGTAGCCGCCGAGGAAGAGCGGGTGCAGGAACATACCGTAGCCCTCAATCTCATTGTTATACAGGGCACTGGCAATATCATCGGCATTTTCCGGGCGGGCGGGATAGTGCTTCCACACGTCCACCACCACGCCGATCTGACCCGGAAGATGCTTCTCCCGGAAGAGCTTGACCGCCTCGCCGTGGCAGAGCAGCAGATGGTGGATGCACTGGCGGGCGTATTTCTCGTCACTGAGTCCCGGAGCGAAAAAGCCTTTGGCGTGACCAACGTAGGTGGCGATGGGCTCGTTGAAGGTGACCCAGTAGTCCACCAGATCGCCGAAGCTGTCAAAGAGGATCGAGGCGTAGTTTAGGTACCAGCCGACGATTTCCCGGTTGCCGAAGCCGCCCTTCACCTGCAGAGCGTAGGGCAGATCCCAGTGGTAGATCGTGGCGTTGACCTGAATACCTGCCGCCTTCAGTGCGGTGAGCAGACGTTTATAGTAGTCGATACCCGCCGGGTTGACCTCACCGGTGCCCACCGGCAGAATGCGCGACCAGGAGAAGGACAGGCGGTAAGCCTTCACGCCCAGTTCGCGGAGCTTGGCCACGTCCCGCTCGACGTTGTGATAGGAGTCGCAGCAGACGTCCGGGACGCCGCCGTATTTGATCTTTCCGGGCAGACGGCTGAACACGTCCCAGATGGAAGGGCCTCGCCCGTCCTCAAAGGCCGCGCCTTCGATCTGCTGGGCAGCGGTAGCCACGCCCCAGACAAAGTTTTCGGGAAACTGACAGAACATAAGGATCCTCCTTTTTTAAAAAAAGGGATGTGATGAACACATCCCTGTATGCTTTGATACGGTTTTGGCTTACTCGCCCTGGGCCAGCATCTCGGCCTCGATCCGTTCGTTATCCTTGATGATGGCGGGGAGCTTCTCCTCTGATTCTATGATAGCAGGCTGTTCGCCTTTGCTCTGCAAATATTCTGTAATTTTTATCTTTATTTTGGCGCAGCTTACTGTTATACTTCGTAAAACCGCATGTCGCCCCAGATCTGCATCAGGTGCCGGCGGTCCAGCTGTTCGGTGCGGGTATCGCGGTTGAAAATCCGCACAGGGGAGTTGGCGCCCTCGAAGCGAGCCCAGTCGGGATTCGGCTCACCGGTCTTGGTAAAGCGCACCCAGTCTCCGTGCATTTCGGCTGCGATCTTGTCAAAGACCTCCTCCGGCTCCCCGTCGAAGACAAAGTGACTGAAATGGAAGTCCTTGTTCTCAAAGACGGCTGGCAGCTCGAAGGCGTGGCTGGCCTTCCAGCCGGTGGCGACGCCGGAGGCGGTCACCAGCTCGTAGCGGTACATCCATACATCGTCCGTGTACTTCTTCTGTCCCATGGCCACCTTGATGGCGGGCATCTCAAAAGCGTAGTCTGTGGCAAAGCGGATGAAGGGGTCGCCGCCGATCTGCCGGTGGTCGCCGCTTTCGCCGAATTTCCCGCCCTCCTGGTCGTTCTGATGCTGGAACAGCACAAAAGAGTCGCGGGCAGAGGGATGATAAAAGCCAACCACATCGGGGATCGCGTCGGCGTGCTTGTTCTTCTCCAACATCTCGGCGATCATGGCCCAGGAGTTGGGGAAACCCGTATTCTCCGGATGGACGAACATGGTGCCTTCGTGCATATTGGTGCCGATGATGAGCTTCACACCCTCGGCACTGCCGCCGCGGATGGCGTCGATAGGCCGCACAGGAAGAAGATCATCCTGCACCGGTGAGGGCAGAAACATGCCGGGATTGCGATACTGGTGATGGGCGGCCACATAGTTGTTGCCCTTGAGGAAGCTGTAAGGGTCGCCGGTGAGGAGCTTTTCGGCCATTTCCGCCTCGGTCCAGCCCATGCCCTCCAGGAACAGGGCGATGTTGGCGCGGGCCACCTGATGGGTGGTGACGCAGTTGGGCAGGGCGCTCTGAGCGATGGCCTGCTGGAAACAGCCCTTCACGGAAGGAACTGCCAGCATGTTGACCACGGAGGCGCCGCCCGCCGATTCGCCCGCGATGGTGACGCGGTTCGGATCACCACCGAAGAATTCGATGTTCTCATGGATCCACTTGAGCGCCAGAATCTGGTCGCTCAGACCGCAGTTGGAATCAAAGTTCTCGCAGCCGGGGAAGGTGGTGAAGTCATAGAAGCCCAGCACGTTCATGCGGTACTGGAAGGAGACGAACACCAGCCCGTCTCTTGCAAAGGCTTTGCCGTTGTAGATCCCGTCGCTGGCAGCGCCCGTGTTGTAGCCGCCGCCATGGATCCAAACGAAGACCGGCAGTTTTTCCCCCTCCAGCGGCCGCTGGACATTCACAAACAGGCAGTCCTCGCTGCCGCGGGCCTTGCCTTCGTCGAACTGAACCGCCGGGGAACCGTATTCCTTTGCATCGAACACGCCTTCCCAGGGGGCTTTGGGAAGAGACCGTTTGAATCGCAGCGCGCCAACCGGCGCTTCTGCATAGGGGATGCCCAGATATTCCACAATGCCGTCTCTCTCGTAGCCTCTGACCTTGCCGCTGTTGGTCTGTACAATGTACTCTGCCATGGTAATCCTCCTTTTTTATCGTCTTGTCTGCGCGACTTTTGCGCCAAGTTCTTCCAATCTACCGCAATGTCCATTTTCTCATCCGCAGTGAACGGTCGGGACATGTCCGAATCCAGAGCCGCCTCCTATTAAACAGAATTGACTTCCTTACCCTTATTGTAAGGGAAAGAAAGTCAATTTGCTATCGTTATTCTGTTGTTTTTGTTTTTTATTTGTGATGATCCGGCGGACAGCATCCGTGTCCCCGCTGATTTGCAGATCGATTCCGCTCTCTGACTTTTTCCAGGAGACGTTTAGATTACCTCTCGGCGTATGCACCGTGCCGGAAGCGCTTGTCAGCATGCCGCTTTTGTCCATGCAGTTTTGTCGAATCGCAAAATGATAATTACTGCGGCTATTTAATTGCCGCAGTAATAGTTTAATCTGTATAAACATCAGCCTGAAGAATCAGACGCACCAGACGGCTGATGCTGAGCCTTAATTCATCCTCACTCAACGTATGATCGGCAAGGGCCTGACGAATGTTCTCATGGTCGGAGGGCTGTCCCGGCATAATCAGATCGTTGCCCGCACGGATGCAGCCGGCGGCTGTGCAGTCCGGCCCCTGTTCTGTGGTTGTCCAGTCTGTCACAATCATGCCCCGGAAACCGAACTCACACCGTGCCGCTTTGGTGCAAAGGTCATAGCTGTTGGCGGTATGTATGCCGTTAATCAGGTTATAGCTGGTCATAATAGCAAAAGGCTGGGATTTTTCAATGGCAATGCCGAAGGAGCGCAGATACAGCTCACGTAACGCCCGCTCAGAGACCACACTGTCGGAAGCCATGCGGTTATCCTCCTGATTGTTGCAGGCAAAGTGCTTGATGGTCGTACCGCAGCCGGGATGGGACTGCACCCCCTTCGTGATTGCTGCCGCTGCTTTGCCGCTGAGCAGGGGGTCTTCGGAATAGTATTCAAAGTTTCTGCCGCACAGGGGATTGCGATGAAGGTTCATGCCCGGCGCCAGCCACAGGGTGATGCCAAAGCGCTCCATTTCCTCACCAACCATGCTGCCGATGGTCTCCAATAGCGGCATATCCCAGCTCTGTGCAAGAAGGGTACCCACGGGAATGGCAGTACAGTATTGATAGACCTTCTCTCCATCCGGTTCCTCGCCCTCAAAGAAGAAACCCTTTTCCAGACTTGCCTCAAAGGGCAGCATCTGAGGCTGACCGTCTTTCACATAGTAATGCTGGTTCAGCCGCAGTCCGGCAGGACCGTCCGCCAGAA
This sequence comes from Lachnospiraceae bacterium UBA3785, assembly GCA_002369495.1. Taxonomy (GTDB): domain Bacteria; phylum Bacillota; class Clostridia; order Lachnospirales; family Lachnospiraceae; genus Chordicoccus. The sequence continues at coordinate 10,373 of DFFD01000050.1, read as the reverse complement.
CGATATTGGCAATGCCCTGCTTCAAAGCGCAGGAGCTGGTTTCTCCCGCAGAACCGGGGACAGTGACGCCAGCACTGCCCAGTGCGCTGCCCTGACCTTTGCCCGGGTCCCCGGTAGAGAGATGAATGAGCTGCTCTGTGGAGAGCGTTCTGACGATCTCATACGCTTCATCCTGCTCTGTCAAATCGATGCTGTAATCAATCTTCTGTTCCGCCACGCTGCTCAGATCATAGGCAAGGATGTTCCGAATAGACTGAGCTTCCTCCACCATCTTCCGGTACTGCTTTGCCCGGAGTGCCTGGCTGCGGCGCAGCTCGCTGCACGGTTCCTGCATGGGACAGATATGCTCTGTATGGGTCAGCAGCTTGTCCTGTTCCAGCGACAATGCGCCTGCAATGCGGCTCTCGTTCAGCGAGCTGCCTACATAGATTCCGTAAACGCCTTGTTCCAGCACCCATGCGCTCTGCTCCTCGTCAAAGCAGGCAAGGTCTTGGGTAGAAAAGGAAAGGGTCAGCGTCTGAGCATCACCGGGTGCCAACTCTCCCGTTTTTGCAAATGCGCACAGGCGGCGATATTCCTTCTCCAGTCTTCCATCCGGCAGGGCGGCATACACCTGCACCACCTCTTTGCCGGAATACGCCCCTCCTATGTTGGTTACCCGTACGGATACGGTTACTTCGCCCTGATCATCCACTGTCAGGCGCAATGTCTCCAGCGCAAAGCGGGTATAGCTCATGCCAAAGCCGAAGCCATAGCGCACCGGCACTTCAAAGGAGTCAAAGTACCGATAACCCACATAGATACCCTCCTGGTAATACTCCTTGTCCACGTTTCCGTTGTTATGGGAGAAGGTCCTGGCATTGGGATAGTCCTCATAGCGATAGGCCCATGTGTCTGTCAGCTTTCCGCTTGGGGTGACTTTTCCGGTCAGAATATCCGCAATAGCGTTGCCCCCTTCCATACCGGGCTGCGCCACAAACAAGAGCGCTCTGATGTTGTTATATTCGTCCATAAAGGACAGGTCAATCACGCCGCCTGCGTTGATGATGACTACCACGTTTTTGTACAGCGAACAGACCGAGCGCAGCAGTTCTTGCTCTTCTTCGCTGAGGTAGTAATCTCCGCCCTCTGCATAGCGGTCAGCGCCCTCACCGGCAATCCGGCTGATCACAAAGATGGCAGTATCTGCCTCTGTCTTTGTCGCCTCCGGGCCGGTGGGCAGGTAAAAGGGGGTGGAAGCATAGGCAAGAAAGAAATCAAGTCCCGCTCCGCTTCCCGTGGCATTTTTCGCTAAAACCTTGTTCTTCCACTCCTGACGGGCCGCCTGATACACCGATTCGTAGCGCTGAATCCAGTCCTTGTTGGTAATGGGGAACCCGGCTGCTTTCATACCCTCGAAAATGGCAACACTGTGGCGCTCATTCACATCTCCTGAGCCGGTGCCCCCCTTAATGGTTTTGGAGACCCCCGCACCATAGAGGGCAACCGGATGATCCGGGGAAAGGGGCAGAAAGTGCTGGTCATTTTTCAGTAGTACGATACCCTCTGCCGCTGCTGTTCTGGCAAGGGCTGCGTGTGTGCGTTCATAGTCCTGCACGGCTGCGGATGTGGTTCCCGGCAGGTCTCTTTTTTTGATCTGTCTTTTCATGGCTCCTCCGCCCTTTTACTTTTCTATTCTCAGGAAATAGATGTCGTTCACTCCAAGCTGTGCCTCATAGCTCAGCACCCCGTTTTCAAAACGGTACTCCACTTGTTCCTCCACCAGCTTGCTTTTTTCCTTTAGCTCCTCAATCTCGCTTCTGCGCAGGTCTCTGGGCGAGCCCATATCCTCCCACAGCTTCAGCGGATTACAATGATCTTCATCGATCCTCTGGAGGTAAACCTTTTGTGGCGTATGCTCCAGTTCTACCTGAACCGTGACCGTCTCCCTGGGCAGTTTTGCCTGTCTTAGGTTTTGACGGAAGAATAGCACCTGCTTCTCCGCTTCGCTTTCGAAAGCGGCAGCTTCGATCTCTCCCTCCTGTATAGGAAGCTCAATGCGTTTTTCACCTGCGTCCGCAAGCATTCTCATGGCATAATAGGTGGGTTTGGGGATGCCACCCTGAGTCAGCAGGCCAAAGCCGCCGTGGAATTCCTCAGGAAGCTGACCCAGTTCCTCAAAAATATCCGAGAAACACCAAAGGGCAGTTCCGTCCGTTTTGCCCTCCATATTCAACGCTGTGCGCACATTGTAGGCGGCTTGTTTTCGTGTATCATTGCTGTATGCGCTGAATGTAGCGCACATATTCCATTCGTCATAAATCAGAGGCAGCCCATCCGCCTGCTGTCTGGCCATGGCTGCGTTCTTCTGAAACACATCCCGATCCAGCTTGTCGTCCTCGCTGGGGTCGCCAAACAGACCACGCAGAATGCTGAGCAGGGGCGTTCCCTCCTTAATGGAGGCAAAGAAAGCCTTGTCTTGCTCCGCTCTTTCTTCCGGCGTCAGCAGGACAGTGGCTGTCTCCTGATGATCATCGGTCACGCCGATGAAGGGATCGCCCACATACTGATGGCTGGAAATGAAGTCCACCGGGATGCTGTCCCGCCTGCAATGGGTTACAAAGTCTTCAATCCAATGACTGCCGCTGGTAGCAGGGCCGCCTACCCGAAGACCGGGACAGACTTTTTTGATCGTTTTTGCCGTAGTATCGTAGAGGGCAAAGTAGTCCTCCTGTGTGCCGTTGAAAAATGGATGCCGCAAATCGGGCTCGTTCCACACCTCGAAGTACCACTGCTCAACCTCTTCTTTCCCGTAGCGGTGCAGCAGATAGCGGATGAAGGCTTCGATGAAGCTGCCCCACCGCTCCAGTGATTCCGGCAAATTCGTGTTTGCCCCATACAGCACCTGCGGGTCTGCCGTTCCTCGTGCCAACAGCGACGGCATAAAGGACAGCTCCACAAAGGGTTTCATGCCGCAATCCAGCACATTGTCATACACCTGCCCGCAGCGGCGGAAGGAGATCTCCTGAAACCGCTCGGTCCCCGGTCCGCCAAACACATCCCGGAAGCTTTGGACAGTCAGCATGTCATCGCAGAAAATGCCATGGAAACGCACATACCGGAACCCCAGTTCCTCATGCACCTGCTTTAGCTGTTCGCAGCAGTCGCGGCGCAGCATCTGTACGGCATGATCGCTGCCAACGCCCATCTGCCAGTGCTTGTCAAAATGGTGCTGCGGATACCCTCTTTGTACCAGTATTTCCATCTGTTTCTCCTCCTGTCATGATACCTCCTTAACTCCATCCCAGGGAGTTTTTGGTACAGCGCGTTTGAAGCGCAGTGCGCCCACAGGTGGCTCTGCAAAGGGGATGCCCAAATACTCCACCAGACCGTTTCGTTCATAGCCTCTGACCTTGCCAGTTTTTGTTGTTACGATGTACTCTGCCATGATCTTACCTCCTGAATCGTATCCGTTTTGCGGCGAAAGCCTTCTCTCTGCCATTGCTGCCATCATTTTATCATGCAGGGCAGTGGAGTTTTGTCCCCTTACCGTTATTTTTTTCCTTATTTTGTGCAGATTTGCCATTTTCATCTTTGAAGTTCCCACGAACCGGGAGCAACGCAGTTCGCCTGTCCCTATTCCACGATACCCTTTCTCTTTCCTTCTCTGTGTACCGTATTATTCTGCGCTGCATTCACGCCACATACAGTCATTCCGGTATTTCATCGGCGTGGAGCCAGTGTACTTTTTGAAGACTCTCCCAAAATAGCTCTGAGAAGGAAACCCAACGTAAATTCCAATATCGATGATGCTCATGTTGGTTGATTGCAGCAGCTCCTGGGCTCTTTTCACTCTGTATTGCACGATATAATCCTGCAGCTTCACGCCGGTCTCTTTGGCAAACAGCTTTGAAAGATAGTTTCCGCTCAGCCCCAAAGCGCTTGCCAATTCGTCCAGGTAGATTTTGTCTCTATAATGCTTGGCGATATAGTCAATACACTGATCCACATAACCATCCATCCGGTTTCTGCTCTTCATCTGCACCTGTTCCGCCAACAGACTGACCGCTTTATTTCTCAAAGAAATCACCGCCGCAACACTGTGGCAATCATCCAGCTTTTGAATAAATAAATCGCTGAAATGATATGCTGTTGCGGGAGATACTCCGGATTGCATCGCTGCTCTGGAGCAGAGAGTAATTGCCACAACTGCCGCATATTTCCAATGGTTCATTTCATTGTTGGACAGACGACCCATTTTTCGATCTGTTGCCATACTTCTCTTGCGGACTTCTTCAGGCTTTCCCTCCTTCACGCAGTTCAGGATGGCAAGTTCTTCCGTAAACGTGTGGTGATAGATCTCCCGTTCTTCCTCCTGAAGCCGAAGGAGGATATGCGCATGCTGTATTTCGGTATCACTCAAGTGATCCAGATGATTGCTTTTGATCAGTTCCTCATCGGAGCATTCTTTCCCCGTTATGATGCCTTCGGCAAGCCTTGTGGCTGCTAAAATCTGGTCAGCCGTGTATCTGGGAAAGAATTTCTCATGCGCAGCGTCGACACCATAGAAATTGCAGAACACATGGTTTTCTGTTGGGCTCATGCTTTTGCATGGCATAGGTCCGAAGAGAAATGCCTGCTCCTCATGGGAGACGCAGCCAAAGGCAACGCCGTGAGAATCCAGAAAGAGAAATGGTGCCGCCTGATGCTCGCTGTTATCAACGAGATAACCGCGAAGCTCCGGTGATGTGCAAATCGGATTGCTCTCATCTGCACCAAAGACTGCTGTTATCTGCTCGCCATGCATCATCACAAATTCAATCCCGCTGATGCGGCCGATGCTTTCAAGATTCTGCAGCAAACGTTCCATGTCCTCTCCTCCTGCCTTTCCGGGTTTGTCCTTATTCCGTTATACTCTATTCGCCCTCAGGAAACAAGCGAATCATTTACAAAGCTTAATACTCTACCGTGTGCAGCTTTTCAAGTCAGCGACAGAAGTGCAAAAATAGCGATAAAAGGATAGTTGGTATGAAACAGGTATGATATTCTGTTCACGGTTAAAGGAACTTGCCAATTCCAATCATGTATCATTCATTCTGCAACAGAAAAGGAGAATAAAGCTATGGCAAAAGAACTTGGCTTAGACAAAGACGGCCAGCAGAAGCACCTGCATCCGATTGATTATCTCACCGACTCTCTCGGACAGTTTGCTCTGAACGCAAACGGACAGCTCACAGGACAGCTGACTTATTTCTACACCACGAAGATGGGCATGGCTTCCGGTACTGTCGGCACAGTGCTGCTGGTCTCCAAGATCTTCGACGCGGTGAGCGACCTGTTCATGGGCAAGATCGTTGACAAGACCAACACAAAGGACGGTAAAGCCCGCCCCTGGCTGCTGCGCATGGTCATTCCTGCGTTTCTCGCCTGCGTGCTGCTCTTCACAGTCCCGGCCAGCTGGGGCAGCCTGCGTTATGTCTACGCGCTGGTGACCAGTGTTTTTGCTTCCGCCATCGTCTACACCGCCATCGCTGTTCCTTACTACACGATGATGTCCTTCAAGACCAAGAGTTCTGAAGAAAAAGGTAAGATGGGCACCTGGCGTGCCGCTGTCGGTTACGCGATCGGCGTCGCCTGCGGCATCGGCATTATCCCCATCACCACAGCCCTCGGCGATGACCAGGCGGCCTGGATCAAGTTCGGTCTCATTCTCGGCGTACTCTCCGCGATCTGCCTGTTCATCACCTACAAGTTCTCCCGTGAGATCTATCACGATGAGGGCGAGATGGCTCAGAAGGAAGCGCAGGTTTCCATCGTTGAAGGCCTCAAGATTCTCATCGGCAACAAGTACTGGATCAAGATCACCCTCGTCGGCGTTGCGATGAACATTGTTTACGGTATCGCACTGATTGCTCCTCTCTATTACGGCCTCATTATTCTCGGCAATCCCGGCTTCTACAGCACGGTCAATACCGTCAACATCTTCCCCTCCGTGCTCGGTTTCCTGACCGTCGGCTTCTGGATCAAGCGTTTCGGCCTGACCGGCACCGCAAAATGGGCTTCCGTAATCGGTATCGCAGGCTGCGTCATCCGTACGCTCATGCCGATGAATTCCATCGTATTCCTTGCAGCCAACTGCCTGATCATGTACGCTACCATCCCGCTGATCTCCGTGCTCCCGGCTATGACCCTGAACACTGCTGAGGCGAATATGGAACAGCACGGCGTCCGCATCACCGGCATGACCAACGCTTCCAACTCTTTCGTCGGCAAGCTCGGCGGCGGCGTGGGCGGCTCCCTGATTGGCTGGGTTCTCGGTGCCGGCGGCTTCGATGCTTTCAATGCCGGAACGATCGGCCTGACCGACGGCCTTAAGCAGGCGGTTTTCGCCCTCAACAACTACATCCCGCTGGCAGCTTTCATCATCATCTTCCTGCTCCTGTTCCGTTACAAGTTTGAGGAAATGCTCCCGGCCATCCTGAAGGCCAACGCAGAGCGCGAAAAGAAAGCGGCTGAATAAACAAAACTGCAGACTGAAAATGCAAACACAGAAAGACGCCGGGAATCATCGGATTTCCGGCGTCTCTTTCAAAGACGGAGTGGAGTTTCCTTTATTCCATTTACCGCAACGGTGGACTCAGCACTGTTCACTGGCAGAACTGCGGGGACGGTTCCTGGGAGGCCGCCGAAGGCGGCCGGTGGGAACCGTCCCTGTGTCCTTGCCCCCGTCCCTGCATCTTCCCCTTCCCCTCTCCCCCCACCTCTGCTATAATATATCTTGTTTAAAGCACACTTGCCCGGAGGTGTCCCATGACCGAACAGGAACTCCAATACATCCTCACCATCGCAGAAGAGCGAAACATCACCCACGCCGCCCAGCGTCTCCACATCGCGCAGCCCTCCCTGACGCAGTGCCTCCGCAGGATCGAGGCCGAGCTCGGCGTAAAGCTCTTCACCCGGCGCAAATACGGCCTGGACCCGACCGACGCCGGAGAACTCTACATCGGGATGGCCCGCGACGTCATCGAACGGATCCACAAGTTCCGCGATGATCTCAGAAAAATGACGGACCCCATGACCGGAGAGCTCTCCGTCGGTGCCTCCTGGTACAATACCCTCATCTATTTTTCGGACTTCGTCCCGCGCTTCCACAGCGCCTATCCCGGCGTACAGATCCGCCTCGAGGAGAAAAGGACCGCGGAGCTTCTCGACCTGCTCCGGGGACACGAGATCGACCTCATCATCGCTCACGAGTACCCGCGGGAATACCCCGGCAAACAGACGACCTTTGCCAAAGACATCTGCCGGGTTCTTCTCGAGGACGAGCCCTTCTGCCTGCTGGGCCATGTCCGCCTGTTCGAGGAAGCCGGCATTCCCGCCGAAGGAACCGCGGATCTCGCAGGGTTCCGGAATCAGCCCTTCATTTTCTTCAACAGCAACCAGCGCGTCCGCCGCATCACGGATTTCACCTTTAAAAATGCAAACATCTTCCCGAAAGGCGCGCTGTCCACGCAGAGCTTCCCCGGAGCGCTCGATTTCGCTTCGAGAGGCCTTGGCTTCGTCATCCTGCCGAAGAAATACATTGATCTGAATATCAGCCGCCACCCGGAGCTCGCCTCTCTCTCCCTTGATCCCGCGCTGCACGCCTACTGGTCGAACTGTCTCTATTACAGGGAAAATGAACTTCACGACCCGCTTGTGAAAGAGGCGCTGCGCATTCTTGCCGAAAGCGCTGCCAAAAAATAGGTTCTGCCTATTTTTACTATTTTGTTTTCATATTTTCCTTTATTCCTGAAACAGGATATGCTGAATACAGATAAAGAAAACCTGTTGAAGCAGGGAAGAAAAGGAGAACAAAAATGGAAGAAAAAAAGAAATCATTCAAGGTCCCGCACTCGCTCGCGATCATCGTCGTCGTCATGCTCGCAGCCGCGATTCTGACGTACCTGATTCCGGGCGGCGCATTTGACAGGATCAAGGACGAAGCCGGACGGACCGTTGTTGTCCCGGGCAGCTACCACGTCGTCGACAAGACACCCGTCAATCCGCTGCGCATCCTCGAGTACGTTTTCCCGGGTCTGCAGAGCGCCGGCCAGATTATCTTCGCTCTTCTGTGCGCGGGCGGCGGATTAGGCATCATCCTCTCCACAAATATGTTCCAGGGCGCTGCCTGTACCCTCAGCAAGAAGGCAAAAGGAAAAGAGTGGCTGGTCATCACCTTCCTCATGGTCGTGTTCGCGCTGCTCTGCATCCCGATCAACCTGAACTACTTTATCCCCTTCGCTCCTCTCGGCATCATCGTCGCCATGGCGATGGGGTATGACGCGATCGTCGGCATCTCGATCATCATGCTGGGCGGCGCTGTCGGCTTCTCCTGCGGCGCAATGAACCTCTCCAACACCGGCACCGCACAGGCGATTGCGGAACTTCCGGTCTTCTCCGGCATGGGCTACCGCCTGTTCTGCATGATTCCCTTCATGATCGTGACGATCATCTTCGTCGTCCGCTACGGCGAGAAGGTCCGCAAGAACCCTGAGAAGAGCCTTGTCTACGGGACCCCGCTTGATTTCGGCACTTTCGATCCGGAAAATGTCCCCTCCTTCGAGAAAAAGCACATCCCGGTCGCGATCGTCGTCGCCGCCGGCATCGCCTACATGGTCTGGACTGCGATCTTCTCGACTCTGAGCTTTGCGGCTTCCGCTTCGATCTTCATGTACATGGGCCTGCTGTCCGGCCTTGTCTACCGGATGCCGGTCAATGACATGTGCAAAAAGTTCTGCGACGGAGCCAAAGGCATGGCCACCACCGGCATCCTGCTCGGTTTCGCCTATGCAATCTCCGGCATCCTCTCCGCCGGCGGCGTCATGGACACAGTCGTCGCTGCCATGGCCAACGCGCTTGGCCTGTTCCCCGCGATCATCCAGGCACCGGTCATGTTCTTCATGCACGTCATCATCAACTTCTTCGTGACGTCCGGTTCCGGCCAGGCAGCCGTCACGATGCCGATCTTCATCCCGGTTGCCGATCTGGTCGGCATTTCCCGCCAGACCGCGGTCCTCGCCTTCAACTTCGGCGACGGCTTCTGCAACTTCATCCTGCCGCACGCAGCTGCCACGATGGGCTTCATCGGATGCGCGAACATCCCGTTCACCAAGTGGTTCAAATACGCCATCAAGCTCTTCGCAATCTGGTGCGTCGTCGGCTGCATTCTCCTGATCATCGCTGCCCAGATAGGTTATTGATCTGACTGTCATACAGAAAATACAAACACCAAGGAGGCCCAGCATGAAAATCCCGAAAATCGATCAGAGCTTCGTCGGTTCCAGAAGCATTTTCTATATCGAGGGAGACATCATCCGTGAATCCGGAAAAGAGCACATGTACAACCAGATGTATGTGGAAGCGATCTTCCCTGTCACTCAGACGAAGCCGTATCCTGTCGTCATGTTCCACGGCGCGGGCCAGACCAATGTAAACTGGCTCATCACCCCGGACGGCAGGATGGGATGGGCGGACTACTTCGTCTCCAAAGGCTATGCGGTCTACCTCTGCGAGCAGCCCTCCCGCGGCCGCTCCGCCTACCATCCGGAGCAGAACGGCCCCAGGATGTATCACTCGCTCACGTCCCTCCAGCGCTTTATGTCCAACAACGGAAAATGGCCGCAGTCAAAGCTGCACACCCAGTGGCCGGGTGAAGGGAGCATGGCATTTACGGATCCGACAGACCTCCAGTTCATCGCATCCCAGGTGGAGTATCTCCCGAGCAACAAGGAGTCTCAGCGCCTGGTGCTCGCCGCCGGGACCAGGCTCCTTGAGGAGATCGGTCCGGCGATCCTTCTCACACACTCGCAGGCCGGTCCGTTCGGCTGGCTCCTTGCGGACGCCCGCCCGGATCTCGTGAAGGGGATCATGGCCCTCGAGCCCTCCGGACCGCCGTTCTCCCCGGACACAAGCGATCCGGTTTCGAAAAATTACGGCATCGCGGATCTCCCGCTGCACTACGACCCTCCGGTCGCCTCTCCCGCGGATATAAAGCTTGAGCTTCTGCCCTCCGCCGATCCGGACCGCAATCCGGGCTGGATCTTCAGGGATCCCGCGCCGAGGCTTCCCCGCTTCGCCGGGATACCGGTCTGGGTGGTCGTGAGCGAGTCCTCCTACCACGCCGGGTATGATCACCTGACGAGCCACGTCCTTGATCAGTGCGGGGTGGAGCACAGCTTCATCCGCCTCGAGGAGCACGGGCTCCACGGGAACGGGCACATGATGATGCTCGAGAAGAACAGCCTTGCGGTTGCGAATCTTGTGATGGCCCTGCTCGAAGAGAGGGTCAGGTAAAAAAAGGAAAATAAGGGGACGGTTCCTGGGAGGCCGCCGAAGGCGGCCGGGGGGAACCG
>DFFD01000049.1 GCA_002369495.1 Lachnospiraceae bacterium UBA3785 | reverse complement strand
TCTGGCCGCCGGAAGCGCCTGCCTCAAGAAGCGTCCAGTAGTTGTCCCAGTCAACGACTTCGATCGAGACCTTGACGCCGGACTCGGCCGTCCATTCATCGGCGATCTGCTGCAGGCCGGCCTTCTGGTTGTTGTCCCAGATGTTGACCTTAAGCTCGCTGACCGTGTAGCCGGAAGATGAGGCCGCTGCGGAACCGCCCGCTGTCGACTCGGAACCGCCTGCGGTCGCCGCCGGAGCGGTGCTGGAGCTGGATCCGCCGCCGCATGCTGCGAGCGAAACAGCCATAAGTCCTGTGAGTGTGAGTGCGATAAGTCTTTTTTTCATTGCATCCTCCCATTTTAAAAAATTTGACCGGGCTGCATCCCGGCAGTCCGGCCGTGTTTGTGCAACTATGCTGATTTTAGTGGAAAAAGAACGCAATCAGTTAGCTGTTTATGTCATATTAATTTGTGTTAATGTTATGTTTCATCGGCATCATTGCCAATGCGGTAGATGTGGCGCGATTTGTCGACCGTATTCTGACGATAGCGTGTCGGGGAGAGGCCGTGCATTTTCTTGAACGCTTTGGAAAATACAACCGGATCGTTGTACCCGTTCGCCTGGGCAATCTGCTCGACCGGATTGTTGGTCGTGTTGAGCTGCTCCGCCGCCCGCGTCAGCCGAAGATTCGTCAGGTATTCCTGGGGAGACATGTTCAGCTCCGCCTTGAAGAGCGAGTAGAGGTAGCCGCGATTGATATTGACGCACTCCGCGATGTCCCGGACACGGATCGGATGCATATAATTGTTCTGGATATACTCGACCGCCTTTCTGACATACTCGTTTCCCTCGGCGGTGTCCGGCACCTCGACCGAGATGTCCCGGCTCATCAGCGCGAGGAACCGGAAGATGAGCGACTCGATCATGAGCTCGTCGGTGTCGGTTGCCCGGTTGTAATGCAGCATCTCGAAGACGACGTCCTCAATCTCCTTCCTGTGCGCACAGGAAAATACAAGGCGCCCACCGCCGAGCCCCATCTTACTCAGAATATCCGCAGCGAATTCGCCGTCGAACCCGACCCAGACATACTCCCACGGCTCATCCCGGTCCGCCTGGTAAAATGTCTGCGTCCCCGGCTCAATGAGAAACCCTTCCCCGGCCTTCAGCTGGTAGACTGTGTTGTCCAGGCTGTAAATGCCCTTTCCGGACAGTATATAATGGATGAGATAGTTGCTCCGCGACGACGGTCCGAAGCTGTGCAGCGGGTCGCAGGCTTCATAGCCGCAGAAACAGAGGTGCAGATCCTTGAACACTCGCTGGCTTTGTTTGTAAAGAAGATATGTTTTTGACATGACATTCCTCCGTTCGATTAACCAAACTAATTTTATTCCCGCCACGTTCCTCTGTCATTTGAAGTATGTCTAAATTTTTTGTCTTTTTGTATTATTTCCTTATCGCAGGGCCCGGTTCCTGAGGGACGGTTCTTAAAAAGCCGGGCTGCAAAAATGCAGCCCGGCTTTTTAAGAACCGTCCCTGGGAACCGTCCCCAGTACCCCAACCATCTCTCACGCCAGCTTAAACACCGCCGCCCCATGCGGCGGCAGCTGCTCCCAGACCTCGCAGCGCTCGAACATCTGAAGAAGCAGCTTCCAGTCGTCCCAGAAGTCCGCGGACGGCTCGCTCCACTGGATGTCGCAGACGACATACTCCCAGCCGTACGCAAGCAGGTGTTCCTTCATATACAAAGCGTTCTGAAGCAGCTGCTCCTCATTGACCGCATTTCCGAAGCAGTCCCAGCTGTTCCAGCCCATCGGCGGGGTCAGCGCGCAAAGATTTTTCGGGTTCATCCTTCCTCTCCTTTTCTCTGCTCGAGGATCCACATCTCCCCGTCCGGCATGCAGTTGATCGAGCCGTCGAAGACTTCCGCAATTGCCCCGTCCGGGAGCGTCCGCACGACGACCTCCTCACGGTAGTCCGGGTCCTCGATCCACCTGGAAAAATAGAGCCTCTCCCCGTCACGGAAGCAGAAGCTCTCGGACGGTCCGATTGAAAACCGCACCCTCTCCGGCCACACGATCTCAAAATGATCGCCGGCCTGCCTCGTCACCATGAGCGGATCTCCCTGCGGCATGAGGTTGTAGCAGTCCTCGATCTCATCAAGCGGGATCTCTGCTGTCCCGGAGAGTTCCTCCTTCTCACGGTCCCAGGCGAGGAGCTTCACCTTGCCTTCCGGAAAATCCGCCAGCAGGATCACGATCCTCCCGTCATCGTACGCCGGCCGCCCGAAATAGCAGCCCTCCGCCGGCGGGACCGGCTCATAGACGTTTCCGTCCGCATCGGCGAAGATCAGCCGGTTCTGCCTGATCCGGTGCCTGTCCCGCCAGAGCTCCTCCGCCTCGTAGAGGTCCCCGCTCGTGTAGTCAGTGCCCCAGTACCAGCCGCCGCTGCCAGGAAAGGGCTCCAGGTATCCGATCCCGCCGGTTTTTATCTTCCGTATGACCATAAGCACATCCCTCGCTTTCTGCCTCCATCATACCGTCACGTAAAAAGCCTGTCAACGGGGACGGTTCTAAGCACAAAAAAGTTCTCTTTAAAAAAAGAGAATTTTTTTGTGCTTAGAACCGTCCCTGAACCCCCGTCCCTGCAGGCAGGCCCCTCACCTCCGAACCGCCCCGATCCTCTCCATCGCACGCACCGAATTCTCATAGCTCCCGAACGCCGTCAGGCGGAAATACCCCTCTCCGCTCGGCCCGAACCCGCTCCCGGGCGTGCCCACGATGTTCACGCGGGACAGCAGCCAGTCAAAGAACTCCCAGGAGCTCATCCCGTCCGGCGTCCGGAGCCAGAGATAAGGCGAATTCACGCCGCCGAAGACCGTATAGCCCGCATTCGCGAGCCCGTCTCTTATGACGGCGGCATTTTTCCTGTAGCGCAGGATCTGCTCGCGGATCTCCGCCCTGCCCTCCGGGCTGTAGACCGCCTCGCCCGCGCGCTGTACGATGTAAGGCGCCCCGTTGAACTTGGTACCGTGCCGCCGCGCCCACATTGCGTTCAGGGAGGCCCCGCCGCGCACAAGCGCTTTCGGGACCACCGTGTAACCGAGGCGGAGGCCGGTGAAGCCGGCATTTTTCGAGAAGCTCCGCAGCTCGATCGCGCAGGTCTTCGCGCCTTCACACTCGTAGATCGAGTGCGGGACGTCCTCCTCCACGATGTAGGCCTCGTAGGCCGCGTCAAATAAGATCACCGCCCCGACCTCATTCGCGTAATCGACGAACCGCTGCAGTTCATGTTTCTTAAGCGCCGTCCCGGTCGGGTTGTTCGGCGAGCAGAGGTAGATGAGGTCCGGCGTCTCCTCCGGCAGGGCCGGCACAAATCCGTTCTCCGCGGTCGTCGGCATGTAAATGACGCGGCTCCACCTCCCTGCCGCGGCGTCGTAATCCCCGCAGCGGCCCGCCATCGCGTTCGAATCCACGTAGACCGGGTAAACCGGGTCGCAGACCGCGATCCTGGCATCCGCCCCGAAGAGCTCCTGGATGTTCGCGGAGTCGCTCTTCGCCCCGTCCGAGACGAAAATCTCGTCGCGGGTGACGGCACAGCCGCGGGCTTTGAAGTCATTTTCCGCTATTGCTTCCCTTAAAAATGAATACCCCAGATCCGGCGCGTACCCTCTGAACGTCTCTGCGCTTCCCATCTCGTCCACCGCCTTGTGCAGCGCGGCGATGACCGCCGGCGCGAGCGGCTGTGTCACGTCCCCGATCCCGAGGCGGATGATCTCCGCCTCCGGGTGCGCGGCCGCGTAGGCGGCCACCTTCCTGGCAACAGTTGAGAAGAGATAGCTGCCCGGCATTTTTCCGAAGTTTTCGTTGATCGGTGTCATGGTATTTCCCCCTGTTATCTAAAAATAAAAAAGGAGTCTCTGATGCCGTTGCGTCAGAGACTCCCTTGCCTCTTTGCCTATCATAGTATGGAAGCTTTTATTTGTCAATGTTTTTCATGTCGGCGCAGCGCCTCGTTAAAATACTTATCCATCCGGTTAAAAACGTCCCTGCTTCGGTTCTGCGACCAGAGCTATTTCACGAAGGTCTTCCGTAAGACCGAGGGCGTGACCCCCGGGGTGTACAGGCGCCGGCATAAGAGGTGAGGGGGGCGTCTATCGCCGCCTTATTCACCGCGGCTGCCATGCCGGGGGCTCATGCGGTTCCCTGCATGGCGCTTTCCCTCCCCGCAAGCAGGCTTTGGCGAGATTTCTGAATTGCCGGAACCTTCACCAGTCCCCTGCATTGAATTTCACCCGTCTGAACGCCACTCTTAGCAAGATTTCTGCATTGCCGAAGCCTTCAGCAGTCCCCTGCATTGACTTTCAACCGCCTGACGCTCTCTTTTAGCAGGATTTCTGCATTGCCGGAGCCTCTGGCAGTCTCCTGCATTGACTTTCAACCGCCTGACGCTCTCTTTTAGCAGGATTTCTGCATTGCCGGAACCTTCTGCAGACTCCTGCATTGACTTTCAATCGCCTGACGCTCTCTTTTAGCAGGATTTCTGCATTGCCGGAGGCTTCGGCAGTCTTCTGCATTGAATTTCAGTAGCCTGAAGGCCTCGGTAAGCAAGTTTTCTGCATTGCCGGAACCTTCACCAGTCTCCTGCATTGAATTTCAACCGCCTGAACGTCACGTTTAGCAAGATTTCTGCATTGCCGGAGCCTCATATAGTCTCTTGCATTGAATTTCAACCGCCCGAACGTCGCTTTTATCAAGATTTCTGCATTGCCGAAACCTTCAATCTCACACGCCAAGCCTCACCCTTATCTTCTTCTCAAACAGCCTCATATTGAGAGGGCAGTTGGACGACTCCATCGTAAAAAGAAGATTCATTCCGACGTAGTAGCCCGCCTTCTCGTAATCCGCGATTTTATTCAACGCATCACATGCATACTTACTGTCCTCCATCATCCCAAAATGCTCATATATAACAACCTTTCTCTCCCGAACATCCAGAATCATGAAATCCGGATACACCGGCATCTGCCTTCCTATGTTCAGAGGGCACTCGTACCGGTAGGGGATCTTCATCAGGAGCAGCTTGTCTGCGATCATCTTCTCACTTTTCGAGCGCACCCTCTCGCCTCGCTCCGAATATATCTCAGGTGCGTCTTCTGAAAATGAAAGCCCCTTATACACAAAGCTCTCCCACTCACTGACAAATTGCCCGGTTGGCCGAACGTATGGATTGATAAGAACCCGCCTCCCCTCGGACAGGCGCTCAAATACATCCGACAGTTCATCGTACATCAGTGAAATATTCCTCTCAGCCCCCAGCTTCCGGCTATCCAATATTCGTTTCTTTGCTGCGGCCGCCGCAGCGACAAAGTCCCGGTCATAGTCTCTCTGTGCCAGTGCCGCTGCCAGCTTCATATTTTTCTTTGAAATGTACTTACCCGGCCGCTCCGCCGGCGACTCTTTATAGTAATACTGGCTTCTCCCGGCGCTGTGCATAACGTTGAGGATCCCCTCCGGAGCCTTCCTAAGGGAAGCCTCCGCCTTTGCCGTCAGCTTCTCCAGGATCCTGATTTGTTCATCGGTACCTACGGTTATCATTTTCGCCTCCTCCTATCATAATATTTTTTGATTCATTCTTAACCAAAAAAAGAAAACCTCGGAATCATCCGAGGTTTTCGCCGCTATCAGGTTAATATATTTATATTCTGGTTCTTGTTTACGCATGAACCAATTATATCTGATAGGTCACCCGCTGTCAATCTGCAGGAAAATGCAAGGCGTTTGCCATGCCGGCGACTCACGAAACTCCCTGCATGGCGCTTTCCCCGCCCAAGAACGGACTTTGACGAGATTTCTGCATTGCCGGAACCTTCACCAGTCCCCTGCATTGACTTTCAACTGTCCAAACGCCGCTTTTAGCAAGATTTTTGCATTGCCGAAACCTTCGACAGTCTCTTGCATTGAATTTCAACCGCCTGAAGGTCGCGTTTAGCAAGATTTCTGCATTGCCGGAACCTTCAACAGTCGCCTGCATTGAATTTCAACCGCCTGAGGGCCCCGACAAGCAAGATTTCTGCCATGTGGGAACCTTCCATGACCTCCGGCATGGCTTCTCCCATTTGACACGCGAAAAACCCAAGGACGGCCCTCAGATCGCGCTCACCCCGATCGTCATCTCCTCCAGCACATCCAGCAGCACCCTCACCGTGTCGAGCGAAGTGAACATCGTGACCCGGTGCTCGCTCGCGCAGCGTCGGATTGCGACGCCGTCCTCGTAATGGACCCCCGACAGGATTGCGCGCGTATTCACGACGTAGCTCACGTACCCCGCCCGGATCGAATCGAGGACCTCGGTGCTGCCCTCGCTGGGTTTCCGGAGCAGCCTCGTCCTGATGCCGGCCCCGCGCATGGTCTCCGCCGTCAGAGTCGTCGCCTCGATGTTGAACCCCATGTCATAGAACCGCCTCGCGAGCGGCAGCGCCTCCTCCTTGTCCTCGTCCGCCAGCGTAAAGATCACCGTCCCGTAATTCTGCAGCCGGATCCCCGAGGCAATGAGCGCCTTGTACATCGCGCGCGGCAGCTTTGCGTCGTAGCCGATGGCCTCCCCGGTGGATTTCATTTCCGGCGAGAGGTAAGCATCCATGCCCGCCAGTTTGGAAAATGAAAACACCGGCACCTTCACAAACCACTTCCCGCCGGTCGGAGGATCCAGCTCCGTGACGCCCTGGTCTCTCAGGGACATCCCGAGGCTCACCCTCGCCGCCATGTCCGGCAGCGCGAACCCTGTCGCCTTCGAGAGAAACGGCACGGTCCTCGAGGAGCGCGGATTTACCTCAATTATGTAAACCTCCTCATTCTGATCGACAATAAACTGGATGTTGAACAGCCCCCTGATGCCGATCCCGAGTCCCAGCCGCCGCGTGTAATCGCGGATCGTTGCGAGCACCTTATCCGAAACGCTGAAGGTCGGGTATACACTGATCGAGTCTCCCGAGTGAATGCCGGTCCGCTCCACGAGCTCCATGATCCCGGGAATGAACACCTCCTCCCCGTCCGATACCGCATCCACCTCGAGCTCCTTCCCGCTGATATAGCGGTCAACGAGCACAGGTTTGTCCGCATCGATCTCGACCGCGGTCTTCAGGTAGTGCCGCAGCTCCTTCTCCTTCGAGACGATCTGCATCGCGCGGCCGCCCAGCACAAAGCTCGGCCGAACGAGGACCGGGTAGCCGATGGCGCGGGCCGCCGCGACGCCCTCCTCTATGCCGGTCACCGCCGTGCCGGCCGGTTCCGGAATTCCCAGTTTTATAAGAAGCTTCTCAAACAGATCGCGGTCCTCCGCGCGGCGGATCGCCTCGCAGCCGGTTCCGATGAGCCGGACGCCCCTTGCGGCGAGCGGCTCCGCGAGGTTCACCGCGGTCTGCCCGCCCAGCGTTGCAATCACGCCGTCCGGCTGTTCCATCTCGATGATATTCATCACGTCCTCGACACAGAGCGGCTCAAAATAGAGCTTGTCCGACGTCGTGTAATCCGTCGATACGGTCTCCGGGTTGTTGTTGATCACGATCGCCTCATAGCCCGCGTCCCGGATCGTCTGCACCGCATGGACGGTGGAGTAGTCAAACTCGACGCCCTGCCCGATCCGGATCGGGCCTGCCCCCAGCACGATGACTTTGGGGCGGGATTTGACGAGGGATTCATTTTCCGATTCGTACGTCGAATAGAAATACGGGACGTAGCTCCGAAACTCCGACGCGCAGGTGTCGATCATCTTGTATACCGGAAAAATGCCCTCCCTCTTCCGCAGCGCGTAAACCTCCTGCTCGTCCACGCCCCAGAGGCCGGCAATGCAGGCGTCTGAAAATCCCATCCGCTTCGCGCGGTAAAGCTCGCCGGCGTCATTCTGGCGGGTTTTGAGGGCATTCTCCTCCTCGATGATATTCGCGATCTTGTCCAGGAAGAAGCGGTCGATCCCCGTCAAAGAGGCGATTTCCCCCGGATCCGCCCCGCGCCGCAGGAGCTCCGACAGCGCATAGATGCGGTCGGCGCTGCCTTCTTCGGCCGTTTTCCGGAGATTGTCATCCGTCTCCTCATCGAATTTGGCGAGCCTTAGGTGCATCGTCCCGTTCTCGAGCGACCGCACGGCCTTTAGCAAACTCTCCTCGAAGGTCCTTCCGACGCCCATGGTCTCGCCGGTCGCCTTCATCTGGGTGCCCAGCGTCCGGTCCGCGTCCGTAAATTTGTCAAACGGAAACCGCGCCATCTTCGTGACAACGTAATCAAGGGCAGGTTCGAAGCAGGCCGGCGTGTTGTCAAGCGGGATCTCATCGAGGGTGAGACCCACGCCGATCTTGGCGGAGACCCGCGCGATCGGGTAGCCGGAGGCCTTGGAGGCCAGCGCGGAGGACCTCGAGACCCTGGGGTTGACCTCGATCAGGTAATACTGAAATGATTTCGGATCGAGCGCAAACTGGACATTGCAGCCTCCCTCGACCCTCAGCGCCCGGATGAGCTTTAAGGCGCTGTCGCGCAGCATATGATACTCGCGGTCTGTCAGCGTCTGGGACGGACAGACCACGATCGAATCGCCTGTGTGGATCCCGACCGGATCCAGGTTTTCCATGTTGCAGACGGTGATGGCGGTGTCGGCGGCATCCCGGATCACCTCGTATTCGATCTCCTTGAAGCCCCGGACGCTCTTCTCGACCAGGACCTCCCCCACCGGGGAGAGGTCAAGTCCGGCGGTAAGGAGCTCATCGAGCTCCGCCTCGTTGTCCGCGAAGCCGCCGCCTGTCCCGCCGAGCGTGAAGGCCGGCCGGAGGACCACCGGGTAGCCGATCTCCGCCGCTGCCTTCCTGCCTTCCTCATGCGAATGCACCACGATCGAGGGCAGAACGGGCTCCCCGAGCCTCACGCACAGGTCGCGGAATTTCTCACGGTCCTCCGCCATCTCGATGCTGGCTGAATCCGTACCCAGAAGCTCGCAGCCGCACTCCCGAAGGATGCCCTTCTTCTCCAGCTGCATGGCAAGATTGAGGCCGGTCTGGCCGCCGATCCCCGGCAGGATCGCGTCCGGCCGCTCGGTCCGGATGATCCTCGCGACATACTCCAGCGTCAGCGGCTCCATGTAGACCCGGTCGGCGACAGATTTGTCCGTCATGATCGTGGCAGGGTTCGAGTTGCACAGGATGACCCGGTAGCCCTCCTCCCTGAGCGCCAGGCAGGCCTGGGTCCCCGCATAATCAAACTCCGCCGCCTGTCCGATGACGATGGGGCCGGAGCCGATCACCAGTATTTTCTCTAAATCGGTTCTCTTAGGCATTATCGTTCCTTTCGCATAAGCCCCAGAAACTCGTCGAAAAGATGGACCGCGTCATGCGGTCCCGGCGAGCTCTCCGGGTGATACTGCACGCTGAAGATCCGGTCCTTAGGGCAGGCGACGCCCTCGACAGTCCCATCCAGAATGTTTCTGTGCGTCACCACAAGCCCGGTCCCCGCAAGAGACTTCTCATCGACCGCATAGGAGTGATTCTGGGAGGTGATCTCGATCTTCCCCGTCCGAAGATCCCGCACCGGGTGGTTGCCGCCCCTGTGGCCGAACTTCAGCTTGTAGGTGGAAGCCCCCGCTGCCAGCGAGATGATCTGGTGTCCCAGACAGATCCCGAAGATCGGGTACTGCCCGCGGAGCTTCCGCACAAGCCTGACCGCCTCCGGAACGTCCGCCGGGTCGCCGGGCCCGTTCGAAAGAAAGACCCCGTCCGGGCGCACGCTCCTGACCTCCTCGGCGGTCACATTCCAGGGAAATACCGTCACACTGCACCCGCGCGCCAGAAAGGAGCGGATGATATTTTCCTTCATCCCGAAATCGACGGCCGCGATGTGGTACTTCGCATTCATGGAAATGAAATTCTCCCGGTGCTCCCGACTCACCCTTGATACCGCATCGCGCGGCAGATCCGTCTCCTTAAGGATGTCGAGCCCCTTCTCCAGCGGCATGTCCGCATCCGCGATTAGCGCCTTCATGGTCCCCTCGTTTCGGATCTTCCGGATGATCTCCCGCGTGTCGACGCCCGAGATCCCCGGGATGCCGAGCTCCCGCATGGTCTCCGAGAGCGTCCGCCTGCTCCGGAAGTTGGACGGCAGGTCGTTATAGTCCCGCACAACAAATCCGCCGATGGTCGGCATGAGCGTCTCGAAATCGTCATCATTGATCCCGTAATTGCCGATCAGCGGGTAAGCCATGACGACGAACTGGTCCGTATAGGACGGGTCCGAGAGGATCTCCTGGTAACCGACCGGCGAGGTGTTGAAGACCAGCTCCGCGATGCGGCTGCCCGTGTCCGCGCCGAAGCCCTCCCCCGGGTATTCGCTGCCTGAAGCGAGGATCAGTTTTCTTTTATTTCCCTTATATATCATTTCGTCACCTCTGTGAGCCTTCTCTCAAACCGGTCCTTCCTCGGATCCGCCGGCACCCCGCCCGGATAGGCTCCGTCGAAGCAGGCGCTGCAGTACGACGCGCACCCGCTCATCTCGGCAAGGCTCCCGAGCGGAAGAAATCCCAGAGAATCCGCCCCGATCATGGCCGCGATCTCCTCCACGCCGTGGCGGCTCGCGATGAGACTCTCCTCCGAATCAATATCGACCCCGTAGTAGCAGGGATGGCGGAAAGGCGGCGCGGAGACTCTCAGGTGGATCTCCCGCGCGCCGGCTTCCCGGAGAAGGCTGATGATCCGCCGGCTGGTCGTCCCCCGCACGATCGAATCGTCAATCAGGACCACTCTTTTGTCCGCCAGGACGCTTCTCACCGGGCTCAGCTTGATCCGGACTGTGTCGGACCGCTCTCCCTGGGACGGGGCGATGAAGCTGCGGCCCACATATTTATTCTTCACAAGCCCGATCTCGAAGGGGATCCCGCTCTCCGCCGCAAATCCGATGGCCGCGTCGAGCCCCGAATCCGGAACCCCCACGACCACATCCGCGTCCGCCGGGAACTCCCTCGCGAGGATCCGCCCGGCCCTCACGCGGGTCTCATGCACCGGGATCCCGTCGATGGCGGAATCCGGCCTCGCAAAATAGATATACTCGAAAATGCACGGACTCGCCGCCCCGCCGCAGTAATCCCTGTAGGAGACCGGCTCGCGCTCCGGATGCTCAGCAGAAAATACCAGCATCTCCCCCGGCAGAAGATCCCGCACGAAGGCAGCCCCCGCCGCGTCGAGCGCGCAGCTCTCCGAGGCGGCGGCAAAGCTCCCGTCCGGCCGTTTGCCGTAGCAGAGCGGCCGGAAGCCCATCGGATCCCGCACCGCGATCATCTTGGTCGCGGACATCATGATCAGGCTGTAGGCCCCCTTCAGATGCCGCATCGCACCGAGCACCGCCTGCTCGATGCTGTCCGCGCGGAGCCGCTCCCGCGTGATCATGTAGGCGATCGTCTCGGTGTCGCTCGTGGCATGGAAGATCGCCCCGGTAAGCTCCAGGTAGTCCCTCAGCTCCAGCGAATTGGTCAGGTTCCCGTTGTGGGCCAGAGCCAGATTTCCCTTCTGATGGGCGACCACCATGGGCTGGATGTTGCTCCTGCTGTTCCCGCCGGTCGTCCCGTAGCGCACGTGCCCGATTGCCATGCGGCCGGCGGGCAGCGCGTTCAGTTCATTTTCCGAAAATACCTCCCCCACGAGCCCCCGGTCCTTATGGGAAATGAAAACCCCGTCATCATTCACCACGATCCCGCAGCTCTCCTGGCCGCGGTGCTGCAGCGCGCAGAGCCCGTAATAGACCTCCCGCGCGATGCCGGGATTCATTTCCCCGATGATGCCGAAGACCCCGCACTCCTCATGTATGCCCACAGGCCGCCTCCCTCACGAACTCCCGGAACAGCGGATGGGCCTTGTCCGGTCTAGACTTGAACTCCGGGTGGAACTGCACCCCGACATGGAAGCGTCCTGCCGGCGCCTCGACCGCCTCGACCAGCGTCCCGTCCGGGGAGGTGCCGGCGACGGAAAGACCTGCGGCGGTGAGCCTTTCCCGGTACGCATTGCTGTACTCAAAGCGGTGCCTGTGCCGCTCCGAGATCTCGAGGGTCCCGTAGGCCTTCTCCAGCAGGCTCCCGGGCGTGATCCGGCAGGGGTAGGCTCCGAGCCGCATGGTCCCGCCCTTCAGGAGGACCTTTGTCTGCTCCTCCATAAGATCGATCACGCAGCTGGCGCCCGCTTCGTCAAACTCACGGCTGTTGGCGTCTTTAAGTCCCAGCACGTTCCGCGCGTATTCGATGACGGCGACCTGCATGCCGAGACAGATCCCGAAATAGGGCACATCGTGCTCCCTTGCATACCGGCAGGCCAGGATCATCCCCTCGATCCCGCGCACGCCGAAGCCGCCCGGCACCAGGATGCCGTCCGCTTCGCCGAGAATTCCGCCGATATTCTCGCCGGTCAGTTCCTCGGCGTCGATCCACAATACCTCGACTTCGGCGTCATTTTCATAGCCGCCGTGGTAGAGCGCCTCCCGCACGGAGAGATAGGAGTCGTGGAGGCCCACATACTTGCCGACGATCGCGATCTTCACGTGCTTCTTAAGGTGACGGATCCGGTCGACCATCTCCTTCCAGGCCGCGTAGCCTTCCATCCGGCCGGAAAGTCCCAGCTCCCGGCAGACCGCCTCATCGAGCCCATTCTCGTGCAGCATGAGCGGGGCCTCGTAGAGACAGTCCAAGGTCCTGTTTTCGATCACGCAGTCTTTCTTCACGTTGCAGAAGAGCGCGATCTTATCCATGATGCTGCGCTCAAGCGGCCTGTCCACGCGGGTCACGATGATGTCCGGGTGGATCCCGAGCGACTGCAGTTCACGGACGGAGTGCTGCGTCGGCTTTGATTTGTGCTCGTTCGAGCCGGAGAGGTAGGGGACCAGCGTGACATGGATGAACAGGCAGTTCTCGTGCCCTGCTTCCAGCGAGACCTGCCGGATGGCTTCGAGGAACGGCTGTCCCTCGATGTCGCCGACGGTGCCCCCGATCTCCGTGATCAGGACGTCCGCGCCGGAATTTTCCGCCCCTTTGAAAATGAAGTCCTTGATCTCGTCCGTGATATGGGGGATCACCTGCACCGTCTGGCCCAGATATTCGCCCCTGCGCTCGCGGTTTAGGACATTCCAGTAGACTTTTCCGCTGGTCAGGTTCGAGTAGCGGCTCAGATTTTCATCGATAAAGCGCTCGTAGTGCCCGAGATCGAGGTCCGTCTCCGCCCCGTCGTCCGTCACGAAGACTTCCCCGTGCTGGAAGGGGCTCATTGTGCCCGGATCCACATTCATGTAGGGGTCAAGCTTCTGGGATGCGACGCGAAGACCCCGCATTTTAAGAAGCCGCCCAAGCGATGCCGCCGTGATGCCCTTGCCCAGCCCGGAGACGACGCCTCCGGTCACAAATACATATTTCGCCATGTTTCCTCCGTCAGCTGTATAGTTTAATGATGTTCTTTGCCACATCCCGCTTGCTCACGCACTGGTCCATCGCCTGCTTCTGGATGTAGCGGTGCGCGCTCTCCTCCGTCATGTGGCAGGATTCAATGAGAGCCCATTTGGCTTTGTTGACAAGCCTGATCTCCTCCATCTTCTCTTCCAGCGTCAGTGTCTTCTTCTGAAAGCCTCTCAGCCGTTCCCGGACGCTGCACATCGTGTTGAGGAGCTGCTCCAGCATGCCCGTATCCATCGGTCTTCTGGCCGTCAGCACCCCGTGCGGCGTCATCGCGATCGAGATATCCTCGTACACGTCGCTCCTCACCATGAGAAGAACCACCCGCTCGCTGCCATCGCAGAAATCGACCGCGAGCTTCCTTCCGAACTCATCCGGCAGCGGCGCGTTTATGATGACGAGGTCATACTCCCTCTCCGTCATCGTGCGCCGGGCTCTTCCCGCGGTGTCCACGACCGTGACCGGGTCGAATCGCTCGCCGGGAAGAAAGGACATAAGCGCGGTATTTATTTTTCTCGCTGCCGAGACCAGCAGCACACTGTACGTTCGTCCGGCTTTTGTCATAGCTTCATTCCTTCCGTCTGGCAAGATCCTCAGTTATCCTCCCTAAGAAAGACGTTAAGCAGCTGCTCCGGGATGCATTTCCTGATCAGGGAACTGCCCGAAGCCGCCTCCGCAGCCTCCGCGCGGGAACCCGGGAGCCGCTCAAGGCCCGCGAGCGCCTCCTCCGAAGCCCGGTAGAGGTTGCCCTCGACCGGCTTTTCCGGAACCAGCCCGGCCTCAAGGCCCGCAAGCCCCGCATAGATCACCAGGGCAAACGCGAGATACGGGTTCGCCATCGCGTCCGGAGAGCGCAGCTCGCCTCTCTGGTATTTTCCGAACGCAGCCGGGATGCGGATGAGCGCCGACCGGTTCTCCCTTGCCCAGCAGATGTATCCGGGCGCCATGAGGCCGCCGAGCCGCTCATAGGATTCCTCAAGAGGATTGAAAAATAAAGACATCCCCCGGATATGCGCCATGATCCCTGCGATGACCGGATCCAGACTGATATCCTTCCCGCCCGACCGCACGGAGAAATTGATGTGCATGCTGCTCCCCGGTTTCCCCGGAAGCGGTTTCGGGGAGAAATCCGCGATTGCCCCGTTTCGGTTCGCGATCGCGTGGACGACCGAGCGGAAGGTCATCGCGTCATCCGCCGCCTTGAGGGCCTCGCAGTACCTGAAATCGATCTCATTCTGCCCGGGTCCCTCCTCGTGGTGGGAACTCTCCGGGAAGATCCCCATCTGCTCCAGCGTCATGCAGATCTCCCGGCGGATATTTTCGCATTTGTCGTCCGGCCCGATATCCATGTAGCCTGCCTTGTCGTAGGGGATCTTTGTGTTTTCATTTTCCCCTTCATCCCGGAAGAGATAAAATTCCTGCTCCGTCCCGAACCGGAAGGTATAGCCTTTTTCGGCAGCCTCCGCCGCCGCTCTCACAAGCAGGCTCCGCGTATCGCACGGAAAAGGCGTCCCGTCCGGCCAGGTGATGCTGCAGTACATGCGGACGACCCGCCCGTGCTCCGGCCGCCAGGGCAGGATCGCCAGCGTGTCCGGGTCCGGGTGCAGAAAGATATCCGAGGTCGGAAAATCCTCGAATCCCGCGACCGCCCACGCATCGATCGCGATGCCCTCCCGGAAGGCCCGGTCGAGCTCCGAAGCCATGATGGAGACGTTTTTTGCCTTTCCGAACACGTCGGTGAAGGCGAGGCGTATGAATTTTACGTCCTCCTCCTCAACGAACTGCTTCACTTCCTCTTTCGTGTAATTCATGATCCCTCCGTCAGCTGTTCCTGTATCCCATCAGGTACTCATCCACTTCCGCGGCGCAGGCCCTTCCCTCCGCCAGCGCCCAGACAACAAGGCTCTGTCCTCTCCGCATGTCGCCCGCGGCGAACACGCCCGGCACGCTCGTTACGTATTTTTCTTCCGGCGTCGCGACGGCCCCTCTTTTCGTCATCGCAAGGCCGAATGCCTCCGGGAGCAGCTTCTCCGCCCCGATGAAGCCCGCCGCGATGAGCAGCAGGCCGCATTTAATCGTCCGCTCACTCCCGGGCGTCTCCGTGAGCTTCCCGTTCACGAAACTCACCTCCACGGTCGTGATCTCCGAGACCCGTCCGTCCTTCGTGATCACCTTCTTGACCGTGGTCTTAAAGACCCGCGGGTCCGCGCCGAAGAGTTCGATTGCCTCCGCATGCCCGTAATCGGTCCGGAAGGTCTTCGGCCACTCCGGCCAGGGGTTGCCCGGCAGCCTCTCAAGCGGCGGCTTCGGCATCATCTCGAGCGCCGTCACCGACTTTGCGCCCATGCGGATCACGGTCCCGATGCAGTCGTTGCCGGTGTCGCCGCCTCCGACGATCACGACGTCCCGCCCTTTCGCATCATATTCTTCCGGCAGGGCCTCGATCCCGAGCACGTTCCTGGTCGCGGCTTTGAGGAAATCCACCGCAAAGAAGACGCCTCCCGCGCCTTCGATGCCCTCCGCGGCGAGAGCCCGGGGCTGCTTCGATCCGCAGCACAGGACCACCGCGTCATAGTCTTTCATGAGGCGCGCGGGTTTCATTTTCTCACCGACATTCACCCCGGTTTTGAAAATGACACCCTCCTCCTCCATCAGCTTCTGCCTTCTTGCCAGCACGCTCTTGTCGAGCTTCATGTTCGGGATCCCGTACATGAGGAGCCCGCCGATGCGGTCCTCCCGCTCAAAGACGGTGACCGCGTGGCCGCGCCGCCTGAGGGCGTCCGCGCAGGAGAGCCCCGAGGGGCCGCTGCCGACCACCGCCACCTTCTTGCCGCTCTCCGCGGCAGGCGGTTTTGCCCGCATCCAGCCCTTCTCATAGCCCTTCTCGATGAGGAAGAATTCATTGTCCCGGACCGTCACCGGATCGTCATACTGCCCGCAGATGCAGGCCTTCTCACATAAGGCCGGACACACCCGGCCGGTGAATTCCGGGAAGCGGTTGGTCTTGAGGAGCCTTGAGAGCGCGTGCTCGTCCTCGCCGCGGTAGATTGCATCGTTCCACTCCGGGATCAGGTTGTGAAGGGGACAGCCGACCACCATGCCGGAAAGCTGCATCGCCGACTGGCAGAAGGGAACGCCGCAGTTCATGCAGCGCCCTCCTTGGTTCCTCCTGACCGCCTCACTTACGTTCGTGTGGAATTCCCCGTAACCCCTGATTCGTTCCCTCACCGGGATCTCTCTGTTATCGATTCGTTCAAATTCAAGAAAGCCTGTCTCTTTACCCATCTTATTACCTCCCGCCGTTATGAGGCTTCCGTTCCCGTAAGCTCCCTGAAAGCCTCGAGCTCCGCCTTCTCTCTGTCGATTCCCTGCTCCTCATAGCGGCTGATGGCTTTGATCATCCTCAGATAATCGCGGGAGACGACCTTCTTGAAGTTCAGGATCTCCGCGTCGAAGTTGTCCAGGATCTCCCGCCCGAGCTTCGAGCCTGTTTCGCGGACATACTCCGTAAGGATGCCTTTCAGCTCCGCGATATCGTATTTTTCCCGGACCTCGCCAAGCTCGACCAGGTCCTTGTTGACCCTCCGGTAGAGGCTGTGGCTTCGGTCGAGCACGTAGGCGATGCCGCCGCTCATGCCGGCCGCAAAATTCTTGCCGGTCTGCCCCAGGATCACGGCCCGCCCGCCGGTCATGTACTCGAGACCGTGGTCGCCGCAGCCCTCCGCGACCGCCGTCGCGCCGGAGTTCCTGACGAGGAAACGCTCGCCCGCGACGCCGCAGATGAACGCCTTGCCGGATGTCGCCCCGTAGAGTGCAACATTTCCGACGATAATGTTCTCCGAAGCCTCGAAACGGCTGCCCTCCGGCGGACTCACCACCAGCTTGCCGCCCGAGAGTCCCTTGCCGAAGCCGTCGTTTGCGTCGCCTCTCAGCCGTATCGTGAGCCCGTGCGGGATAAACGCCCCGAAGGACTGGCCGCCGCCGCCCTCACAGTTGATCGTAAAGCGGTCTTCCGGGAGTTTTTCACAGCCGCTCCCGTATTTCCGCACGATCTCCGAGCCCAGGATTGTCCCGAAGGTCCGGTCGGTCGAGCTCACCGCCACGGAGATCTCCGCGGGCTCCCCGCCGTCTTCCGCCGCTTTTTCAAACCAGGGCAGCAGGCACCGCTCATCGATGGTTTTCTCCAGCCCGAAATCAAAGCTTCTCTTCGGGTCAAAACGGCTGTCTTCGGCATGGGCAAAACCGGGCTTTAATATTTCGGAAAATGAAACCATCTGCGCATGCGGCTGCGCAAACTGCTCCCTCTTCTTCAGGCAGTCCGTGCGGCCGATCATCTCGTCCACGGTTTTGAACCCCAGACCCGCCATGATCTCCCGGAGCTCCGTCGCGATGAAGGTCATGAAATTGATGAGGTGCTCCGGCCTGCCCGCGAACCGTGCCCTGAGGCACTCGTTCTGGGTTGCGATCCCGACAGGACAGGTATTCTTCGAGCAGACCCGCATCATCATGCAGCCCAGCGAGACGAGGGGAGCCGTCGCGAATCCGTACTCTTCCGCCCCGAGCAGGGCTGCGATCGCGACATCCCGCCCGGTCATAAGCTTGCCGTCCGTCTCGATCCGGACCCTGGCGCGAAGGCCGCTCTCGATGAGGGCCTGGTGGGTCTCCGCCACGCCGAGCTCCCACGGGAGCCCCGCATTGTGGACCGAGCTGTAGGGCGCCGCGCCGGTTCCGCCGTCATAGCCGGAGATGAGAACCACCTGGGCGCCCGCCTTCGCGACGCCCGAGGCGATCGTGCCGACGCCGGCTTCCGAGACCAGCTTGACGGAGATGCGGGCTTTGCGGTTTGCATTTTTAAGATCGTAGATGAGCTGGGCCAGATCCTCGATGGAGTAGATATCGTGGTGGGGCGGCGGCGAGATGAGCTGCACGCCCGGCGTCGAGCACCGGGTCTTCGCGACCCACGGATAGACCTTTTTGGCCGGGAGGTTTCCGCCCTCGCCGGGCTTTGCCCCCTGGGCCATCTTGATCTGGATCTCCTTCGCGCTTAAGAGGTATTCCTCGGTCACGCCGAAGCGGCCGGAAGCGACCTGCTTGACCGCGCTGTTCTTCAAGGTGCCGAACCGCTCGCGGGCCTCCCCGCCCTCGCCGGTGTTGGAGCGGCCGCCGAGCCGGTTCATCGCCAGTGCGATCGTCTCATGCGCCTCCTCGGAGAGGGAGCCGTAGCTCATGGCGCCCGTCTGGAACCGTTTTACGATCTCCTCCACCGGCTCGACCTCGGAAATAGCCACCGGATCGCCCGCCGGCAGGAAATCGAGGAGCCCCCGCAGCGTGTGCGGGTGATTCGCGTCATCCACGAGAGAGCTGTACTCCTTGAACTTCTCATAGTTTCCGGTCCGGCAGGCCTGCTGCAGGAGCACGATCGTCTTCGGGCTGTAGAGATGGTCCTCTTTGCCCGGGCCGCTCCTCAGGTTGTGGAAGCCGCTGCTGTCGAGGACCGGATCCACCGGCAGGCCCATCGGGTCGAAAGCCCGGTCATGCCGGTAGGCGATGCCCTCCTCGATCTCTCTGATGCCGATGCCGCCGACGCGGCAGGTCATGCCGGTAAAATAAAGGTCAATCACCTCTTTTGCCAGCCCGATTCCCTCGAAGATCCGGGCGGACTGATAGGACTGGATCGTGGAAATGCCCATCTTGGCCGCGATCTTGACTACCCCGGAAAGGAGCGCCTGGTCGTAATCGTCGACCGCTGTGTGCGGATCCTTGTCGAGGAGCCCCAGCGTGATGAGTTCCTCGATGCACTCGTGCGCAAGGTACGGGTTGACCGCCCGTGCCCCGAAGCCCAGGACGCAGGCCGCCTGGTGAACGTCCCTCACCTCGCCGCTCTCGAGGATCAGGGACACGGCCGTCCGCTTTTTCGTGTGGACGAGGTGCTGCTCCACGGCGGAGACCGCAAGAAGCGCCGGGATCGGCACATGGTTTTCATCCACGCCGCGGTCGGACAGGATGATGATATTGGCGCCGCCGGCTGCCGCGCGGTCTACCGCCAGATAGAGCTGGTCGACCGCCTTTGCCAGCGAGGTGTGCTTATAATAGAGCAGCGAAACCGTCTCCGTCTTAAAGCCGCGGCGCCTGATGGATCTTATTTTCATCATGTCGACGCCGGTCAGGATCGGGTTGTTGACCTCGAGCACCGTGCAGTTGTCGCTCTTCTCGAGGAGCAGGTCCCCGTCAGAACCGATGTAGACGGTCGTGTCCGTGACGATCTTCTCGCGCAGGGCGTCGATCGGCGGGTTGGTCACCTGGGCAAACTGCTGCTGGAAGAACCGGTAAAGAAGCGGATAGTTATCCGAGAGGGACGCCAGCGGAACGTCGTGGCCCATGGAGACCGTTGGCTCCGCACCGCCTGCCGCCGCTTCGAGAATATAAGTCCTGACCTCCTCATAGCTGTAGCCGAAGACCTTGTAGAGGCGGTCGCGCTCCGGCTGTGTGTGGACCGGCACCTGGCGGTTCGGGATCGCAAGGTCCTTTAAGTGCACCAGGTTCGCGTCGATCCACTCTCCGTACGGATGGGCCGATGCGTAATATTCCTTGCACTCCTCATCCGAGATGATCCTCTTCCGCTTCGTGTCGACGAGCAGCATCCTGCCGGGCATGAGCCTCGTCTTCCGGACAATATGCTCCGGCGCAATGTCAAGAACGCCCACCTCGGAAGAGAGGATCAGGCGGTTGTCATCCGTGACATAGCAGCGGGAAGGCCTGAGGCCGTTGCGGTCCAGCGTCGCGCCGAAGAGCTCGCCGTCCGTAAAGAGGATTGCGGCCGGACCGTCCCAGGGCTCCATCATGGTCGCGTAATAGTGGTAGAAGTCCTTCCTGGTCTCGCTCATGAACCGGTTGTTTTTCCAAGGCTCCGGAATCAGGGTCATCATGGCGAGCGGAAGATCCATTCCGTTCATATACAGGAATTCCAGCGTATTGTCGAGCATGGCCGAGTCGGAACCGTTCCCGGAGATGACCGGGTAGATCTTGTCCTTCTCCCCTTCAAGGAGCGGCGAGTGCATGGTCTCCTCGCGGGCCAGCATGCGGTCGTAGTTGCCCCTGATCGTGTTGATCTCCCCGTTGTGAGCGATAAAACGGTAAGGATGCGCTCTCTCCCAGCTCGGCAGGGTGTTGGTCGAAAACCGGGAGTGCACCATCGCGATCGCCGTCTTGTAATCCTCGCTCTCAAGATCCTCATAGAACCGGCGGAGCTGGCCGACCAGGAACATGCCCTTGTAGACGATCGTCCGCGAAGACAGCGAGCACACATAGGTGTCCTCCGAGCTCTGCTCGAACTCGCGGCGGACCACATATAGCCTCCGGTCAAAATCGATCCCCTTCTCCGTATCCGCCGGCTTCTTAAGGAAACACTGGCGGATCGCCGGCATACAGTTTCTGGCTCTTTCGCCCAGGATTTCCGGGTGGATCGGCACTTTCCGCCAGCCGATCACGGGGATTCCCTCCTTCGCGGCAATCACCTCAAAGAGCCTTTTGGCAAATGTGCGCTTCAGCCGGTCCTCCGGCAGGAAAAACATGCCGATCCCGTACTCGCCGGCCTCCCCGACCGACAGTCCCGCCTCCTTCGCGGCCTTCTCAAAAAATGAATGCGCGATCGCCACAAGGATGCCGACGCCGTCCCCGACGGTTCCGCTCGCGTCCTTGCCGGCCCGGTGCTCCAACTTCTCCACGATCGCCAGCGCATCGTCCAGAACCGAATATTCCGGGATCCCGTCGATCTTTACGACCGCGCCGATGCCGCACGCATCATGTTCTCTGTCAAATGAAAGTCCCTGCTTCATAATTACTTCCCTTTCCGAGGCGCCGCTGCTTACAAAAAAAGGCAGCGGAGCCTCTAATGCCTTCATACATTAGAGACTCCGTTGCCTCTAAGGCACATAATAATGTTTATGCTTTTGTTTGTCAACAGAAAAAAATTTGAATTTGACCGTTGACAAGTTAAATTTTTTGCTGTACAATTCCGAACCATAAAAGGCAACGGCGTCTTTGAGTTAACAGCTCAGAGGCGCCTTTTCTTTTCGGAAAAACATACAGAAAGGCAACGATGTCTTTCGTGTTCACACGAAGGGATCGCTGCCTTTTTTATTTTAAGGAAAAGGAGATTATGAAAATGAAAACCGTACCGGAATACTTCGGAAGCCTCGTATTTGATGACCGTGTCATGCGTTCCACCCTCCCCGCGGACGTCTATGCATCCCTCCGGAAAACGATCGATGAGGGCCGCGAGCTCGATCTCGGCGTCGCGAACGCCGTCGCCCAGGCGATGAAGGACTGGGCTGTCTCCCACGGCGCGACCCATTTCACGCACTGGTTCCAGCCGCTCACCGGCATCACCGCCGAGAAGCACGACAGCTTCATTTCCCCGTCTCCGGACGGCAGCGTCATCATGG
>DFFD01000037.1 GCA_002369495.1 Lachnospiraceae bacterium UBA3785 | reverse complement strand
AGCGGCTGGAACCAGTGCGTATAATGGGTGGCGCCTCTCTCGATCGCCCACTCCTTCATCTCGTGGGCAATCACGTCGGCGGTCTCGAGGTCGAGCTCCTTGCCCTCCTCGATGGCGCACTTCAGCGCCTGATAGATCTTTTTGGGGAGACGCCTCTGCATCGTCGTGTCGTTAAAGACATCCTCCCCGAAAATATCCGCTGCATTGCAGAAAGAATCACTCATGTAAATATGGTACTCCGGTATTTAAATGTCTAAAGCCGGAAGCCGAACGCTTAAGTTCGGCTTCCGTACATTTTTCTGACTTCAGGTAACGGTCGGAAAATACTTCCTTCTCAGATTATCAGGCCTTGTCCTTGGAGCCGAAGACTTCGATCTTGTACTTGACCATATCCGTGATCGCCTGTGTGCCGTCAGCGAGGAGCTTTCTCGGGTCAAAGCCCTTGCCCTTCTGATCCTTGCCGGCCTCGATGTAAGCGCGGGTCGCCTTTGCGAACGCGATCTGGCACTCGGTGTTGACGTTGATCTTCGCGACGCCGTTGCGGATTGCCTGCTGGACCATCTCATCCGGGATACCGGAACCGCCGTGCAGAACGAGCGGCATATCGCCTGTCTTCGCCTTGATGGCCTCGAGGACGTCGAAGCGGAGTCCCGGCCAGCCTTCCGGATATACGCCGTGGATGTTGCCGATGCCGGCAGCAAGCATGGTCACGCCGAGGTCAGCGATCTTCTTGCACTCGTCCGGATCAGCGCACTCGCCCATACCGACAACGCCGTCTTCCTCGCCGCCGATCGCGCCGACTTCGGCTTCGATGGACATGCCGAGCGCCTTGCAGGCAGCAACCAGCTCGCGGGTCTTGGCTTCATTCTCTTCGAACGGAAGAGAGGAGCCGTCGAACATGATCGAGGAGAAACCGGCCTTGATGCACTTCTGGCAGCCGGCGTATGTGCCGTGGTCAAGATGAAGAGCGACCGGAACAGTGATGCCCTGGCTCTCGATGAGGTCCTTGACAAGGTCGGCGATGGTCTTGAAGCCGCCCATGTACTTGCCCGCGCCTTCGGAGACCTGTACGATCACCGGAGCGTTGGACTCCTGAGCGCCCTTGAGGACTGCCTTCGTCCACTCAAGGTTGTTAAGATTGAATGCGCCGATCGCATAGTGACCGGCAACGGCCTTCTCCAGCATTTCCTGTGCAGATACTAACATGGTAAAACCTCCTTTTTTCGGTGCATAAGACTTTGGATAAATGCACTCTAATCTATTATATAGTAAAAGTGCAAAAAATAAAAGACGCTTTTATGGATTTTTTGCACAAATTACGGGCAAGTTGTGGTAAACTTAAGCCCATAAACCAGGGAAAGGAGGCAGAAACCATGCCTTCAGTCATCATTACAGGCGCTTCGCAGGGGATTGGGCGGGCCTCAGCCCTCGCTTTTTCCGAAAACGGCTGGGACGTCTGCGCCGCCGGCTTTCACTCTCAGGACGCCCTTGCCGCCCTTGAAAATGAAATTCTCAGCAAAAACCGCCGCGTCATCACCATGGCCGGCGATGTCTCGGACCCTGCCTTCGTCGATGCGCTCGTCTCCGGGACCGTCTCCGCCTTCGGAGGCGTCGACGCCCTCGTGAACAACGCCGGGATCGATCTTTTCGGGCTCATTCAGGACACCTCACCGGAGGACTTCGACCGCATCATGGCTGTGAATGCGAAGAGCGTCTTCCTTGCGACCCGCGCGGTGATCCCGCATTTCCTCAAAAAGCACGCGGGGTCCGTCGTGAATGTCTCCTCGGTCTTCGGGGTCTCCGGCGGTGCGATGGAGGCCGCCTACTCCGCCTCGAAAGGCGCGGTCAACGCGTTCACAAAAGCCGCCGCGCGGGAGCTCGC
Organism: Lachnospiraceae bacterium UBA3785; assembly: GCA_002369495.1. Lineage (GTDB taxonomy): Bacteria > Bacillota > Clostridia > Lachnospirales > Lachnospiraceae > Chordicoccus. The sequence goes on along the minus strand of DFFD01000037.1, from coordinate 945 downwards.
CCCCTCCGGGATCCGCGTAAACGCCGCCGCCTTCGGCGCCATCGACACGAAGATGAATTCCCGCCTCACGGACGAGGACCGCAGTTTATTATATGAAGAGATCCCTCTCGGGCGCATGGGGACGCCGGAGGAGGCCGGGGCTTTCATTTTCGACCTCGCCGTGAATCATCCTTACCTCACCGGCCAGGTGATCGTCCTCGACGGCGGCTGGATCTGACAAAATACTTCACAGAAGACGCAAAATTAAGACACAATTCCGTCAAACTTTTCTCCGAAAATAAGGCCATAGCAAAACAGCAAGGAGGTTTAAAGCTATGGCTCACAACAGTTTTCTTAAAAGGTTAGGTATCACGGCATCCTGCGGCGCGGCGTTCGGGCTCGTCGCATCCGGTGTTTTCATTTCCGTGGACGCGATCCACGACAAGGCCATCCCGGCTGCGGTCACCGCTGAGGCGGAGGACCAGAAGGTCGAACTGACAAACGTCTCGCTCCCCGGCACGGACGATCCGGAGATCGAGAAGGCCGCGGAGGCCTCAGAAAATGAAACCCTCTCCGTCGCCGACATCGCCGAGATCGACATGCCCGCCCTCGTGGCGATCACCAACACCTCGGTCGCCGAGGTCGAGAGCTACTACGGCGGCTTCGGTTTCTTCATGGGCGGCGGCAGCGGGATGCCCCGGACCTATGAATCGGTCAGCATGGGCACCGGCGTCATCATCGGCGAGACGGACGACCAGATCCTGATCGCCACCAACCAGCATGTGATTGCGGATGCCAAAACGCTCTCCGCTGCATTTGTCGACGAGACGGCTGCCGACGCGGTCGTCCTCGGCGAGAGCGCCGACACGGACCTTGCCGTGATTGCGGTCAGCAAATCGGACCTCTCGGACGAAACGCTTGACGCAATCCGGGTCGTCTCGATCGGCAGCTCCGACGATCTTAAGA
>DFFD01000250.1:4761-6869 GCA_002369495.1 Lachnospiraceae bacterium UBA3785 | reverse complement strand
GCTGTGGGCTTCCTCGATCAGGTAGTCCAGCATCTCGTCGGTGATCTTCCAGTCGTACACGGTCGTGCCGACCATGTGCCCCGCCGGTACTGTGTTCTCAAGGAGCACGCTGAACTCCCCCCTCACAGTAAACCACTGATCCTCAAGAACATCTCCGTCCTCAATCATGATCGGCGCCGGCGGAAGGCCCCCGGCGGGTTCGTCGACGATTGAAGGCTCCGACGAAATCTGCGAGATCAGGCCTCCGATCACCTGTATGAAAATGGCGGCGATCACGATCCCGAGCGCCAGCAGCTTTCCGGTCTTCGCGGTGCCGCCTCTGCCGCTGCGCACGCCGGTTCCCCGGGCTGCCGTCTGCTGCGCTGCCGCCCGCTGCGCCGCTGCCATCTGCCGCTGCGCCGCCTCCCTCATCTGCTGAACGGCGTCTCTTTGCTGCGGGGCCGCCCCTCTCTGCTGCAGGGCTGCCTTCGCGGCCTCCAGCTTCCCGGCGGCTTCCCTCGCCGCAGGATTTCTCCTCTGCTCCGCCTCTTCCGCCTCGCGCTTTCTGGCCTTGTAGCGCTCGTAGGCTGCCTCCAGTTCCGGGTTTGCGGGCCGGCTCTGCCGGACGCCGACGGCCGGTTCCGCCGGCCTTCTCTCTGGCTGTCTTGCCGGCTCCGGCGTTCTCACGGCGCTTCTCTGCGGCTCTTTTGCATGTTCCCCATGCGTCTGCGGCCTTCTAACATAATCCTCGGGCCTCATCCCGACCGCATCCGTCGGCTGGGCTTTCCGCCCGCCCATCACTTCCCGGCTCGTTCGGATGCCGGACGTGATGTCAGCACTCGGCTTCGGAGGCGCAAGCAGCGCGTCGTCGATAAAATCTATCTTTCTCTTTAAGGGATCATCCGCAAAATCAAGATCGTCAAGGCGGAATTTCCCCCGTGACCAGGCGGAAACGCCGGGAAGGTCATCCAGGTAGCTTTTCGTATCTGCCATTTTCTTCACCCCCTAAAATCGTTTCATCCATCCTCTTCATCATATCATTTTTCATGGAGAGAATCAATCTATAGCGGCTTGACTTTTTTGTGCATAATGCTAGAATATGTTAAAGACAGAAGTCTATTATCATATAAGGAGGACAAACCAATGAAAAACTATTTTGATCTCACCGGACAGGTCGCCCTCGTCACCGGCTGCTCCACAGGCCTCGGTGTCCAGATGGCGAAGGCTCTTGCCAACCAGGGCGCCAAAATCGTCGCTCTTGCCCGCCGTGAGAATATGATCAAGCAGGTCGCCGAGGAGATCGCCGCCGAGTACGGCGTCGAGACTTTCTATGTCCCGTGCGATATCACCGATACCGACAAGGTCAACGCTGCGGTTGACGCGATCATGGAAAAGTTCGGCCGCATCGACATCCTGATCAACAACGCCGGCACCGGCGCTGTCGCTCCGGCTGAGGACATCACCGACCCGCAGTTCAACAACGAGATGCAGATCGACCTTTTCGGCACCTTCAAGGTTGCCCGCGCTGTCGCGAAGAAGGCCATGATCCCGGCCAAGTACGGCCGCATCATCAACATCGCTTCCATGTACGGCCTGGTCGGCAACAAGATCGCCGGCTCCGCTCCGTATCATGCAGCCAAGGGCGGTGTCGTCAACCTGACCCGCGCGCTCGCCGCTGAATGGGGCAAGTACGGCATCACCGTCAACTCCATCTGCCCGGGCTACTTCTACACCCCGCTGACAGTCGACACCCTGAACTCCGATTTCTTCCAGCAGAATGCAAAGACCATGATCCCGGAAGAAAGATACGGCAACGAGGGCGAGCTGGACACCGCGGCGATCTTCCTCGCCTCCCCGGCTTCCTCCTACGTCACGGGCGTTCAGCTTCCGGTCGACGGCGGCTACACCTGCATGTAATTACATCGCTCATCGAAAAGGACCCGGCCTCGGCCGGGTCCTTTCTTATTTTCGCTGTTCCGCTCTCATCCGAACATCGCGCGCACCGCGCTCTCGTACTCGGCAAAGCTTCCGGCTTTCTTAATATTACAGTACTCCCGGTCCTTTCCCGGGAAATTGTCCTTCATGTACCACCATAGCTCCTTCATTTTCGAGAGCGGCGGCACCGGGCC
>DFFD01000250.1:0-4581 GCA_002369495.1 Lachnospiraceae bacterium UBA3785 | reverse complement strand
CCCCTGCCGCACATGACGGCGCTGATCTCCGGAACGTCCTCCGGCTTCTCCGCAAGCAGGCTTTCAAGGTCCCCGGCGGAGTCAATATTTCCGTTGAAGGCGCACGGGACTGTCATTTTCCGGCAGAGCCCGTAAAAGACGTCCCTGTGGACCTCCCCGCCGTAGAACTCACGAAGCGTCCTCGGGTGAATGATGATCTCCGAGAACGGATACTTCGCGTAGACGTCAAAGATCGCGTCCGCCTCGGCAGGGTCCTCACAGCCGATCCGGGTCTTCACGGAGATCTCCGCGCCTGTTCCCGCGAGCCCCTCGAAGATCCCGTCCAGGAAGCGGTCGAGGTTCTCCGTGTCCCTCAGCATGCCGGCGCCTTTCGCCTTCGAGGTCACCGTCGGCGAGGGGCAGCCGAGATTGAGGTTGATCTCCCGGTAGCCCATCTCCATGAGCGTCTCCGCCGTCGCGACGAAATCCTCCGCGCTCTTCGTCAGCACCTGCGGCACCGCGTGAAGATGCGCGTTGTTGGCGGGCGAGACGTCCGTCTTTTCCTTATTTTTCAGCCTGTGGCTGCTCTGGGCTGCGATGAAGGGCAGATAGTATTTGTCGATCCCCGGAAAATGCCTCGCATGCGCATTTCTCAGCACATACCCGGTGATCCCCTCCATCGGCGCAAAATAATAGTTCATCTTGATCTCCCGTCACCCGCGTCGACGTCCATCGTGAGCAGCAGCCTGTAGTCCGGATAGGCTTCCCCGATTTCGCGCGCAATTTCCTCATAGAGTCCCTTCCGGTCCGGGCAGGAGAAATCCGCGACAAAATCGACGCTGATCTCCCTCTTCTCCCGGTTGACGTGGAACCCGTGCGTCTCGAGGATATGGTCGTGTGCGCGGATGATCCCGAGGATATCTTTCTCCATCGCGAGCATTGCCCTGTCGCGCGAGCTCACCGCGTAGATGCCGACCGCCTCGATCGTTACACCGCACTCCTTAAGGACCCTGCGCTGGATCTCCCGGCTCATCTCGTCGATCCGGCTGATCGGGACAGAGTCGTCCACCTCCACGTGAACCGACCCGATCAGCTTCTCCGGCCCGTAATTGTGAATCGTAAGGTCGCAGACGCTCCTGACTTCCGGCGTTTTCCGGACCGAGCGGCGCACATTTTCCGCGGTCTCCGGCTCAGCCCGCTTGCCGAGCACCTCCGCGGCCGTGCCGTAGAGCATCATAACGCCGGACCGGATGATCACCAGCGCGATCGCCGCGCCGAGCCAGGCCTCGAGGCTGATCCTGAAAATGATAAACACAAGCGCCGCTGCCAGCGTCGACGCCGAGATCACCGCGTCAAAAAGGGCGTCCTTCCCGGAAGCCGCCAGAGCCTCCGAGTGCACTTTCCGCCCGACCTCCGACACGTAGCGCCCGAGCAGGACCTTCACCGTGACCGCGGCGGCCACGATGATGAGCGAGGACGTCCGGTAATCCGGGGTCTCCGGACTTACGATCTTCCTCACCGACTCGACAAACGCGGTAAAGCCCGCGTAGAGCACGATGACCGCGATCATCATCGCGGTGAGATACTCGATCCGCCCGTGCCCGAACGGGTGCGTCCGGTCCGCCGGCTTACCCGCCAGCCGGGTTCCGATGATCGTGATCACCGAGGAGAGCGCATCCGTCAGATTGTTGACCGCGTCGAGAACGATCGCGATCGAATGGGAAGCCAGCCCCACCGCGGCTTTGAAGAGTGAGAGGGCGATATTGGCGGCGATGCCGATCATGCTCGTCCGGATGATCGCGGTCTCTCTTGGGGAGCGGCGTTTTTCATTTTCCTCCATCATTCTTCCTTTGAGGCTGCGATCGGCCTGATCGTCATCGGTGAAAATGCGTCTTTCAGAAACTCGTCCATCTCCTCCTTCGTGTCATGCAGCGTAAGAAGGATGCGGTTGCCCATGGCCCGCGCGAGCGCCGGCGCGAGGACCGCGTCAAGGACGATCCGGTCACCGTATTTTTCGCGGATGCCGGTGATATCGTTGTCATATTCAACGTCGTCGCGCCTGCCGACGCAGAGGCAGTAGCGCTTCTCACCGTCGGAGAAGGTGCGGCGCTCGTCAAATGCGACCATGTCCGCCCAGATCCGGAAGCAGTCGCAGCTCTGGCTGAAATTGATCATGTCCGGCGTAAAGCCGCCCGCCGGCCGGAGGTTCGCCTCGAGGCCGATGATGTCGCCGGCCTTCCCGAGCCCCTCTTTTCCCTCCGTGAGCCGGAAGAATTCAAGGTGGAAGAAGCGGCGGCGGATCCCGAACGCGGCAAGCGCCCGCATGCCGGCGTCCCGGACATCCTCCGGGACCTCCCGGTCCACATAGTAGTAGACCGGCTTGTGCTCGTTGACCATGTCCATGATGGATTCCGGGGTGATGTGGCTCACGGAGAAGAGCACATTTCCGCGGCTGTCCGCGATCCCGTCAAAGGTCGTAACCTCGCCTTTCACGTACTCCTCGATGATATAAGGCGTTTCGGGCTTTTCGGCGAAGAAATCCCGGATCTCTTTTTCATTTTCAAGGCGGAAGGTGTCCTCCGCGCCGACGCCGCTGTCGGGCTTGGCGACCAGCGGGAAGCCGGTCTTCCCTGAAAATGAAAGGACCTCATCAAGCCTCTCCGCGAGGATCCATCTCGCGGTCGGGATCCCGGCTTTCGCGTAGTATTTCTTCATCTCCGACTTGCGGCGCAGCGGCAGGATATCCTCCGTCCTGTAGCCGGTCGGGACGTTGAAATCCGTCCGGAGGGCGGCGTCCAGCGTGAGCCAGTACTCGTTGTTGCTCTCGATCCAGTCCATCTTGCCGTAACGGCCGGTAAAATACCCGACCGCCCGGATCATATCGTCATAATTCTCGAGCGAATCCACCAGGTAATACTCGGTCAGCGCGAGCTTGAGCTCATCCGAGAGGTGTTCGTAGGGGCAGTCGCCGATGCCGAGCACGTTGACGCCGTTCATTTTCAGTCCGACGCAGAAGCGGGCATAGTTTTCCGGAAAATTTGGGGAAATAAAAACAAAATTCATTCGCAGCCCTCCTTTAATGCTTTCGGAATTACGAAACAGTATAGCACAATCGTTTTTTTTCCTCAACATGAATACATTTTTCGCTTGCATGCGCGTCATCAATCCACTACACTTGAATCTGCAGTTCCCTTCCCTTTCATGACCGCTGTTGTTTTGTATTTATAAAAAGGAAGGTGTATTATGCTTGTAAAAATCAGTGACGATTTCGACCTCGCCAAAATCACGGACAGCGGCCAGTGCTTCCGCGTGAAGCAGCTGCCGGACAAAAGCTACCGCTTCATCACGGGCCGCTCTCTCCTCTATATCCGCGAAACGGCCGAGCAGGGCCTCTTTGAGGCGGAGTGCAGTAAGGAGGACTGGAATAAGATCTGGGTCCCCTACTTTGACCTCGGCCGCGATTACGCGGCCATCCGCGCATCGATCCCGGAAAATGACCGGGCCATGCGGACAGCAGCCCGGTGCGGAGCCGGCATCCGCGTGCTGCGCCAGGATCCGTTTGAGACGCTCATCTCCTTCATCATCTCCCAGAGAAAGACAATTTCCTCCATCCGGACCTCTGTCGGGCTCCTCGCGGGCATCTGCGGCGAGCCGGCGGACTCTCCGAAGGAGGATATTCACTTTTTCCCGACGCCGGAAGCGCTCCTCGCAAACCGGGAAAGGATCGAAGAGGCCTGCCGCCTCGGCTACCGCGTCCCCTACGTGTTCGACGCGGCCCGGGCGGTCTCTGGCGGTTCCATCGACCTTGAGGAGCTCTCCTCCCTGCCGGACGACGCGGTCGAGGCCCTGCTCATGACGATCCGGGGCGTCGGCCCCAAGGTCGCGGGCTGCGTGGCCCTCTTCGCCTACGGGCGCACGTCATTTGCTCCGATTGACATCTGGATCCGCAAGGTGATGGAGACATACTACAACGGCGACAACCCCTTCCCGGCCTACGGCCGCAATGCGGGGATCCTGCAGCAGTACATCTACTACGCGGTCCAGCACGAGAGGCGGGATCTGCTTGCGTAACTGATTGGGCCCACCGGGGACGGTTCCCAGGTTCGGTTCCCTGCGGGGCCGGTTCCCAGGGACAGTTCCCCGGTTCGGTTCCCTGCGGGAACCGAATCCAGGAACCGTCCCCCAGGAACCGGCCCTGTATCCCTGGGAACCGTCCCTGCAGCCTCCCACACACTTAAAGCAATTTCCTGATGACAAATCCATCATTTCGTCCTATAATAATTGTGTATGCACAAAATCTAATGAAAGGGACACTATGGATTTTTTTAATATTCTTACCCTTTTCGGCGGTCTCGCCATGTTCCTCTACGGCATGCGCCTCATGGGAGACTCACTGAAAGAAAGCTCGTCCGGCACCCTGAAGGTCGCCATCGAGCACGTCACGGACAACCCGATCAAGGCGTTTGTCCTCGGTGTTCTCATCACCGCCGTCATCCAGTCCTCCACCGCCACGATCGTCATCACGTCCGGTCTGGTCGGTGCAGGCATCCTCTCGCTGCATCAGTCGCTCGGCATCATCATCGGCGCCAACGTCGGTACGAC
>DFFD01000075.1:1671-2962 GCA_002369495.1 Lachnospiraceae bacterium UBA3785 | reverse complement strand
CGGCGGGATCCGGGTCACGCACACCGCGATCCGGGACGGATATATTCACCATATGCTCGCGGTGGACCCGCCTTTCAGCGAGGGCGGCACGGTGGAAGGCAGGATCGACTGGGAGCACCGGTTCTCCAACATGCAGCAGCATTCGGGGGAGCATATCTTCTCGGGGATCGTCTGCCGGCGCTTTTCCTGCGACAATGTGGGCTTTCATCTCTCGGACAGGGAGGTCACCGTCGATTTCAACGCCTCGCTCACGATGGAGGACGCCCTTCTGGCTGAGCGGCAGGTAAATGAGGCGATCTGGGCGAACATCCCCTCCCGCGTCGATTTCCTCGAGGGGGAGGCTGCGAGGACGGCGGTCTACCGGAGCAAGCTCGAGCTGACCGGACCGGTCCGCGTGGTGAGTTTCCCGGGAATCGACGCGTGCGCCTGCTGCGCGCCGCATGTCGCGCGGACCGGGGAGATTGGGCTCATGAAGGTTCTCTCCGTCATGAAATGGAAGAGCGGCGTCCGCGTCCAGATCCTCTGCGGCGGCCGGGCCGCGGCGCTTTTTGCCGCCGAGCATGAGGAGCTGTCAAGGACCGCGCGCTTTCTGACCACCTCGGCGGACGAGGTTTTCAATATGACCGGAAAGCTGAAGCGGGAAAATGATGCCCTCCGGGCAGAACTGAAGAAAAATGTCCTCGCCCTCATGCGCCGCAAGGTCGAGGATGTGGAGGTGGGTTCCGGAGATGCCTGTCTCTTTGAGGAGAATCTCGACGGTCCTTCGATGCGGGAGACTGTGAATGCGCTGACGGAGAGGAAGGACGGTTTCTGCGGCGTCTTCTCGGGGAGCGACGAGGCCGGCTGGAACTTCGTGATCGGCACCCGGACCGGCGATGCGCGGACGATGTGCGCATCCCTGAGGGAGCGTTTTGGGGCCCGGGGAGGCGGAAAGCCGGAGATGGTTCAGGGGTCGGTTGCGGCTCCGAAAAAAGAAATTGAAAAGATGTTTAATTTGGGCTTGCAAAATGCCAAAGGATGATATATAATACCGATTGTCGCCGCGAAAGGCGCAGGCTGCTGTGGCACAGTTGGTAGCGCACATCATTGGTAGTGATGAGGTCACCGGTTCGATTCCGGTCAGCAGCTCGAAGAATTAAGTCCGAGATTCCTTGCAAAATAAGGAACTTCGGGCTTTTCTTTTTGCCCTGGCCTTCCTCTGCGTCTCCCGTGCGTGTCACATTTTGTCACAAACGCGTTTGGGGACGGTTCTCCGCGTTTGGGGACGGTTCTCCGCAGAGGGGGACGGTTC
>DFFD01000075.1:0-1563 GCA_002369495.1 Lachnospiraceae bacterium UBA3785 | reverse complement strand
GCGAAGAACCGTCCCCAAATCCGTTGAGCGGCTTTGAAAAGTGAAACAATGAACCGTCAAAAAGTGCATTGACAGGTCTTTCCGGAAGTGATACTATAAAATAGATAAAATATAGATAGAAAAATGAAACCACCGCGCCGGTCGAGGTGGTTTTTATTTTGTGATTTTTCAGCACGGTATGAAGGCTTGCAAGGAGGGAGACATGAAAAAGAAAACGATAACGATCATCCTCTGTATATTAGTCGGAGCAGCTGTGCTCGCAAGAGCCTGCGGAGCGCGTGAGACATCGACGGGCGCAGGACCCTCTGGCAGTGCGGCGGCACCGGAAGTCAGCGGCGTCAGTAATATGGCGGACAGCGGAGGTTTCAGCATCGCACCCGAGAGTCCTGAAACATTCGCGGAATCCGTCAATTCCGGCATGGAGACCGGATCTGCGGCAGAGAGCGGGGACGCGAAAGAAGAACGCGGGCCTGCGGAGAGCGGGTCAGACGAAAGCCGGGATGAAGATGCAGAAAATGCAGACAATCGAGAGGCCGGCGATGAGGAAACGGCCGCCGGGAACAAACCCGAACCTGCCGGGAGCGAGAGTTCGGTGAAGGAGACGACGCCGAAAGCAGCAGCTCCGACATCTGCGCCGAGGGCGACTGCGACACCGATCTCTACGCCGAGGGCAGCCACAGTCCCGACGGCTGAGCCGAGGGAGACCATAGCCACGACGACCGCGCCGACGAAGGCTCCGAGGGCAACCGCCGCTCCGACCGCCGCCCCTACGTCGGTTCCGACGAAGGCACCGACTGCCGCCCCGACCGCTGCGCCGCGTCCGACTGCGACGCCGACCGCCGCGCCGCGTCCAACCGCGACGCCGACGCCCGCCCACGTGCACACCTGGGTGACCGAGACAGTTGTAGACCGGGAGGCTTACGACGAGAAGGTGCTGGTCAGCGAGGCGTATGATGAGCAGGTGCTGGTCAGGGAGGCTTACGACGAGCGGGTTGAGACGAAAGCCGCATGGGACGAAAAAGTGAAGGTCCGCGATGCTTATGACGAGCAGATGGAAGTGGAAGGCGCATGGGACGAGCCGATCTACGAAGGATTCTATGTGTGCGCCAAGTGCGGATTCAAATCAAAAAGCGGGAGCGAGGTCGAGATTCACTGTGTTGACGCTCATTTTTCTGAAGGCGGTGCGCGATACAGCGTGGAGGCTGTCCAGACAGGGACCGTTCACCACGAGGCTGTATATGAGACCAGGCATCATGAGGCAGAGTACAAGATACGCCACCATGAGGCCGAGTACCAGATCGCGCATCATGAGGCTGAGTACAGGACTGAGCACCACGACGCTGAGTACACGACTGTCCATCACGAGGCAAAGACGCACACCGTAAAGCGCTGCACATCCTGCGGAGCTGTCGATTGAGAACAACTGAATTACGATAAAACGAAAAGGCCGCTGCAAGGCGGTCTTTTTGCATAGAAGAATAGAAAAATGGGAAGGCCGCCGCGAGGCGGTCTTTTTCGTGGGACGATAAACAATACACAGTACAGGGCAAATGAGGACACCGG
>DFFD01000070.1 GCA_002369495.1 Lachnospiraceae bacterium UBA3785 | reverse complement strand
CTGTGAACCGTGTCAGGGTAGGAATACAGCAGCACTAAGCAGGAGCTTCCGGGTGACGTGAGGGTGCCTGGGCTGAGCAGGCTGGGGAGGTTACGTCTGTGGGGCCTGGTTCGGAGTGAGGCGCACGGATTTTTTATGTTTTTAAGGGACGGTTCCCGGCACGAAAAAAGGTTCTCGTCAGCGAGAACCTTTTTTCGTACAGGAACCGTCCCCATTGCCCTTGGAGAACCTTCCATCACTTTTCCTCTTCCTTCTTCTTTCTCCTGCGGATCCTCCTCTTCGCCCTCTCCCTGTCGAGATAACGCTTGTAGGCGACGAGAAACGCCAGGATAACCCCCATGACGAGCACCACGACGAGGATCCGGACGACGCTCCCGAGACCCCCGCTGCGGGGATTTTTTCCCGGCGTCTCTGTCACAGCCGGGGTCTCCGCAGCGGAAGCCTGGCCGGACCCGCCGATACTCTCCGCCGGATCCGCTGTGCTCTCCGCCGGCTCCGCGGCGGAACCCGATGACGCGTCAGCCGCTGGGGTCTCCGCCGCAGCAGGAGCCTCCGTCACCGCGGGAGCCTCCTCCTTCTCGGCGCTCCCCACGAAGATCTGTTCATAATAGTAATCCACCCGTCCGTCCTTCTCCTCCGCCGTAAGATCACTGAGCGAGAAGTTCGAAGGGATCGTCACGCTCCCGAGGACAGTCCCGTCCGCCCCCGTGATCGTCTCTTTCTTAAAATTGTTGAATCCGTACTCAAAGAGCCTCTGCATGTCCCCGAAATCGTTGGCGTTCGGCCCGTGCATGACGACGCAGACCAGCGTCCGCCCGTCCCGCTCCGCCGCGCCGACCAGCGTCCGCCAGGCCGAATCCGTGTAGCCCGTCTTGCCGCCGATCGCGTCCGGATAGTACCACTCGCTGTCCTCCAGGATCAGCTTGAAATGATTCTCGTACACCCGCGACTCGCTCTTCGTGTTGGTCGGCCCGACCTTGTAGATCTGGGTGCCGATGATCTTGCGGAATTCCTCATTTTTGAGCGCCTCTCGCATGATGAGCGCCATGTCGTAGGCGGTCGTCACATGTTCCTCGTCCGGCAGTCCGTGCGCATTGTGAAAATGCGTCCCCGTGCACCCCAGAGCCGCCGCCCTCGCGTTCATCATATCGACAAATGCCGGCACCGAGCCCCCGACAAATTCCGCGAGCTGGGAGGCGATGTCATTTCCCGACTTCAGCATCAGCATGTAGAGGCACTGCTCGACCGTGAACTGCTCCCCGAGGTCCGGGCTGACGTTGGAGCTGCCGCTGTAGGCCTCCGCCATGCCGGTCTCCGTCATCGTGACGATGTCGGAGAGGTTTGCATTTTCCAGGGTGAGAAGGCAGGTCATGATCTTCGTGATCGATGCCGGGTAGCGCTGGATGTCCCGGTTCAGCGAGTAGAGGATCGCGCCGCTGTCCGCGTCGATGACAACGCCCGAATCCTCCCCGATGCCGTCCATCTGGGGCCAGTTTGTCATATAGTTTGTGAGCGGGTCGGAGGACGCCTGCACTTCCGCGGCTCCGAAAAATGAAACCACGGCCAGAAACACCGCCATCACAGCTGCCATCTTTTTCATAACTGTCTCCTTCGTTTAAAAAAAGAGGAACTGCACATGCAGCTCCCCCACATAGCGGAGAGGATGGGATTCGAACCCATGCACCGGAAAACCGATGACCGCATTTCGAGTGCGGCTCGTTATGACCACTTCGATACCTCTCCATATTCAGCTTTCGGACGCTTCGCGCTTCAGCCTTTTGCGCTCCGCATCCCGTATGCGCAGCTCCCTGAAGAACTCCTTCAGCATCGTGCTGCACTCCTCCTCCAGGACTCCCCGCGTGACGTCCACCTGGTGGTTGAAGCCCTGCATCTCCAGCAGGTTCGTCACGGACCCGGCACAGCCGGCCTTCGGATTCATGCATCCGATGACACAGCGCGGGATCCTCGCCTGCACGATCGCGCCGGCGCACATCGGACACGGTTCGAGCGTGATGTAGATCGTGCAGCCTTCCAGCCGCCAGTCGCCGATCTGCCTCGCCGCGCGCTTCACGGCTATGATCTCCGCGTGCGCGAGCGTGCTCCTGTCCGTGTTGCGGCGGTTGTACCCGCGGCCGATGATCTTCCCTTCATGAACGATCACACAGCCGATCGGCACTTCCCCGAGCGCTGCCGCCCGTTTTGCCTGCCGCAATGCTTCCCGCATATACTTCTCATCTGCATCCATACCCGCCTATTATAACCGATGGAGGCGGGAAATGCAACCCCTCTTTTTCTTTTTTAGAGGGACGTCGGGGACGGTTCTATACGCAAAAAAGGTTCTCGTAAATCCCGAGGACGGGTTCTATGCGCAAAAAAGGGGCTGTGAAGAAATGAGATTGAAAATCTCAGGCTTCACAGCCCCTGTATGTAAGTTTTCTTTCTTATAATTTATATTTTATATTATTTTGGCTGTCATTTCCTCGCTATTACTCGCCTTAATGCGTTCCTTCGCGAAATCATTTTTCAGCATCGTCTTTATGTTAGAGGCTGAGGGCCGAAGAAAAACGAATAAACAAAGCCTCCGACTATCAACAGTGCTATTATCACAACCAAAACCATCAATCCTTCTTTTGAAAATACATTATATCCGTCCTGACCAGGAATCTGTGATTTATCCTCATGTCTGAAAGGCAGCCATCCGCCTGTACTCTTATTAAGTTTCATTACATACTTCCTCCTCAAATACCGATATGTACTTATACAAACAGCATCACGATCAGCCCCACCGTGGCACATGCCGGAAGGCCGATGAGCGTTCCGATGCAGCTTGCTTTGATATGAAAGAGGTAATCGTGGTATTCCTTCATATCCTCTTTTTTGCACAAGAACCGTCCCTGTGTTCACGAGGAACCGTCCCTGTGTTTTTGAGAACCTTTAATCCCTCGTCGTCCCGCCCGGCCTGTAAGTCACCGGCAGGCAGGTCAGCGCCGAGAGCTCCGAGCGGTCCGGAGCGAGCAGGATGTTGACGGCGGTCTCCGCCATCTTGCCGATCGGCTGCACGATGGATGAGCAGAACGGCTCGTTCTTGATCACATTGAAGAGCCCGTCATAGCCGATGACCTGGACGTCCTCCGGCACCGCGGCATGGAGCCTTTGCAGCATGTCCAGAACCTCGACGGCCAGCTGGTCGGTATTGCAGAAAATGCCGTCGTACTCGGGCCTGCCGTCCCGCATATTTTCCTGAAGGAAGCTGAAGATGGGGCCGAGGCCGTCCTCATTGTCGAGGTGAATGACATGGTAGGGCACCTTGTTCATCTGGCACCACGACTCGAACCCGACCTCACGCTTGTCCGGCTCCCCGATCACGTGGGAACCGATCCGGAGGAAAAGGAGTTTTCTGGCTCCCAGCTCCGTAAGCTTCTCTGCCGCCATCTGGCCGCCGCCGAAATTGTCGGAGGTGACGCACGGAACCTTGCTGCTGTAGAAACGGTCGATGCTGACGAACGGAATATCCTCGCTGACGTCGATGTCCGGGTTGTAGGTCAGGGCAATGATGCCCTCCACCTTGTTCTGGCGCACCATCCGGATGCATTTGTTTTCCATTTCCATATCCGACTCCGTCATCGCGAGGAGTGTCCGGTAACCGCGCTCCATCAGGATGCGGCTGACGTTGTCGGCCAGCGCGCCGAAAAACGGGTGGCGGACATACGGAATCACCAAAGCGATGATTCCGGTCCGGCTGGTCTTCAGCCCTTTCGCGTAGCTGTTGACCTTGTAGCCCAGCTTTTTGGCGGCTTCCTCCACGCGGATGCGGTACTCCTCTCCGACCGGAATGTTATTCATCACGCGCGATACCGTACCGAGAGCGACACCTGCTTCCTTTGCAACGTCCTTCATTGTCGGGTTTGTGCTTTTTATCTTCATGCTCTGCCTCTTAAACCAATTTGTTTCAGATTATCCGGTATGATCAGCTACGGTCTTTCAGTCAAACACCAGATCATACTTCTCGATATCCATCAGGACGTCGCCTTCCGCCTCAAAGCTGATCGACTGTGCCTCGGGACGTGTATAGAGGATCGTGCTGGCGGCCTGTTCGCCGTCGTTGAAGAAGATCTCCATGCTGTGCTTGTCCAGGATCACCCGCATCTTCACGCAGCCGTCCTGCGGACGAACCACGAGCTCGCGGATATTGACGATATCGTGCGGGAAGCCGGAGCGGCTTCTGTCGATTCTCACCGTGTTGTTCTCCGGCTTGTATCGGACCGTCGTGACGTTCTCACCGTCCTTGGCGACATTTAAGCGGAACGCGTGGTAGAGGACATTGCCGGCAGGGCGAACCGTGATCGTCATGTCGAGGATTCGTCCCTTGACACCGGCCAGATTCATCTCCTGGCGCACCATGACGTTGCGGTAGGAGACCTTGTGGCCTCTGTAGTTCTCAAGCTCGCGCACCGGGACCTGAATGAGGCGCCCGTCGCGGATCGAGAGCTCGCGGGGCAGCGTCATCTCGCCCATGATGCGGGCATCCTGCCTGCGGCTTGAAGTCGTCGACCAGTTCTGCATCCAGCCGATGAGGATCCTCCGCCCATCCGGCGTCTCCATGGTCTGCGGCGCATAGAAATCAAGACCGTAGTCGACCGCGCTTACATTTTCGCGGCTGAACTCGTGGGTCACCTTGTTGTATTCTCCGATCATGCAGACAGTCCCGAAACCGGCATGGAATTCGAGGCCCATCGGCATCATCTCCTGCGGGCTGGTGAGAAGGACATACTTTCCGTCAAGAGGGAAGAAATCCGGGCACTCCCACATCCGGCCGAGCTCGTTGCAGCATCTCTCGAGAGTCGTCACATATGTCCAGTGCAGGCCGTCCGCGCTCCTGTACATCAGGATCGCGCCGCTGCCGTCCGGCGTGCGGTTGCCGACGACGCAGTAGTAGAAGCCGTCATCCTCTCTCCAAAGCTTCGGATCGCGGAAATCGTGAATGCTGCCGCCTTCCGGCAGATCCTTTGCGGTGAGGACGGGATTTCCCTCATATTTTTCATAGTTCACGCCGTCGCCGATCGCCACGCACTGCTCCTGAATCTCCGACATCTGGCCGTACTCGTCGTAATCCGCCTGCATGCCGGTATAGAGGATGAGCTGGCGGCCGTCGGGCATCTCCACCGCGGAGCCGGAGTAGCAGCCGCTGCGGTCGGAAACGGTGTCGGGAGCCAGGGCCACAGGCAGGCGTTCCCATTTTATGAAGTCGCGCGTCTTCACGTGTCCCCAGTGCATGGGTCCCCACTGGACCGTGTACGGATGATACTGGAAAAACAGGTGATACTCTCCCTTGTAGACGGAAAATCCGTTGGGATCGTTGATCCAACCGACTGCCCCGGTCACATGAAAGGCCGGTCTCTCGTCCTCGGGGACAAACCGGGCAAATTTTTCTTCAAATTCTCTCGCTTTTTTCAGTTTTTCACTGATCATTTCGTCTTCTCCCTGCATAAAGACGGGGGACGGCCTAAGTCGTCCCCCCATTCCGTTAGTCGTCAAGTTTTATTCCATTGCCTCTGCATAGCGGTCATAAGCGCCCTGGTAAACCTCAAGGAGCTTGTCCATACCGCAGGTGTCGACAAGGTTCTGCTTGTAAGCTTCCCACTCAGCGTCGGTCGGGCCGCCGTTCTTGAGCCAGAGGCCTTCCTGCTCGGCAACAGTGTTCTCAAAGTCCGCTTTGTAGCGATCGATCGTCTCGAGCTCTTCAGAGGTGTAGACGCAGTCGATCGGGTATACGGTCGTATCGGAGACCTGCGGCATCCAGTAATCATAGAGGTCGGTCAGTCTCTCGATCGCGCGGTCTTCCATGTAGAAGTTCTCGCTGTAGTACTTGGAGAGGATGAGCTTCGGACCTGCAACTTCGTAGGTGGACTTCAGCTCGCCGGCGCCCTTGCCGAACTTAGCCTGAGCTTCTTCTTCGGTGATGGACTTCCAGATACCGTTCTCGTCCTGCTCGGTGAAGAAGACACCGATCGGGCCGTACTGAAGCTGCATAACGTTCTCGCCGGTATACCAGAGGTCGAAGAACTTGAGGAGGTTAGCCGGGCTCTGGCACTTCTCGGTGATGGAGAGCTGGCCGGAGCCTGTGCCGCCGCCTGTACGGATCGTGACGTTGTGCGTGCCGTCCGGACCGTCAAGGACCGGCAGGAAGACGTAATCCTTCGCATAGTCGCCCATCAGCTCCTCGATGTACCACCATGTGGAGACACCGACGTAGCCCTGCTGGCACTTGGACATAAGCTGTGTGTCAGACTGAGAGAACATCTCGATGTCGATGAGGCCTTCTGCATACCAGTCATGGAAGTAGGTCAGAGCATCGCGATAGTTGTCATCATCGCAGACGAAGTTGACCTTGCCGTCCTTCTGCAGAACCAGGTCGTTGATGACGTCGTTCGGCCAGTTGGTGAAGCCGAAGCCGGCGTAGAAGATGTTCTGGCCCCAGCACCACTGGTCAAAGCCGGTGGTCATCGGGATCGTGGTTCCCGCATCGTTGCCGTAGTACTTCGCGGACATATCGTTGTCCTTGAAAGCCTTCAGGGCGTCATGAAGCTCGTCAAGCGTGGTCGGGACTTCGAGGCCGAGGTCATCGAGCCATGCCTTGTTGATCATCGAGAACTGCGGGATCGAGAAGATGGAGTAGTCCTCTTCCTTGCCGATACCGGCGGTGCCCATCTGCTCTGCGGACGGAAGACCGTAGATGCAGCCGTCGTCCATCGTGATGGCGGCGCGGATGTTCGGATGCTCCTCAAGGATCGCGGTCAGGTTCGGCATCGTCTCCTCGTTGATGTACGGAGTCAGGTCGATGAAGGTGCCGTCCTCGCCGTAGTTGGTGAGGTCATAGTTCGAGAAGCCTACGCCCATGAACGCGTCCGGAAGCTCGCCGCCCGCGATGTGGATGTTGACCTGCTCGGAAAGGGAGTCGCTCATGGTGTTCCATGTGATGCTGATGCCGGCTTCCTCCTGAAGCTTGTTGAGGACTTCATTGTCCTTGTAGCCCGGAGACAGAGCGGACTGACCGCCCATGATCTCGAACTCAGTCTGGGAGGTGTCGGTGTTGGCTTCCGCCTCGGATCCGCCTGTGGAGCCGCCGGAGGTCGAGCCGCCGGAGGTCGAGCCGCCGCCGCATGCCGCAAGAGAAGCCGCCATGGCGCCGACGAGGAAGAGAGCTGTGAATTTCTTCATGTTTTTCATTTGCTTTTTCTCCTTACCTTATTGTGGTGTTATCATGATCCATCAGCCCTTGACGGCACCGGCCATCATACCCTTTTCGAAATACTTCTGAACGAACGGGTAAATGATCAGCATCGGAGCAGCCGCGACGATGATGGACGAGAACTTGATCATTTCTGTCAGCTTGTTGAGCTCTGCATAGCCGCCGGAAATCGTGCTGGCCTGGGAAGCGCTCGTCGAAGACTTGATCAGAATGTTGCGGAGGACCAGCGGAAGCGGAGCTTTCTCAGCGCCGGTCAGGTAAATGAGAGCCGTGAACCAGTCGTTCCAGTAAGCGACCATCGAGAAGACGACCATAACCGCCATGATCGGCATGGAGAGCGGGATGACCACGCTGACAAATGTGCGCAGCTTGGTGCAGCCGTCGATCTCCGCCGCCTCGATGAGCTCACGCGGAATGCTGTTCTGGAAATAGTTGCGGACAATGATCATGTTGCCGACAGCAACGCCGCCCGGAAGGAACAGAGCCCAGATGTTGTTGATGAGGCCGGTCTGCTTGACGACCAGGTAGGTCGGGATCAGGCCGCCGCCGAAGTACATCGTGATCAGGAAGAAAATGCTGAAGAACTTTCTGCCCGGCAGATCCTTCTGCGCCATCGGGTAAGCCGTGATGTAGAGCATGGTGACCGAGAAAATGGTACCGATGACCGTGTAAAGGATCGAGTTCTTATAGCCGACCAGGATCTGCGGATCCGCAAAGACCGCCTGATAGCCCTTGAGGGAGAAATCGCTCGGGAACAGGAAGGTCTTGCCTGCGTACACATCGTACGGGTTCGAGAACGAAGCGATCAGGACGTAGTAGAGCGGGTAAGCCACGATGAACATGACGAGGAACGTAATGAGAACAAGGATAATGTCGCTTGTCCGGTCGGACATGCCGACGGAGTTGTTTTTATTTTTTCCCATAATTCCCTCCTTACACGAAGTCTACGTCGGAGGCCTTCGACGCGATCTTGTTGACAATAAACAGCAGGATCAGGTTGACCGCCGTATTGAACAGACCGACCGCCGTCGAGTAGCTGTACTTGGCATTCTCAATGCCCTGCTGGTAGACATAGACCGCAATAATGTCGGAAGTCGCCTTGTTGAGGTCCGTCTGAAGCAGCCAGGCTTTCTCGAAGCCGACGTTCATCAGGGAGCCTGCGCTCATGATGAGGTTCAGGATCGCCATCGGGAGCAGAGCCGGAACGTCGATGTTCATGATGCGCTGCCAGACCGAAGCGCCGTCGACCTTCGCCGCCTCGTAGAGGCTGGTGTCGACCGAGGAAAGCGTTGCCAAGTAGATGATGCAGCCCCAGCCTGCATCCTGCCAAATGCCCGACGCGATGTAGATCGTACGGAACGCGGAAGATTCAGTCAGGAAATCGATGCTGGTGCCGAGAAGCAGGTTGATGAGTCCGCCGGACGGGCTCAGGAAGATGCGGATCATGCCGCATACGACCATGGTGGAAATGAAGTGCGGTGCATAGAGCACGGTCTGGACGACCCTCTTGTACTTCGCAAACCGAAGCTGGTTGATGCAGAGCGAGAGGATGATCGGGATCGGGAAGCTCCACAGCAGGCTGAAGAGAGCAAGAAGGAATGTATTCTTGATCATTCGGCCGGCAGTCGGAGCCGTGAAGAAACGCTCGAACCACTCAAATCCGACCCATTCGCTTCCCAGATAGCCGCGGCTCGCCTTGTAATCCCGGAAGGCGATCTGGATGCCGTACATCGGGATGTACTTGTAGATGAAGGTGAGGACAACGGGGATCAGGAGGAGCACATAAAGCTGCCAGTTCGCCTTGATCCGTTTGGAAAGCGGCGGCTGGGGTACGGCTACGGCATTCTTGTCTTTTGCCATTTACCTATCTCCTATTCATTAAAAAAGGTTGACAGCTGCGGCCGGAACGCTGCAGTCATTCCGGTTTGCGTAACGTTTCACGAAAATAGGCGCCATCACGTTCTGTGAAACGTTACATGTTAGTTGTATTTTACTCTTCTCTGCACCGGCATGTCAATGAGTTTTTTCATCCATCGTCGATTTTCGTGTTTTTTTACAAAATTTCATGTTAAATTTAGTGACATTTACACATCGGATTTCATGAATTGTTTGTTTGAGTTTCACCGTTTTTCATGCTATAATTAGGAAAGCCGGGCTGACCGGCGGTTTTTGACAGGAGGAACATGCTCATGGCAAGCGAATACATCAAATACCAGCTCCGGGACGTAAAACCCGCCGAGCCGCCGAAGCCCCTGACGAAAGAGGAGAAGCTCAGGAACTGGTTCGACTATCACAAATGGCACCTGGTGATCGCAGCCGTACTGATCATAATCGCGGCAGACCTCGCGCACAGCGCGTATGTTTCGGCCAGAAGCGTGCCGGATTACCAGATTGCCTATGTCGGGACAAAGACGCTCCCGTCCGACACGGTCAGTGCCCTCGGCGCGGCGGCCGCCGCGTTCGGCGAGGACCTGACCGGCAACGGGGAGATCACTGTCTCCGTTGTCCAGTATGTGAAGAACACGGAGGAAGCGGCGGGAAATGAAGCCGTCGCCGGCAGCAACACCGCCTCCGAGATCCGGCTCATGGCGGACCTTGAGGACTGCACGAGCGCCTTCTTCCTGCTCGAGGATCCGGAAGCCTTCGAGGAGAGCTACATGGTGCTTCAGCCGCTTTCCGACGGCCGTCTCGCGCTCCCCTTTGAGGAAGTCCCCGGCCTTGCGAATGCGGATCTCGGCACCTACGAGGAAAGCCTCATCACCGGGGAGACCGTGAGCGGCGAGAGCGCGGAGCTCCTCACCGGCCTTTCTCTCGCGCGGAGGCTGCCGCGCGAAGGTTCGGAAAATAAAAACCAGGAGGCGTACGACGCCTTCTGGTCAAAACTCACAGGGGGAAAATAATATGGGACTTTTTATTCCTGACGATCCGGGCTACGATGAGAGCGCCCGCATGACCGGTTTTTACCGCTACAAACAGCTGATCTCCTTCCACGCAGGCAACTACTTCAAGACCAATCTTCTCACGGTCCTCGGCGCGCTCCCGCTCGCCGTCGGGATCGGCTATGCGGTGCTCTCGTCGAGCGTTCTCGTGCTGATCCCGGCCTCCCTCGTCGGAGGCGCGATTTTCGGGCCGTTCTTCGCCGCGATGTTCGACACGCTCTACCGCGGCTACCGCGACGCGCCGGGCCGCTGGGCTGAGAACTGGCCAAAGGCCTTCCGGCAGAATCTGGTCGATTCCCTGCTGCCGGGGGCATTGTTCGGGCTGATCGGGGGGCTTTTCATTTTCATGGGCTTCATGCTCTACTGGGCCAGCACGTCTCCCTCGCTCGCGACCATCCTCTGGTACCTCATCGCGGCGGTCTTCTTTCTCGTCATCCAGTCGCTGTTCTGGCCGCAGCTCGTGCTTTTTTCGCAGCCGCTCTCTGCGACCGTGCGGAACATGATCCTGTTTGCGGCGAAATACCTCTGGAAGGTCCTCGGGATCGCGGCGATCCAGCTCATCTACATCGGGATCTACGTGCTCTTTGCCCCCTGGACGCTGGTGCTCGTGCCCTTCCTCGGGTTCTGGTACATCCTGTTCCTGACGCAGCTCATCATCTATGAGGACCTGAACCGCGAGCTTCTGATCGAGGAGAAGTTTGCGGAGAGGGAGGCGTAAGAGAGGGGACGGTTCCCAGGGACGGTTCTCGTACAAAAAAGGTTCTCAAACGAGAACCTTTTTTTGTGCATAGAACCGTCCCCCAGGAACCGTCCCTGTGCTTTGAGAACCGTCCCTGGGTTTTTGAGAACCTTTAATCCCTCGTCGTCCCTCCCGGCCTGTAGCTCACCGGCAGGCAGGTCAGCGCCGGCAGCTTCGAGCGGTCTTCATTTAACAGGATATCCACCGCCGTCTCCGCCATCCGCTCCACCGGCTGGACGATCGAAGAGCAGTAAGGTTTGTAATCGGTGAAATCCAGCAGCCCGTCGTACCCGATGACCTGGACATCCTCCGGCACGGAGAGCCCCAGCTGCCGGAGCATCTTCAGGATCACCGCAGCCAGCTGGTCCGTGTTGCAGAAGATCCCGTCATACTCCGGTTTTCCGTCCCGGATCATTTCCTCAAGGATCGGACGGAAGGACATAAGGCCGTCAGCATCGTTCTTGTGGACCACACGGTAAGGCACTCCGTTGAGCTGGCACCAGGACTCGAAGCCCGCCTCGCGCTTGTCCGGCTCTCCGATCACCGGGGACCCGATGCGCAGGTGCAGCAGCTTCCGGGCGCCGAGCTCATAAAGCTTCTGCGCCGCGAGCTGTCCGCCGCCGTAATTGTCCGAGGCGACGCAGGGCACCCTGTTCGTGTAGAAGCGGTCGATGCTGACGAACGGGATCTCCTCATCGATCTCGATATCCGGGTTGTAGGTCAGCGCGATGATTCCCTCGACCTTGTGCTGGCGGGCCATGCGGATGCAGTTATTTTCCATTTCCATGTCGGATTCCGTCGTCGCGAGGAGCGTCCGGAAGCCCCGCTTCATCAGCACCTGGCAGACGTTGTCCGTCAGGACCCCGAAAAAGGGATGCTTCAGGGTGGGAATGATCAGCGCGACGATCCCGGTATGGTTGGTCTTCAGGCCCTTGGCGTAGCTGTTCACCTGGTAGCCCAGTTTTTTGGCCGCCTCCTCCACCCGGATCCGGTAGTCCTCGCCGACCGGTATGTTGTTCATCACTTTTGACACGGTTCCCAGCGCGACGCCTGCCTCCCTCGCAACGTCCTTCATCGTAGGGTTCGAGCTTTTCGCTTTCATTGCCTCTCCCTCAGAACTTCCTGATCACATCTTCCGATTCGTCGGCGGCTGCGCCGACAGAACGGATCTCAACGTCGTATCCGACCGATTCATTAACCTTCACATGCACCGTGTCGCCTGCCTTGTGATGCAGAAGCGCTTTTCCGAGCGGCGAATCGATGGAAATGAGCCCCTTCAGCGAATTTCCCCGGATCGTCGTCACGATGCGGAACGTCTCCGTCTCGTCGTCATCCGGAAAATACACCTCCACCGATTTGTTCATGGTCACCTCATCGTTTGCCCCGTGGTCCTCGACGATGACGGCGGTCCGGATCATATTTTCAAGATAGCGGATGCGGCTCTCGTTCTGGTTCTTCTCCCGCTTCGCCGCGTAGTATTCAAAATTCTCCGAGAGATCTCCCTGGGCGCGCGCCTCCTTGACCGCCTCGATCAGCTCGGGGCGCAGCTTCAGCTTTCGCTCCTCGATCTCCTTCTCCATTTTTTCGATGTCCTGCCTGGTCAGCCGGTCATGCATTGTGTCAGTCCTCCTCGATTACCATCAGCTCAAGCGAGTCAAAATCTATGGTCTCAATAAAGCTGTCCTGCCTGAAATGTACTTTTCTCGTCCTCTTAAACTCGCTCACGTTGGAATCAAGCCAGATCGGCTTCCCGAGATCAAACGCAAGGCACACTTCATAGAGCGCGTTGAAAACCTTGTGGGTGCGCGTCTCCGCGGACGTATCCTCGATCACGATGTCCCGCAGCATGTGGTTGTCCTTCCAGATCTTGCCCCAGAAACGCATTTCCTCTCCCTTTCATGAAATATTTTTTGGGCTTTCATGAACTTCCTTATTCATTATACCAGAGAACTTGAAAAAAAACATCCCTCTTTCAAAAGAATTAAAAATATGTTACAGTAAAATAAATACACGAAGGAGGCGTTCCATATGGAATACACATACAGGACCCGCGGGACCTGCTCCCGCGCCATCCATTTCGAAGTTGAGGACGGCAAAGTGAGAAATGTCCGCTTCGACGGCGGCTGCAACGGCAACCTTCAGGGCATCGGCCGCCTGGTCGAGGGCATGAGCGTCGACGAGTGCATCGCCCGCCTCGGCGGCATCTCCTGCGGCGGCCGGCCGACATCCTGTCCCGACCAGCTGGCCCGGGCGCTCACGGCGGCAAAAAATTCGTAACATAAAACCGGCGGAACCCTTTGTGGATCCGCCGGTTTTATGTTTCAGGATATCAGAGGCCCAGCACCTCTTTGATGTGCTTCTCGAAGTCCTTCGGGGACATGCCGCCGATCACGTTCTTCACGACCTCGCCGTCCTTAAAGAACAGGAAGTTCGGGATCGACATCACGCGGTAGGGCTCGATCGCCTCCTGATTGTCGTCCACGTTGATCTTGCAGAACTTCATCTGCCCGCCGAAGACATCGCTCATCTTCTCGAGCACCGGGGCCATCATCTTGCAGGGACCGCACCAGTCCGCGTAGCAGTCAAGAAGCACCGGCAGCTCCGACTTCAGGACTTCCGCCTCAAATGTCTCGTCCGTCACCTTAACAACCATTTCACATACCTCCTTTTTTGTGCACCGCGATGAGCTTGCCGATGCGGCTGCCCAGCGCGGAGAATTTACGCTCGTACTCCGTCATGATGTTGCCCTCGTTCATGGCCTTATCATGATGCAGATCGTACGTATAAGAAATGAGCTCCCAGTGCTCCGCCTCCCGGATCTCCTCCAGGGAGAACTCGAACAGCGGCATGTTGTCCGTCTTGAACTCGAGGATCCCGCCGTCCTTCAGGAACGCCTCGTATATATGAAGGAATTCCCGCGACGTGAGCCTCCGCTTCGCGTGCCTCGCCTTCGGCCAGGGGTCCGAGAAGTTGAGATAGATCCCGTCGACCTCATCCGCATCGAAGATGTCCGGCAGCTCCTTCGCGTCGTTCCGCAGAAAATGAAGATTCCGCGGCGCCTCAAACGCCCCCTCCTTCTCCGCGTACAGCAGCTTTCCGGCGGGGTCCTGCGGGGCTTTTCCCTCCATTTTCTCGGCGGCCCGGAAGAGGACGCTCTCGTATCGCTCGACGCCGATGTATTCATTTTCGGGATGGCGGGCGGCCAGCTCCATGATAAAGCTTCCCTTGCCCATCCCGATCTCGACGAAAAGCGGTGCCCTGCGCTGCTCCTTCCAGCGGCCTTTCAGGGAGAACGGATCCGGGATCACATACGGACTGTTTCTGATGATTTCTTTTGCTTCGGGAATATTTCTAAGTCGCATGTGTGTATTGTACTACACTTTTCAGAAAATGAAAAGAACTTTGCCGGGAAGCTTCCCCGCAATTGAAAAGGTCAAGCAATTCTGCCAATTTTTCCTATTTTTTAATTGCATTCTTCGTGCAAAACAGTTAATATTAAAAGTGGTATGGCATCTTTGTGAGGGAGCAGCATGACAGGTATGGACATCCTTGGTATTTTTAATGATGTGTTCGGAGCCGGCGGCGAGATCGGCTGCTTTTTTGCGCCCGGGCGCGTCAACCTGATCGGAGATCACACGGATTACTGCGGCGGACATGTATTTTCCTGCGCGGTCCCGCACGGCAGCTACGGCGCGATCCGCCGCCGCAGTGACTTCCAGATCCGCCTCGCCTCGAAAGCGCTCGGGACGAACGGCATCGTGGAGGCCTCCCTCAACGCGCTCGACAAGACGCGCATGCCCAGCTGGCTCATGCTGCCGTTCAACATCATCCGGGCCTTTCTCGCGAAAGGCTGCCGTTTTTCGGGCGGCTTCGACATGGTGATTGAGACCGACCTGGGGCCGGACTCCGGCCTTTCCTTCACCGCGTCTCTCGACATCCTGACCGCCCTCATGCTGCGGGACACCTTCGGGTTTGATGAGCTCGAAATGTCGGATCTCGCGCTCATCGCGCTCTACTCCGAGGAAAATTTCGGGCGCACCATGTGCAGTCTCGCGGACCTGCTCGCCTGCGGGCTCGCGAAGAAGGACTGCGCGATCTACCTCGACTCCAAAAAGCCTCACTGGGAATATGTCCCCCTCTCGCTGAAGGACGCGAAGTTCCTGCTGATCGGCAGCCAGATCCGCCCCGGCAACATCCGCGAAATCCTGCTCTCAAGGCGGAAAGAGTGTGCGCGGGCCCTCAAAAAATTCCAGTCCGTGCTCCACGTCACGGATCTCTGCGACATCAATATGGACCAGTTCATCAGCTGCAAGGACGTTCTCATGGACGAGACGCTGACGAAGCGCGCCCGCCACATCATTTCAGAGAACCAGCGCACAATCCGGGCCCACTCCGTGCTGATCGCCGGCAATATTCCCGCCTTCGGAGCGCTCATGACCGAGTCGCACCGCTCGATGAAGGACGATTACGAGGTCTCCTGCCAGGAGATCGACCTTCTGGTCGACCTTGCCCTGGCGTTCCCGGGCGTCTACGGCAGCCGCATGACCGGCAAGGGCTTCGGCGGCTACACCGTGACGCTCATCCGGTCAGACGCGGTCGAGACCTTCACGCAGAAGATCTGCGCCGATTATCTGAGGCTCTCCTGGCTCGACGCGGAGGTCCACGTCCTCTCGCCCGGGCCCGGCGCTTCCCGCATCATGTGAGGCAGCCCGATCATCTCAAAATCCTCCAGATTGTTCTTAAGTTTTTCATGGAAAAATACAGAAATTTAAAGGATAATAAGCGGGAAGAAAACAAATTCCCGCTTTCATGATGAGACAAGATTTTACCATATAAAAAGGAGTTCGCCATGTTAAGTTCCGCAATTAAGAAACTCGTTACTTACGGGCTCGAGACCGGCCTCCTGCCGGCATGCGAGAAGGCCTATGCGACCAACCTCCTCCTCGACTGCTTCCATGAGGAGCACTACGAGGAACCGGCGGAAGAGTTCAAAAATGTCGATCTCGAGGAGACCCTGAAGGAGCTCCTCGACGAGGCGGTCTCCCGCGGGATCATCGAGGACAGCATCGGCTATCGCGACCTCTTCGACACCCGTCTCATGAACTGCCTGACCCCGCGTCCGGCCGAAGTGATCCGCACGTTCCGCGAAAAATACGACCGCTCACCCGCCGAGGCGACCGACTGGTACTACAAGTTCAGCCAGGACACCGACTACATCCGCCGCTACCGCGCGAAGAAGGACGTCCGCTGGAAGACCCCGTCTCCGTACGGCGACATCGACATCACGATCAACCTCGCGAAGCCCGAGAAGGATCCCAAGGCGATCGCCGCAGCCGGCAAAGCGAAGTCCGCGAGCTATCCGAAGTGCCTCCTCTGCCGTGAAAATGAAGGCTACGCCGGCACCCTGACGCACCCGGCCCGCGAAAATCACCGCATCATCCCGATCACGATCAATAACTCGGACTGGGGCCTTCAGTACAGCCCCTACGGCTACTACAACGAACACTGCATCTGCTTTAACTTCGAGCACACCCCGATGAAGATCGACCACGCCGCGTTCGAAAAGCTCCTCGATTTCGTGACGCAGTTCCCGCACTATTTCCTGGGTTCCAACGCGGACCTGCCGATCGTCGGCGGCTCGATCCTCGCGCACGATCATTTCCAGGGCGGCCGCTACACCTTCGCGATGGAGACCGCACCGATCGAGATCCCCTTCACGGTCCCGGGCTTTGAGGATGTTACGAGCGGCATCGTCCGCTGGCCGCTGTCGGTCTTCCGCCTGCGCGCCAAGAACCGTACGCGTCTCGTGGCTCTCGCCGACAAGGTTCTCGCCGCATGGAGAAGCTACACGGACGAGGAGGCGTTCATTTTCGCCGAGACGGACGGCGTGCCGCACAACACGATCACCCCGATCGCGCGCATGCACGGCGGCGAGTACGAGCTCGATCTGGTCCTCCGCAACAACATCACGACTCCGGAGCGCCCGCTCGGCGTCTACCATCCGCGCGACGCCTATTGGCACATCAAGAAGGAAAATATCGGCCTCATCGAAGTCATGGGCCTCGCCGTCCTGCCCTCGCGCCTTAAGAAAGAGATGGAGGATCTGGGCGACCTGCTCGTCATATCCCGCCAGGCCGGCCTTACTGACGAGGCGATCGCCGCAAAGGTCCGTGAAAATGAAACCCTTGCAAAGCATGCCGACTGGGTGGCAGAGACCGTCCTTCCGGGCAGCCCCGCGATCACGGCCGACAACGTCACGGAGATCCTCCGCCGCGAGATCGGCGTCGTGTTCACGCACGTCCTCGAGGATGCCGGCGTCTACAAATGGACTGAGGAAGGCCACGAAGCCTTCATCCGTTTCCTCAAAACACTGTAAAGATCATAAGGAGGTATGAAAATGAAGATCCTTGTCACCGGCGGCACCGGATTCATCGGGAGCCACACAGTCGTTGAACTTTTAAATGAAGGCTATGAGGTCGTCATCGTCGACAACCTCTACAACTCCAAGGCCCTGGTCGTCGACCGCATCGAGACGATCACCGGGAAGCGTCCGACCTTCTACAAGGTCGACGTCACGGACCGCGAGGCCCTGACCGAAGTGTTCGAGAAGGAGCCGGGCATTGAGGCGGTCATTCATTTTGCGGGCTACAAGGCGGTCGGCGAGTCCACAAGAAAGCCGATCGAGTACTACACCAACAACCTCTACTCGACGCTGGTCCTCACGGACGTCATGCGGAAGCACGGCGTGAAGAAGATCGTATTTTCCTCCTCCGCGACGGTCTACGGCGACCCGGCGATCATCCCGATCACCGAGGAGTGCCCGCTCGGCGAGCGCACGAACCCCTACGGCGAGACCAAGGCGATGCAGGAGCGGATCCTGACCGACATCGCGAAGGCGGATCCGGAATGGCGGGTCATGCTGCTCCGCTACTTCAACCCGATCGGCGCGCACGCAAGCGGCCTCATCGGCGAGGATCCCAAGGGCATCCCGAACAACCTGCTGCCCTATGTGGCCCAGGTTGCTTCCGGCAAGCTTGAGAAGCTCCACGTCTTCGGCAATGACTACCCGACTCCGGACGGTACCGGCGTCCGCGATTACATCCACGTCGTGGACCTCGCGAAGGGCCACGTCGCGGCGATCCGCGGCATGGAGACCCTGCCGGGCGTCCAGATCTTCAACCTCGGCACGGGCATCGGCTACAGTGTCCTCGACATCCTGCACGCCTTCGAGAAGGCCTGCGGCAAGACGCTCCCGTACGTGATCGACCCGCGCCGCCCGGGCGACGTCGCGACCTGCTACTCCGATCCGACCAGGGCGAAGAACGTGCTCGGCTGGGTCGCGGAGAAGAACCTCTCCGACATGTGCGCGGACGCGTGGAACTGGCAGAGCAGGAATCCGAACGGGTACGGAGAATAAATATACAGGGGGACGGTTCTCAGCGAATCGGCTCGCAAGCGAGCCGGTTCGCAAGAACCGTCCCTGTGTTAAAGGGGGAGACCTCAGGGACGGTTCCTGGGGACGGTTCTTGAAAAGCCGGATCGCG
The DNA here is from genome assembly GCA_002369495.1 of Lachnospiraceae bacterium UBA3785. Classification (GTDB taxonomy): domain Bacteria; phylum Bacillota; class Clostridia; order Lachnospirales; family Lachnospiraceae; genus Chordicoccus. The sequence goes on along the minus strand of DFFD01000070.1, from coordinate 195 downwards.
AATGCGATCCGGCTTTCTTAGAACCGTCCCTGGGAACCGTCCCCATTATTGTCCCCCCACCGCAAAAAAACCCCACTTTTCCCCCTTTTGCGCGACTTATTCCTATTTCCCGGGCAAATCTGTGTTATAATAGAGACAAATCATATCCATCACTCTCACCCAGGAGGAAAAAATGAGCGTACATATCATCGACGA
>DFFD01000064.1:5799-10139 GCA_002369495.1 Lachnospiraceae bacterium UBA3785 | reverse complement strand
AGTACATCTGGGAGCAGCTGAACGAGCACCTGAAGAACCCGGCAAGGCTCAATTCCACGATCGAGAAGGTCGAGAGAAAGGACGGCAAGGTCTATGTGACCGTCAACGGCGAGGTCGAGGAGTACGACAAGATCATCGTGACCGCGCCTCTCTACATCCCGAACAAGCGCACGGACGGCCAGGTCGGCATGGTTGACTACTTCGACGCCCGCGAGGACGAGAAGGAGCTCTTCTCGAAGATCGACTACGAGCGTTACGACGTGCTGGCGGTCGAGACGACGGAGAAGCACCATCCGGAGATCTCCTACTACGTCTTCGACAACATGGTCCCGAAGAGACTTGGACATCTGATGGTCTACTACCGCCGCTGGAGAGATACGAAGGACCAGGTCATCACGACCTATGCGCTCCGGAAGCACAAGGACATGGAAGAGGTCCCCTACGACGTCTGCAAGACCCGCGTCCTCAAGGACCTCTGGACGATGAAGAACCCGGCGAAGAAGCTGGTCAACGAGTGGAGCGTCTATTATTTCCCGCATGTGTTCAGCGAGGATTACGCGGCCGGCTGGTACGACAAGGTCGAGGCGATGCAGGACAAGTACGACACCTTCTATGCCGGCGAGATCATGAGCTTCGGCGACATGGACGAGACCGCCGAGTACTCGAGAGAACTGGTGGAGCGTTTCTTCTGATGCAATGAAAATAAAGCGGCTGTCTTATCCCGGCAGCCGCTTTTTAACGAAGGAGCAGGATATTTGCCATGAAATACTACAAGGATCATTACGATGTGATCGTCATCGGGGGCGCCCTGGCCGGCCTCTCATCCGCGCTCATGCTGGCGGACAAGGGGAAGGATGTGCTCGTGCTTGAGCGGCACAACCTGCCCGGCGGCATCGCGACCAGCTTCGTGAGAGGCGGGATCGAGATGGAAGCCACCCTGCACGAGATGATGAGCATCGGAAGCAAAAAGAACCGGCTGAAGGTCGGGCAGTTCTTCGACGACATGGGCGTCGATATCGACTGGCTCAAGGTGCCGGAGGCCTATCACGCCTCCCTCCCGGGCCTTGAGGTGACGCTGCACCCGGGCTACAAGACATTTGCCCGCGAAATCGACGCGGCCGTCCCGGGAAGCTACAGCAAGGTGCTGCACCTGATGCACCTCTGCTACAGGGTCTTCAACAGCGTCAATGAGCTCTCCATCCACCCGATGAGCAAGCCCATGATGCTTTTAAAACACACCGAGTTTGTCAAAACCGCAGGCTACTCTGCGAAGGAAGTGATCGACACCTTCGAGCTGCCGGAGAAGGCGGTCGACCTGCTCGCGCCGTACTGGATCTACGTCGGCTCCCCGCTCTCGGAGCTGCCGTTCACGATCTACGCGGTCCTCATGGCGGACTACATCGGCTGGGGCTCCTACGTCCCGCGGAAATTCAGCCATGAGATGGCGCTCAAGATGGCGGAGCGCGCCGAGGCGATGGGCGTCCAGATCGAGTACCGGCAGGAAGTGGAGAAGATCCTCGTCGCAAACGGCGGGGTTTACGGCGTCCGCACCGCGCGCGGGGATGAGATCCATGCGGACTATGTCATTTCCGGCGCGTACCCGAACAAGGTCTACACGTCGATGATCGAGCCGGCCTCCGAGGTGCCTGAGAAGGCGATCCGGCAGGTGAATGCGCGGCGGCTGTCGCTCACGGCATTTTCCGTGGTCATGCTGCTGGACCGGGAGCCGGAGGAGCTGGGGATCCGCGATTACAGCATTTTCAGCGGCGATACGATGGACACCGACGAGCTCTACGAGGACCTTACGGGGCTCGGACCCTACCGCTACCTCACGACGATCTGCCTCAATTACGCGAATCCGGACGCGGTGCCGAAGGGTATGACGTCCCTCTCCATCACGACGCTGCCGCGCGCGGACGGCTGGAAGACCGTGAGCGCGGAGGACTACGACCGCGTGAAGCACGAGGTCGCGAAGCAGATGATCGACGACATGTCGAAGTATTTCGGCGTGAACCTTCTTGATCACATCGTCGAGATCGTGATCGAGACCCCGATGACGGTCAACCGCTATGCGGGCGCCTGGAACGGAGGCATCTACGGCTACACCCACCGGATGGAGGACCATATCATCGCGCGCCTGCAGACCGGCGACGAGGAGCGGCTGATCCGCGGCCTTGAATTTGCCGGCGCGCACGCGATCTCCGGGAACGGCATGGGCCCGGCGGTCACGAACGGCAGAAAGGCCGCCAAGAATGTGCTGGATGCGATGGCGAAGGAGGCAGAAAAATGAAAATCAAAGGATTCTTAAAAGACGTGACAGGTGCCTCCCGCGTCACAAAGGCGAGGCTTGCCGCATTTGAACAGGCTTCCCCGGTTCCGGTGAAGGAGGACCCGATCGCCGTGACCCGCATGCGCTGGCACCCCGGCAGGCTGAACCTCACGGTGACGGAGATCCGCGAGGCCAGCATCACCGCAAAAACCTTCCGCTTTCAGCGGACGGACGGCGGGGAGATGCCGTTCTTCTACGCGGGCCAGTTCATGGTGCTGGATTTCCCGATCGGGACGAGCCTCATCTCGCGGCCGTACTCGATCTCCTCAGCCCCGCACGAGGCGAGAGGGGAGAACGGCTACGTTGAGATCACGGTCCGCCGCTCGAAAGGGGACGGCTTCATCGCAGACTACCTGAATGACCAGGTAAAGCCCGGCGATACGTTCGACGCCCTGATCGGCTGCGGGCAGTTCTACTACGAGCCGCTCCGCGACGCGCGCCACGTGGTCGCGCTGGCCGGCGGCGCGGGCATCACGCCGTTCGCCTCCATGGCGAAGGAGATCGCGGCAGGGAAGCTCGATATGGACCTCACGATCCTCTTCGGGTCGGTGTCCTCGAACGATATCATCCTGAAGGATGAGCTTGAGGCCCTGAAGAGCGACCGTCTGCACATCGTGCACGTCCTCTCGGGCGACGAGCCGGACTGGCAGGGCGAGAGAGGGTTCCTCACGGCGGAACTCATCAAAAAGTATTCCGCGCCGGATACATCCTACTTTATCTGCGGGCCGCAGGTGATGTATACATTTTTACGTAAAGAGCTGGAAAAGCTTGATATCCCGGCGAGAAGAGTCCGCTTTGAGGTCTTCGGCCAGGCGAAGGACATCACGAAATTCGAGGGCTATCCGAAGGAGCTGGCGGGACAGACATTCAACCTGACCGTCCGCCGCGGACTCGCCGAGGACGTGATCCCCGCGCGGGCGGACGAGAGCCTCGTCGTCGCGCTCGAGCGGGCCGGCATCCGCATCGAGACCGGCTGCCGGAGCGGCGAGTGCGGGTTCTGCAGGACGAAGGTACTCTTGGGCGAGGTTTTCATTTGCCCGGAAAATGACGGCCGCAGGGCCGCCGACAGGGATTTCGGATATGTGCACGCGTGCGCGGCCTACCCGCTTTCCGATGTGACGATCAAGATTCCGATCGCGTGAAAGGAGCGTTATGGTAAAGGAAGTCAACCCGATGATCCACGTGAACGGTCTGGACTATCCCGTGGACGGGCACCACTGTGAGGACGCGGAGAAGGCCGAGCTGGTGAAGAAGCTGGCGGTCATGATCACGGACAATATTCCGCGCAAGCTGCCGGGAGGCATGAAGGAAAACCACATGGATTTCTGGATCCTTGACCGGATGCTCACCAAGCAGGAAGTCCGCTTCATGCTGAGCTTTAAGAAGCGCCGCGTGGGTCTCACAACGAAAGAACTGGCGAAGCGCAACAATCTCCCGGTCAGGAAGACCCAGAAGATCATCGACCACCTGCTGTGGATCGGTATCCTGGAGCAGAACCGGGACAACGAGGACGGGCACATCCAGTACCTGATCCCGAAATGGGTCGTGGGATCCGGCGAGTACATGGTCGAGCACAAGACGCTCGCGGATGAGCACCCGGAAGTCGCAACGATGTTCAACCTCGCGCCGCAGGAGCCGCTGGAGCTCGCGGCGAAGCTGGTGCCGCCGGGAGGCGCGGGCATCGGCATGCACGTCATCCCGGTCGAGAAGGCAATCGACGCCGCGAGCGAGAGCGTCAGCGTCGAGCATCTCTCCCACTGGCTTGAAAAATACGACACCTTCTGCTCCATGGTCTGCGCCTGCCGCAAGGCCCAGCGCATCCGCGGCGAGGGCGTCGGCGATATCGAAGGCCACATGTGCATCGGCGTCGGCGACATCGCGGAGTTCCTGGTCACGAGCGGAAAGGATGCGAAGTACATCACCCGCGAGGAAGCGATGGAGATCATCGAGCGGGCGGAGCGGAAGGGCTACGTGCACCAGATCACAAACCTGGACGGCCCGAACCGCATCG
>DFFD01000064.1:5284-5734 GCA_002369495.1 Lachnospiraceae bacterium UBA3785 | reverse complement strand
TCGGCATCTGCAACTGCTCGCCGGGAAGCTGCTACGGCCTTCGGACCTCGCAGCTCTTCAACACCCCGAACATGTCGAGAAGCGCCTACCGCGCGCATGTGGACGCCGAAAAATGCGTCGCCTGCGGCAAATGCGTCGAAGTATGTCCGGCCGGCGCCGCACGCCTCGGCCAGAAGCTCTGCAGGGCGGACGGCACCCGCGTGCGCTATCCGATGCGGGACCTGCCGGACGACAACGTCTGGGGCGAGGACCGCTGGAGCCCGGATTACCGCGAAAAGAACAAGGTTAACTGCTACGACACCGGCACGTCCCCGTGCAAGACGGCCTGCCCGGCTCACATCGCGGTGCAGGGCTACATCCGCATGGCGGCGGAAGGCCGCTACGACGAGGCGGTCCGCCTGATCCGCCAGGACAACCCGTTCCCCGCGGTCTGCGGCGCGGTCTGCAACC
>DFFD01000064.1:0-5218 GCA_002369495.1 Lachnospiraceae bacterium UBA3785 | reverse complement strand
CCGCCGCTGCGAGGACCGCTGCACGCGCGGAACGATCGACGAGCCGGTCGCAATCGACGAGATCAAGAAATTCCTGGCCCAGTGGGAGCTCGAGCATCCACAGGATTACAAGATCCTCTGCGAGAACGGCGAGGGCAAAGAGTGGAGCGATTACAAGATCGCGGTCATCGGCGCGGGCCCGGCCGGCCTCACCGCAGCCTGGTACCTCCGCATGGAGGGCTATCCGGTCACGGTCTTCGAGAAGGAAGCGCGCCCGGGCGGCATGCTCCTGAACGGCATCCCGAACTTCCGCCTTGAGAAGGAAGTCCTCGAGAAAGAGATCGAGATCATCAAAAATACAGGCGCCGAGATCCGCTGCGGCGTGGAGATCGGCAGGGACATCACGCTGGACGAGCTGAGAGCGGAGGGCTACAAGGCCTTCTACGTCGCGATCGGCCTGCAGGGCGGACGTCTGGCCGGCGTACCGGGAGAGGATGCGGAAGGCGTCTTCTCGGGCGTCGATTTCCTGAAGAGGGTCAATATGGACCCGAACTTCCGCCTCTCCGGGGACGTCGTCGTGGTCGGCGGCGGCAACGTCGCGGCGGATGTGGCGCGCGCTGCGCTTCGGGCGACGGACGGCAAGGTGACGATGCTCTGTCTCGAGCAGCGGCATGAGATGCCGGCTGCGAAGGACGAGGTGGCGGAGATCCTCGCCGAGGGCATTGAGCTCAAAAACGGCTGGGGACCGCAGGAAGTCGTCACGGAGGATGGCAGGGTTACGGCGATCGTATTCAAGAAATGCACGAGCGTCTTCGATGAAAACCACCGCTTCGCCCCGAAGTACGACGAGGGCACGACGATCAGGATTCCCTGCGAAAATGTGCTCATGGCGATCGGCCAGAGCGCCGAGTGGGGTGAGCTCCTTGCGGGCAGCCGCGTGGAGCTGAACCGGAACGGGACCGCTGCGGCGGATCCGGTGACCGGGCAGACGGGCGAGCCGGACATTTTCGTCGGCGGGGACATTTTCCATGGTGCCCGCTTCGCAATCGACGCGATCGCGGACGGCCGCCAGGGCATGGTCTCCATCAACCGTTTCGTCCATCCGGGCCAGTCGCTCACGATCGGCCGCGATCTCAGGGAGTTCATCGAGCTTGACAGGGACGATATCCGCGTGGATTCCTACGACAATGCGCCGCGCCAGACCCCGGGAATGAAGCCGGGCGAGGCGAGGAGGACATTCGAGGACCTGAGGCTTCCGCTCACGGAGGAGCAGGTCAAGAAGGAGGCGAACCGCTGCCTTAAGTGCGGGGCGACCAAGGTCGACCTCAACCAGTGCATCGGCTGCGGCCTCTGCACGACACGCTGCGAGTTCGACGCGATCCACCTGACCCGCGATATCCCGGCGGCGAGCGAGATGCACAAGGCCGAGGAGATGATGAGCCTGGTCGGACCTTACGCCGCGGAGCGCATGAAGAAGATCATTAAGAAGAAGATCACAGGTAAGTCGGAATACCCGACGTGGCAGGAATGAACGATATCTATCAGAAGGAAATGCAGATCAAAAGCTCGGAGGCGGACGCCGCAAGGCGTCTTTCTCCGGGAGCTCTTTTTACGATGTTTGCGGAGGCGGCGATCGCCCACACGACGGAGCTCGGTGCGGGCCGGGAGAAGACCCTTGACCGGGGATACCTGTGGGTGCTCGCTTACCAGAGGGTTTTCATTTCCAGGATGCCGGCGTACGACGAGACGGTGACGCTCACCTCCTGGCCCGGCCGGCGCATGCGGACGCTGTTCCCACGCTACAACCGGATCACGGATCCGGCCGGAAATGTGCTCGTAAACGCCTCCGCCGTCTGGACGCTGCTTAACGAGAAGGACCGGACTGTGCCGAACCCTGAGGAAATCGGGGTGGATGTGCCGGGAACGGTTCTCGGAGGAGAGGCGGCGTTTCCGTGCTCGCCGAAGGTGAGCCGCGAGGGGGCTGTCGATCTCTTCCGGGTCCCCTACAGCTTTGTGGACCTCAACGGACACCTGAACAACGCCCGCTACCCGGGTCTTGCGTGGGACCGCATGCCGGCGGCCTTCCGGGAGAGGGCGGTGCGGGAGATCCAGGCCGAATACGCCGGCGAGGTGCGGCTTGATGAGACGGTCCGCCTGATCAGCCACACGGAGGATGACGCGTTTACGCTTCTCATGACGGATGAGGCCGGAGAGAGGACTCTGTTTAAGATGAGGGTCTGTGTTTAAACATGCAGTTTAAAAAAACGCTTCTCGAGTGAGAGGCGGTTTTTATGTATTATTGCTTCAGCTCGGCAGCAAGAATGCCGCGCTTTTCTTCAGGGCCGCCGGCTGCCGCTTCCTCGCGATGGACGACGGAACTGCCGGGGAACAGGGTAACGGTTGAATGGAACTGAATTTTTTATGTGTACCTGATTAAATGCATCCGCCTGCCAAAATGTATTGTATACTTGTATACAAGAAGTGTTTTGATTTGCCGGTATACGGAAAGGAGGATCATAATGGCTGTACATGTCGTCAAGGAGGCAAGAAGATGCCTTCAGTGCAAAAAACCGCTGTGCGTGGAGGGATGTCCCGTCCGCACGCCGATCCCGCAGATGATCGGGCTCTTTCTTGAGGGCAAGAGCGATGAGGCGGGGAAAGAACTCTTTGAAAATAACCCCTTAAGCACGGTCTGCGCGCTGGTCTGCAACCATGAGGCGCAGTGCGAGGGCCACTGCATCCAGGCCCGCAAAGGAACGCCGATCCACTGGTCGAGTATTGAGGATTATATTTCCGAGAAATACCTCGACCGCATGAAAGTCGAAAAAGCCCCGTGGAACGGGCAGCGCGTCGCGATCATCGGCAGCGGCCCTGCCGGCCTCACGATCGCGATCATGCTCGCGCGGAAGGGCTATAAGGTGACACTGTTCGACAGCCGCGATAAGATCGGCGGCGTCCTCCGCTACGGGATCCCGGCTTTCCGCCTGCCGAAGACCCTTCTCGACGAGTACGAGGAGAGGCTGCGCGAGATGGGCATCCTGATCCGCCCGAACACCTCGATCGGCGGAGCGCTCACGGTCGACGATCTGTTCCGGGACGGGTACGCTTCCGTTTTCATCGGCACGGGCGTCTGGCGTCCGCGCACGCTGGGGGTTGTCGGAGAGAGCCTCGGAAATGTGCATTTTGCCATCGACTATCTGGCCAACCCGGACAGCTACCGTCTGGGCGACACGGTCGCGATCATCGGTGCCGGCAACTCCGCGATTGATGTGGCCCGCACCGCGATCCGCCACGGCGCGCGCGTTGTCGACGTCTACGAGCGGTCGAGCAAGGCAGCGGCCAGCGAGCGCGAGATCGATTATGCGGTCGCCGACGGCGTCGAGATCCACTACGGGTTCAACACGGTCCGGATCGAGGACGGCGGCCCGGTATTCAAGAAGGCGACCTTCGACGAGGAGGGCAATCCGATCGACTACAGCGAGGAGAAGCTCTATCCGGCGGATTCCACGATCGTCGCGGTGAGCCAGGGACCAAAGGACAAGATCGTGAACACGACCTCGGACATCGCGACGACCCGCCAGGGCCTGGTCTGGACGGACAGGGAAGGACACACGACCCGGGACGGCGTGTTCGCGAGCGGCGACGTCGTGAAGGGTGCGCGCACGGTCGTCGAGGCAGTCAAGTATTCGAAGATGGTGGCGGAGGCCATGGATGAGTATATGAAGGGCCTCCGGGAGAATCAGTAAGAAAGGAGCAGGCAGCATGTTTGATCTGAATGAGCTGAAATGGACCAGAAACCCGGCGGACTGCAGCATCGGGGAGGGCCGCATCACAATCACGACAAAGCCGCACACCGATCTGTGGCAGCGGACTTACTATCATTTCCGGAACGACAACGCACCGGTGCTGCAGATGGAGACGGAGGAGAAGTATTTTTCGTTCATCGTCCGCACGGACTTCACCGGGAGCCATCACCGCTTCGACCAGTGCGGGATCGTGATGTATCTCGATTCGGAGAACTGGCTGAAGGGTTCCGTCGAGTATGAAAATGAAACCTTCCAGCACCTCGGCTCCGTCGTCACGAACCACGGGTATTCGGACTGGGCGACGACCGCGATCCCCGCGGACGTGAAGGTGATGTGGTACCGGTTCAGCAGGAGAGAGGATGATTACTGCATCGAGTGCTCGTACGACGGCGTGAACTTCTCACAGATGCGCGTCGCGCACATGTGGGAGGGTGCGGGGAAGATCCGCTTCGGGATCTACGCCTGCAGCCCGGAGGACTCGAGCTTTACGGCGGTCTTCACCGACCTTGCGCTCGCGGAGTGCGCGTGGAAGGCGCATGACGGGCAGCAGCCGGATCAGGAGTGAGAAGAGAAAAAACAACGGGGACGGTTCCTGGGGGACGGTTCTTAAAAATAAGCGGTTCTCGCCTCGAGAACCGCTTATTTCAGAGAACCGTCCCCAGGAACCGTCCCGTTTTTATGAGCTCTTGACCTCCTTCCAGTACTCGAAGTAGAGCGCGTCGCCCTCCTCCCCGAGGTAGTCGAAGGCCTCGAGATTGTCGTACTGTGAGAGGTCCGGGAAGAGGACCTCGTTCTCGAGAAGCTCCTCGTCCATGAGCTCCATCGCGGCCACATTCGGCGTGGAATAGTAGATGTACTCGAAATTCATGAGCGCGATGTCCGGGCGGCACATGAAGTCGATCCACTTCATCGCGTTCTCTTTGTGGCGGGAGGCCTTTGTCACGACCCAGCCGTCGATCCAGACATTGGTCCCCTCCACGGGGATGACGTACTCGAGGTTTTCATTTTCCTCGCGGGTGTACTCGGCCTCGCCGGAGTAGATGACGCCGAAGATCGACTCGCCGCCGATCATCTTGTCGCGGACCTCGTCGACGACGTAGGCCTGCACGAGAGGCTTCTGCTCGATGAGGAGGTCGGTGGCCTCGCGGAGCTCCTGCGTATCGAGCGTGTTCAGCGAGTAGCCCAGCATCTTGAGCGGCACCGTGTAGAGGTCGCGGACCGAGTCCTGCATCAGGATCTCATCTTTGTACTTCGGATCCCAGAGGATGTCCCAGCTTGTGACCGGCTCGTCCACCCGGGAGCTGTCGTAGAGGATCCCGACCGTGCCCCAGGTGTAGGGGCAGGAGTAGATGTTGCCGGGATCGAAGCCCTCCGCCTGGAGAAGGTACTCCTCGCCGATGTTATTTTTCGCGTTCGGCATGTTGTCCCAGTCG
>DFFD01000172.1 GCA_002369495.1 Lachnospiraceae bacterium UBA3785 | reverse complement strand
GAAAATACATGAAAAGGAGATCACCATGAGCATCATTCTCAGCCTGAGTTCCGACGCCCTGTCGGAGTTCAAGAACCAGTTCAACCAGAAGCTGACCGAGACGCTGGCCATCATGGAGCAGAAGGAGACGGACGGCGCGGAGATCACCGTGAAGTTCACGATCAGCACCGACGAGCGCGAGGTTGACGACAAAAACGCCCGGTATGTCGGGGCGACGCGCCATGCGACGATGATCCGCATCCTGCACAAGATCACGTCCACGCTCAAGATCAAAAACGAGGAATCCGGGGGACTGGTCGGCGAAAACGAACTGTTCTGGGACCGCAGAGCTGGAGCCTACGCCATCCGCCAGAACGATCAGCAGGTCGGCCTGTTCGACAGGACCGACGAAGAAGAGAGCTACGACGATTATTACGGCGACGGGGACATGGCTCCCGCGTGCGAAGTAATCGGCGCGGACGATATGGACGAATAGCGAAAGGAGATCACCACAATGGGACAGACCCAAATCACCTACATTTCCGTCGAAAAACTGATTCCGCATCCCGAGAACCCGCGCAAGGACATCGGCAACGTTTCCGAGCTGGCCGACAGCATCCGGGCGAAAGGCGTCCTCCAGAATCTCACCGTCGTGCCGGTCGATCCGGCCGATCCGGACACCAGCTACACGGTCGTCATCGGTCACCGGAGACTGACCGCGGCAAAACAGGCAGGGCTTTCCTCCCTGCCCTGTGTCATTTCCGACATGAGCTATCAGGAGCAGATAGAGACAATGCTCCTTGAGAACATGCAGCGGAACGACCTGACCGTCTATGAGCAGGCTCTCGGCTTCCAGCAGCTCTCCCTGCTCGGCGCGGACGTGGCCGAAATCGCCGACAAGACCGGATTCTCCCAGACAACAGTCCGGCGCCGGCTGAAGATCGCGGAGCTGGATCACGACACCCTGAAAGAGGTTTCCGCCCGGCAGATCAGCATCGGGGATTTCGACCGGCTGAACGAGATCGACGATTCCGACAAGCGGAACGAAGTCCTGAAGAAGATCGGCACGAACGACTTCAACTACGCCGTAAACGCAGCCGTCCGGGAACAGGCGGAGGCGCGGTGCAAAAAAGAGGCCGCTCCGATCCTGCGCAGGTACCACATCCACAAGATGGAGGGCGGCGAGCAGTACTCCCAGAAATGGAAACAGGTCAAGCAGATCGAATATACCGACTGGAAGCCGGAAGCGCTGGACAAGTACGCGAAGGGCGATTACGGCTACGCGTTCAGCTACGCTCACCTCGACATCTACGAAAAGCAGAAGGCCGTAAAAGCCCCGCCCAGACCGCAGGCCGAAATCGACCGGGAGAAGTACATCGCGGAGACGCGGGAAAAGCTCGAGGCCATTGCCGCGAACGCCTACGCCCTGCGGAAGGATTTCGTGGACGGTCTGCGCATGACCGAGAAGAACATGAGCGGGATGATCCGCGGCGCGTACTTTGCGATTCTCTACGCCTCCATCAGATATTCTGCAGATACTGTCAGATCGCTGCTGGTCCCAGGAAACGAACCAATCAGGTCTTACGATCAACTTTTAGAGGAAGCGGAGAAGAAATTCGCCGACCGGAGCACCGCCGTTCCCGCCATGATCTACGCGGGATGGCACGATTCGAAAGAGAATATCTGCTGGAGCACATATCGGAGAGAGTTCCCGAAGTTCCAGCGGAACAAGGCCCTTGACAAGCTGTACGAGTGGCTTGTCATGGAGTTCAACTACGAGCTGAGCGACGAGGAGCTGCAGATGATCAGCGGGACGCATCCGCTCTACGTGGACAAGGACAAGCCCGCGGACGCACCGACAGAGGAAGAGTGGGCCGATGGCGCGGGACAGGCGTTTTCTCCGGACGCGGACGACGACCTCGACCGCCTGAAGGAGATGTACGGGGAGGCCGACGATGGCGAAGTTTCTGACGAAGAATGAGATCGAGAAGGATTTCGCCGACACGTTCCGCTCGCTCGCCTACGTCCACAGCGGATGGAAAGTCTGGTCGGATTTCGTCCACTGTGCCGGCTACGCCATTTCAAACGCCGTCGATCACGTTCACCGCGAACAGCGCGAACAGGACTACATGCGGATCATGAAGCAGTACAAGGAAGCGGAGGGGCAGGCTATCGCCCGCCTCTTCGCCCTCACCGTCGAAGCTCTGGAACGGGATCCCGACCAGGACTTCCTCGGGCATCTGTACATGAATCTGGACATGGGAAACAAAGGCCTCGGGCAGTGCTTCACCCCGTTCGATGTGTGCCGGATGATGGCGGAGATCAATTCACCGAACCTGCCTGCAGAGATCTCCAAAAAGGGGTGGATATCGGTCATGGACTGCTGCATCGGCGGCGGGGCAATGCTGATCGCTTTTGCGACGGAGTGCCGCAGGCAGAAAGTGAACTATCAGAATCACGTCCTGTTCGTCGGTCAGGACATCGACCACACCGTGGCGATGATGGCGTACATCCAGCTTTCCCTTATCGGCTGTCCCGGCTACATCGTCGTGGACGACGCCCTGACAAAGCCGCTGGTCGGAGAAACGCTCTTCGCGCCTATGGAGCGGGAAACCTTCGTCACGCCGATGTACTGCTCGGACGTCTGGCACATGCGCCGCGTGTGGAACATGGCGGACAAGCTGTTCCGGATCGCGCCGGCTGTTTCGGCAGAGAGCGTTCCGGCCGCCGAAGAACCCGAAGCCATCCCCGCGCCGGAGCCCGAGACTGTGATCGAGATAAAGCCCATGAGCCGGAAGGAGTGGAAGAAGGCACAGATCTCCATGTTCGGGGAGGTGGGCGCATGAAGTGTCAGGCAAAAACGATCAAGCAGGACATGGGCATCGCGAAGGTCATGCGGGTGTACGGCGTTCAATCGCTGGAGGCTATCGAAGCCGAGGCCGCGGAGCTTCTTCTCGGGGCCTACCCGTGGTTCCGGCGCGAGGACCGTCTTTCGTCCTTCTACGACGCGCAGGCGGAAACGCTGGAGTACTACCTCAACCGGAACGTGGCCGACCACGTTTACGTCAACAGCCGCAGGGGGCGCCGGGAAGCTACGCCAGCGGAAGCGTTTGAGGACACCATCAACGGAACGATCTGGGAGCTGACGCGGAGGCTGAAGGACGCGGGATTCGACGCTGACGGGATCTTCGACCGGGCTGTCGGGTACGCCCCGCAGAGTCCTCCCCTCGGAGAAACGGCCCGGATCCAGAGGGAGGCGCGGATCGCGTGGTACGCCTACAACGGGCGGGACGCGGTGAGGACGTGGATCGGTTCGTCTGCCCTCGCTCTCCGTGACATGACCTATCCCGGAGGGAAACCGCGCTTCACCGTTCCGTCCCTGCAGGAGAAGCTTCTCTATCCTCTGGCCGACTTTATAGCGAAATGGCTCACGGAGTGGTTCAACGGGTCCGACGCGGTTGACCGGAGGCTGGCGGCGGAACACAGGACGCAGCTGCTCCGGATCGAGAGGATCTACGGATTTCAGGTCATGGCTCTGGAGGAGCGGGATCAGCGCGGTCGGGGGACCGTCGTCACGCTGGACGGCGCGGGGGAGGCTCCGAAAAAAGCCCCCCCGCCCCCTTCCGGGGAACTGAGCCGGTACGAAGCCGTGCTCCGGGAAGTCATGAAAAGCAGAATATGAGAAGGAGATCACCATGAACAGCAAAGAAATGAGACAGGCCCTCATCGGATCCCTCGCGGAGAGGCTGAACGTCCTGATGGACGCGTCGGGGATCACGATCGGCGAGCTGGCGCGGGCTTCCGGCCTGAGCTACTCCACCATCGAAAACCTCCGCACCGGGAAGGCCGAACCCGGAGCGACGGTGCCGATCATCCTGGCGGATTACTTTGCCGTCCCGCTGGATTACCTCTGCGGGAGGATGGACGAGGAAACCTCACGGGCCGTTCTTGAGGACTACCCCCGGCGCTTCATGGAGGTGCGGAGGATGGAATACGAGGCGTATATGCTGGCTCGGAAAAAGGTCGTCCTGTCGTCTGGCTTTGAGTCGCCCTGGCCGTACAACCTGTATGAGGATGTGGTCGGCGAAACGGCGCAGAGCCTTTTGCGGGAGGATCAGACCGCGGGCATGGAACGCGCCGTTTCCTCCCTGACGGATCGGGAACGGGAAAGCGTCTATGCATATTTCCGGGACGGTATGAGCTACGAGAAGATCGCAAAGCGCTGGGATGTTACAACGGAACGGGCGCGGCAGATCTGCGCGAAGGCAGAGCGAAAGCTCCGGCACCCCGCCCGGAAGAATCTGTTCTTGAACGGCTATCATCCCGAACTGGATGAAGCCGAGCGTGAGCTTGCCGCCAGAAGGTGCGAAATCGAGCTGACCCGCGCCGGGCTGAACGCGGAAATGGCGGGCCTCGACGAATACAGGGCGCAGATCGGGCTTCTCCGCGGAAAGCTGGAAGGCCTTGCGGCGTGGGACGAGGAACGCCGGAAGCTCCCCGACGCCGAAGCCCCTTCGCTGAATTTCCCGGTTGAGGAAATGGAGCTCTCCGTCCGTGCGTACAACGTACTCAGCCGGGCGGGAATCAAGACGCTGGGGCAGATCATCGAAGCCGACAGCGAAGGCCGGCTCTGGTGCATCCGGAATATGGGCAGGAAAAGCTATGCGGAGGTGCTCGGCAAGGTGCGCGAGCTTCTCCACCTCGGCGAAACGGATCCGATCACGGTGAAGGGAGGCAGGGCATGAACAAGACGAAGATCGACTGGTGCGACTACACATGGAACCCCGTCACGGGGTGCCTCCACGGATGCGAATACTGCTACGCGCGGACGGTCACGCAGCGGTTCGGAAAGCCCGTGAAAAACCGCCTCACCGTTCACTTCCCGGAGGGACAGTACATCAACTGCGTCGGCGCGAAGATCCACGGCAATCCCTATCCATACGGCTTTGATCCGACGTTTCTCCCGTTCCGGCTGGACGAGCCGGCGCAGAAAAAGAAGCCCGGCACCATATTCGTCTGCTCCATGGCCGATCTGTTCGGCGACTGGGTGCCGGACGAAATCATCCGTCAGGTTCTTCAGGCGGCGCGGAAAGCTCCCTGGCACCGGTATCTGTTCCTGACGAAAAATCCGGCCCGGTACGAAAAAATCCCCGGGGGGTGGTTCGACGGCATAGACGCATGGCTCGGTACCACCGTCACGTCAAACGCGGATCTCCGCCGCGGATCCAGCCGGATCGAAGCCCTCTCCGGTTCATGGAAAAAGGGCCTCAACTGGTTCGTGTCCGTGGAGCCTCTGCTTGAAGAGATGGACGAAACCTCCCTGGAGCAGATCGGCTGCATGGACTGGGTGATTATCGGCGCGGAATCGGGGACCCGGCCGGAGAAGGTCGTGCCGGAAAAGGGGTGGATCGACGCCATTGCCGCGAAGTGCGCCCATTACGACGTTCCCGTGTTCATGAAGCAGTCCGTGGCGAAGATCATGGGCGAGGACTTCCGGCAGGAGTGGCCGTGGGAAACCGGAGAGGAGGCGTAAGGGGTTATGAGCGAGAAAACCATTACGGCGGAAGAACTGCTCAAACTGTGGGCCGGGAACCAGACAATCGCGGTCCTCAGCTCAAAGGACGGGCGCGTCCTCATAACGAATCTGCACACCTTACAATACAACGCGACGAAGCACGAACACTCCCACCGCAAAGCCGACAAGCGGTATTCGGAGCGCTGGGAAAAGCTGAAAGACCTCCCCCTCTATGGTCTGCACGTTGTGATCCGCGCGGAAGAGACCGGATATAACTCATGGGCGAGGCCGGAAGTGCGATGCTGGGCGGATCAATGGGAGTATGAGCGCAGAACGAAGGGAGCCGACCATGAAGGAGAGTAAAACGCCCCTCTGGAAAAAGAGCTGTCTGAAAGGCCTCCGCTTCTCCGACATCCGGGAATACCTGGAGGAGATCAGCGAGAACGGCGACCCTTACGGTTACGATTACGGTGAGGAGGGGTATTACAACGAGTACAAGGACCAGTTCGACGAGCTGTCGGCCGGCGCATGGGATCTGCTGGAGGCAATCAGCGCAGCGAACGACGTCATGGGCTACGACGAGGACAACTCCATCTGGGATGACATCACCGTGTCCGTCCTCGGCCCGATCTATCAGGTGCTGGGCTACGACGGTGGGGAGTATGACTACTACGCCATGGTGAACGGGTACGAAGAAGATCTTGCAGTAGAAGAGGCGCGGAAGCGTCTCTCCCGCCTCACCAAGGCCGATCTGATCCGGCACACGTCGAAGGTGATGCAGTGCATCGCCCTGTTCTGGGACATCAAAGCGGCGCACGACTGCCTCGTCTCCATCGTGGAAGAGTTGGACGACCGCGCGGCGATCATGAAGAGCGGCCAGACCGCGGAAAGGATGTGGGTGGAATGAGCGAATACCACGACTGGCGGTCTGATCCCGCCACTGACAAACAGAAGGCATACATCGCCGAAATGCAGGAGTTCTCCGAGATCCCCCTCCCGCCCTTCACCGGGAAGACCAAAGGGGAGGCTGCAGATTACATCAACCGGCATATCAAAACCGCGCATGAGCGGATCCTTGAACACCATGAGGATTGGGGGGATATTCATGGCTGACCGGGAAAAGGTGATACGGGGGCTGGAATACTGCATCGATCCGCAAGCCCTCTGCTGTAAATGCCCGTATTATAACTACGGGCATTGCGACCCAGATAAAGTTCGGAAAGACGCGATCGCCCTTCTCCGAGAGCAGGAGGCGAGGGTGATGGATGCCGAAGAGGTGGCGCGTCTCACCGAGGAAACATACCAGTGGTTGTGGATTGAAGAGATACAAAATATAACATGGAATCTCCATTGTCTCCGAGCTTTTGTATATTCAAAGCATCCAGATACCGGCGAGTTTTACATTTTGGCAAACGGTTATCGAGATATAGTTAAGCTGGAGGGCGACGAATACGGTAAGACATGGCGGTGTTGGACTTCCCGTCCAACCGAGGAACAGAGAAAGGCGGTAAAGTGGAATGATTAAGATATACGGCTGCTCCGACGATCTTGTGGAGATCGAAGGGAGCAAGTACAAGGAAAATGAGATCGACTGTTTTGACAGCAACGTGCGGATCTGGTTCTCCGATGGTACGGTTATTCTCGTCGGTTATTCCAAACCGGGCCTCGGTATCTGGTGGATCGAGGTTGAGCAAACCGGAGACAAGAGCCACAAACTGACGATCTGCAACGATGAAGATGCAGAGATCTACAGCGATATCTTCGAAACGGAGAGCGAGATTTTCCGGCATGAGGTCGTAAAGCCGAAGGAGGCCAGCGATGCCGAACGCATATGAACGTCTGCTTGAAGAAACTCTCAAACAGAAGGTTTCTGAGGCTGCAGAGCAGTTGATGAAATCGACATCACAGGAGATCGACGCTGAATTACAGCGGGACATGATCGGAGCCAGAATCTATTACGAAAACAGAGAAGCAGGAGAAAGGTGGTTAAGAATGGAATCACAAAAGCCGGCGTCTTCAGAGTGCACCTTGCGCCGCCATCTGAAATGGGACGGCGATGTGCTGACAGTCACAGATACCGTTCGTGATGCGCTTCATGAAGCATCCAAGAAAATGGAAGACGCGATGGTCGGCGAGATCGTCAACCATTACAATGCAGACCTCTCGGATTTCCGGGAGTATCTACGCGATCGGGAAGAATGGCGCAGGAGGCAAGAGAAGGTCATTCCACGATGGATCCCCGTGACGGAATGGTTGCCGGAGACGAGACGGTTTGTTCCTCACGGCCCGATCTCGTCATCAAAGGTTCTTTTCAAGACCTCCGATAAAACCATGCATTTAGGATATCTCATCAAAGACAGTTATGTTGATGAGTATGCCGGAGAGACGATCTTACATCGCTGGTACGATGACCACGGTGATCGTATCGAGAATGTAACAAAGTGGTGTGAGCCGCCGAAGGAGGAAGACGATGCCAAAGACGGACCTTACAAAGCAGATTGAGCAAGCCATCCTCGACTGGCATCCGGCGAAGATCGGAGATATAAAAATCAACACTTCACGGCGCGAGCACACCGCCCTCGAAGTGGTGGCGGAGTGTGGGACGACCAGGAGCGGCATCGTGGACGCCGTGAGGGTATCGGAGTATTTCGGCGATTACGAACGCCGGCACATCTGCCGTCCCGCACAGTGGCGGAGGGAAGGAATCAGGCAGGGCATATCCTGTGAACTGGGCTTTCATCCCTCAAAGCCTTTACCCGACTTCTGCGAGCAGACGACCTGCCGATGGAACGGCACAAGCGAGGTAGGGACGCAGAAAATCCTTCTGACCTGCTTTGAGATTAAAGTGACGAAAAGTGACTTCAAAAGCGAGCACGGGCACAACTTCATCGGGAACATGAACTACTACGTCGTGCCGGAAGAAATCTTCAAGGAGATCTATCCGCTTGTGCCGGGGGAGATCGGAATACTGGTGTTTTACCACGGCGAGAAATACACCGGGCTGCGAACCAAACAGAAAGCAGTATTCCGGGAAATGAGCGATGAGGATCAGAAATGGCTGATTCTCTCAGTGTTCAAGCGTATACGGGACATGGACTTCATACGGTATCGGGATGCCGTGTACGAAATCAGAGCCCATGAAAGGGGGTGAATACGGTGGAGAGAGCTGAAATTCTGCACGAGGCGGAAAAGAACGTCTGCGGTCAGAGGGAGCAGGACTACGGGAAGCCAGAAGATAATTTTGCTCTGATCGCGGAATTCTGGAAACTGTACCTGTCTGCTGTCGGAATTGAAAACCTG
>DFFD01000206.1 GCA_002369495.1 Lachnospiraceae bacterium UBA3785 | reverse complement strand
CAGATCCGTCTCATGAAGGTCAAGGACATGATGCTGGAGGAAGCCCACGGGTACAGTGAGAAGCAGAATCGTTAACATCGCGGTACTCCTCGCGGTCTTTGCCGCGGGGGTACTGTTCTTTGGAAAATTCATGAATAGTGAAGTGACAGAGAGTGCGTCGGATCTTCTGGATTCGACGCTTCCTGTCATGTGCGTAAAAAATGAAAATTACCGGACCGGGCTCATGTACGGGTACACGGGCGACACGGATCCGATGCGCGCGAGGGGCGTCCTGATCCCGCTGACGACGGAGCGCGAGATCACGCTCTCGGTCAAAGCCTTCGGAAATGACGTCGACGCCGTCACCTGCACCGTAACGGCCCCGGACACCGGAGAAGTCATAGAGACAAGAAAGATCGTCAATTTCAGGGAGGACGGCGAGTGGGAGACGGCGGCATTTGCCCTCAGCGAGCCGATCCTCATGAACCGAGAGTATCCGATCCGCTTCACGCTCGCCACGGCGGGCGGCGAGGCCAGCTATTTCGCACGGCTGATCATGCGCGAGGAGCTGGTCCCGGAGCAGTACCTCGCATTTGTGAATGATTTTTATAAGAAATGCATCGAGGAGCCCGGGTCGACTGATCTTCAGACCTATCTGGAGACAGACCGGACCGTGAGCAGCTCCTCCCTCACCGAGACCGACATTAAGTCGAGCCTCGCGCGGGTCACGTTCGGGGATCTTGCCCCGAGCCTCGTGCGGGAGGGCATCCCGACGATCCGGGAGATCAGCCCGGCTGCCTGCACGCTGACCAACGAGTACCTCATCTCCGCCGACATCGACGGAAAAATGCACTACTACCATGTCTCCGAGTATTACCGCCTGCGGCGCGGCGCGAGCCGCATGATGCTCCTCAATTTCGAGCGGACGATGGAAGAACTGTTCGACGGCTCGGAAGGGTCGATCACGGCCGACGGCATCATGCTCGGCGCGGTTCCGCGAAATGTGCAGTTCTCCCAGAGCCCTGACGGGAGCATCACGGTCTTCGCCTCCGGCGGCGGCCTGTGGGCTTACGACGAGGGCGAGAACACGCTCTCGCTGGTTTACGGTTTTGTCCGCACGGACGGCGTGCCGGGCGAGCGGGAGGACCACCGGGAGTATGCCTACAAGGTCCAGCGGGTCACGGACGAGGGAAATATCGATTTTGCGGTCATCGGCTACATGAACCGCGGCGTTCACGAAGGGCGCACGGGCATCGCCGCCATGCGGTACACCGCCGAGAGGCGGTTCGTCGAGGAGACCGCCTTCGTCGAGGTCCCGGTGGGATACGAAGAGCTGAAGGCGGACACGGACAGGTTCCTCTATTTTGCGGAGGACGGCCGCCTGTTTGTCTGCCTCGACCGGACTCTCTACCGCGTCAATGCGGCGGACGGCTCGATGACGGCGATCCTTAAGGACATCGATCCGTCATGCTTTACCGCCTCGCAGACCTGCGCGATGTGCGCGTGGGCGGAGTCGATGAGCCGGAACGAAGCGGACAGCCTCACGGTGCTCGATCTCGAGAGCGAGAAGACGCGGGTGATCCGGGCCGACGAGGGCACGCGCCTTCGCGCGGTCGGGTTTATCAATGAAGATTTCATCTACGGGTCAGCGCTTCACGAGGAGATCGCGGCCTACCCGTCGGAGGACGTCTTCTTCCCGATGAGCGAGATCCGGATCGAGGCCTTCACCGGCGAGCGGATCAAGACCTACGCCCCGGAGGGGATCCGGGTCGTCGGGACGGAGATCCGCGAGGGGCTCGTCGAGCTCTACCGGGTCACGAAGACGGAGACCGGCTACGAGCCGGCCACGGCGGACAATATCATGAACAACCGCAAGTCCCCGCTGACTGCGGAGACCGCCCTCTCTGCCGATTCCCGGGCGGGTTCGGTCGTCACGCTGACGCTCCCGAGCAAACGCCGCAGCCTCTCGCCGCTTCTCGGCAGCTTCCGGCTGACGACGGTTGACGGAGGGGTGCATTTTACGGCGGATTACGCGCTTGATTCCCCGCTTCCTTACTATTATGTCTACGGTAAGGGCAGGCTCCTTGCGGTGCTGACCTCGCCTTCGGAGGCGGTCCGCCTCGCGGATGAACATGTCGGCACGGTGCTTGATGTCGAAGGCCGCTACATCTACGAGCGCGCGAACACAAAGACGAAGTACGAGCTGGTAAATGAAGACATTCCGGAAGCGTTCCTTTCGGGGACATTTTCCGCGTCGGCGCTGGCTGCAGCGGTGCCGGAGGGCACGGAGGTCCTGAACCTCTCGGGCTGCACGCTCGACATGGTGCTCTACGAGGTTTCCTCCGGCAGGGCGGTCGCGACACGGATGGCGGACGGCAGCGCCGCGGTGATCGTCGGCTACGACGGCTACAACACGAAGCTCTACAATTTCGAGGACGGGTCCCACTACTATTTCGGACTGAACGACAGCCGGGCGGCCTTCGAGGCCGGCGGAAATGTCTTCGTCACGTACGTGGAGCGGAGGAAGACAAAGAAAGGATAATATAATAAGAAAGGGCTCTGATCCGCAAAGTGCGGGTCAGGGACCTTTTTTGATGATTACAGAGAGTATTTTATCCTTTACGAACCAATCCTCAGATGGTATACTGAACAATAGCGATTTTTGCCCGGACAAGCGGCAGCGTGATCTGCGCCTCTCCGGGCCGGAGTAAAGAGGAATGGCAGGAAGAAAAAATAAGAAAAAATCAGGATGGATCATCGTGCTGATACTCGCCGTGATCGGCTTCGGCGTCAGCATCGGCTTTGTCGGGTGGTACCTGATGGAGCGCAAGGCGGAAAATGAAGCCATGGAACATCTGCGGGAAGAGGTCATCTCGACACCGACGCCTTCGCCGGATATCACCGCGCCGGAGGCGGACGACTTTGAGGAACCGGAGTTTACCGGAGAGCGCGACGGCGAGGCAGCGGCTGTCCCGGAAGGCGTCGTTGACAGCGCGAGCCACACGGTCGATTTTGACACGCTCAGCGGGATCAACAGCGAGCTTTACGCATGGATCTACGTTCCGGACACCAATATCGATTATCCGGTGGCCCAGCACATGGACCCGAACGACCAGAAATACTATCTGAACGTGGATTTCTACGGCGGCGGCAGGTATGCGGGCTGCATTTTCAGCGAACTCGGTGCGGCGAAGGACTTCTCGGATCCGATGACGGTTCTCTACGGCCACAATATGCTCGACGGGTCGATGTTCGGGAACCTGCATCTCTTCGCGGACCCGGATTTCTTCGACGCTCATCCCTACTTTATGGTCTACACGAAGGAGCGGATCCTTGTGTACCATATTTTTGCCGGTTATCATTACGACAACCGGCATCTCATGGATTCGTTCAATTTCAGGGATCCCGCG
The DNA here is from genome assembly GCA_002369495.1 of Lachnospiraceae bacterium UBA3785. Classification (GTDB taxonomy): domain Bacteria; phylum Bacillota; class Clostridia; order Lachnospirales; family Lachnospiraceae; genus Chordicoccus. The sequence continues at coordinate 15,164 of DFFD01000206.1, read as the reverse complement.
GTCTTCGGGCAGTACCTTGCGGACATCCGCACGCTGCACACGCCTGTGAAGAATATCCGCGAGGAAGCTTACCCGACCGCGGAGGACAAGGTCCTGACCCTCTCGACATGCATCTCAAATCAGAGGGAGAAGCGGATGCTTCTGGCGGCGCGCCTCGCATTTTCCTGCGACGCGGGCGATATGGAGGCGGCTGAAGAATTCATCATGACGCTGTTACCCTGACCGTGAGCGAGACAGTCCGGGCGGCGACGCCGGCCGCGTTGGAAGCTGTGTAGGTGAGCGTGTAAGTCCCTTCGGTCATGGTGTCGACGCTCCCGTAGCAGCGGACACGGTTTCCGATGGAGGAACCGTCTGTGTCGATCACCTGGGCGATATAGGAGTAGGGATCCCCGAAGTCTTCTCCCACATGGAGGCTGACGGTATCGGTCGTGAGTTCGATGTAGGGGATATCCGGCGCGAGCTCACCGTCCGCGGTCACGTAGGTCGAGTCGTTGAACATGTTGGTGAGAGTGAAACGGTAGACCGCATGACGCGCGTTCGTCGGATCGAGCGAAGCGCTGCAGGTGAGTGCTCCGGAGATATCCTCGCCGAAACCGTCGTCGCAGCGGACCAGATTCCCGGACCTGAGTTCGCCGATGATCCCCTCGGGATCCGAGAGCGGGACGGTCGGGAGGGTTTCCGGGAGACGGAGCACGGGACCGGAATAATTCTCCAGGACGAGCGTTCGGGTGGCGGATATCTGGCCTTCAGGGGTGTTAACCGAGTAGGTGATGACTTTGCGGTCGATCGCTTCCCCGGCAGAGATGCGCGCGAAAATGTTCGTGCGGAGCTCATCCGCCGTGTAGTCGCGGAAGGAGACGCCCTCAAGGAGATCCAGCTCGCCGCCGCTGTACGAAAGAGAATCGGACTCAAAGGCAAATCCGTCAGGGATCTCGACTTCTTCGACGACGGATTCTGTCTCTTCAGGTTCCGGGCTGCGGGAGCCGAGCGGGAGAGCAGGGTAGGTGTCTGTCCCGAACATCAGGACAAGGTTCAGGACGGCTGCCGCGGCAGCGATATATTTGAGTAACGTGACGGGGGTTGCTTTTTTTCGGATATTCATTATAATTACTCCCTAGCTGATAACTGTATTCCACACAGTATACCATAAAAAAGTCAAGGTGTTAAGAGCTGCCTTGTGTAAAGGTGAAAAGATCAATGAGAAGAACGAGACTTGTCTGTATATGCATATTTGTGTTGTCGGTGATGATATTTGCGGTCTATACGTTCCGGAACAGGGATGTTTCGGACCGGCTGGGGCCGGAGATCCTGATGGATCAGGAGAGCATAACGGTGCCTTCGTCCGCCGGGGATGAGGAGATCCTGGCGGGCGTCACGGCTGTCGACAGGGCCGACGGCGACGTGACGTCCTCGCTGATCGTCGAGAGCCTGACTCCCTTTATCGACAAGGGTCGGCGCAACGCGTACATCGTCGCGATCGACAGCGACAACCATGTGACGCGGGTGAGCCGCGAGATCATTTACAGTGATTACCGCTCGCCGCTCTTTGCACTGACAAAGCCTCTGCGTTTCCCGAAGGGTACGGACAGCATCCTGACCAATATCACCGCAAGTGATGTGCTCGACGAGGATCTCACGGATCATATCCGGATCTCCGAGGAGTACCGTCTCACCAACAACACGCCGGGCGAGTATCCGATGGTCTTCACGGTGACGAACTCCGCGGGAGATATCTCGACCCTGCCGGCCACCGTTACGATCTATGATCCGGCGGAGACCGCTGCCGGTCCGGAAGTAAGGCTCGGTACCGGCCTCGTCAATGTCCCTGCCGGCAGCGGCGTTGATCTTTTTGACTACATTTCGCAGGTCGCGATAGACGGCGTGACGCTGAGAGCGGTCCCGGGCGAAAAACGCCTCGAGGGGAGCGGCCGGACACTGGTTCCTGCCGACATGGTAATGGAAGGAACCGTCGATTACGGGACACCGGGGGTCTATGAAGTGAAGATCGGATTCCATGACGGCGAGGGACGGTTCGGCGGCGAGAGAATTCTGGTTGTCGTTTACTGAGAGAGGAAAGACAGTGGAGAAAGAGAAATCAGTACAGGGCCTCATCTATATTGACATCTACAGCATGGTGAGGGATGTCCTGCGTCAGTGGTGGGTGATCCTCATAATCGCGGTTTCCGCCTACCTGCTGGTGCGCGTCTACGACAGTTCGCGATACGTGCCGGAGTATACGAGCACGGCGACATTTGCCGTCACGGCGAGAGGCATGAATAAGTCCCTCTATGAAGACCTGACGTCCGCGACGGAGGTCGCAGCAAAGTTTTCAACAGTCATTGACAGCCAGGTCTTCGACAGGAAGATCGCACAGCTGCTGGGTGAGAGTTATATTCCCGTCAATAAGAAGGTGACGCTGGTCCCCGAAACCAACCTCATCGAGCTCACGGTAGTCGGGCGCACCGCGATGAGCTCTTATCTTGTCACGCGTGCAGTCGTCGAGGATTACAGCATCGTCTCGGACTATGTGATCGAGGACGTGATGCTCGACGTGATCCGTCAGCCCAGGGTCCCGGGCGCTCCGTCCAACGCCAGCCCGACCACAAGGCGGGCGAAGCGCATGGGCGTTCTTGCGGGTCTTTTTATGGTGCTCTATTTCGCGGTATTTTCCTATTTTAAGGATACCGTGAAGAACCCGCGCGACGCGCGCAACAAACTTGTTGTCCAGTCTCTCGGGACGGTGGCGCGCGAGGGGAGCATTTTCCAGTTCAGGAAGGATCCCAGAGCCCGCGGCAAGCTGATCACGAACCCGGTTTTAAGCTTCCGCTTTGTCGAGACGACCCGCATGATGGCGGCCCGCGTCGAGAACCGGATGGACCGGCGCAATGCCAGGGTCCTCTCGGTGATCTCTGTCGCGGAAAATGAAGGAAAATCAACGATCGCCGCCAACATCGCGATCCACATGGCTCAGTCGGGCCGTTCGGTCATCCTGATCGACTGCGATTTCCGGAAACCTTCACAGCACAGACTGTTCGAGATAGACAAGGACAGCGTGCCTGACTTCACCGAAGCTGTTGTCTCCGGCGTCATCCCTGACAGGCTGATCTGGTCCGGTTCCGTGAAGAACCTGTTTGTTATCAGCAACAGTCATCCTACGGAAGATGTGGAGTCGATCCTGCGCAGCGGTTATTTCGGTTCGATCATTGATTTCTGCCGCAGCAAGGCGGATTTTGTCGTTCTCGACATGGCGCCGGTCGGGCTTGCCCCCGAGACGGAGGAACTTATCGAGCACTCTGACGCGGCGCTGCTCATTGTGCGCGAGGATCTGGTCCTTGCGAGTGATATCAACGAGGCGATCGAGGCAGTCAACGCCCGCGGCGAGCGCATGATCGGCACCGTCCTGAACTATGACTGGGGCGGGATCAGTCATGCTGCCGGAGGCTACGGTTACGGATACGGTTACGGCGGATATGGAGGTTATTATGGAAAATACAGATCGTGAGGAGGCCAGGCACTCATCGAGCCAGATCATTGCCGGCTTTGATCTCATACAGGATGTCCTGAACGGCCTTGTCCGCTACTTCTGGGTCTTTCTTCTGATCATCAGCCTGTTTGCGACGGTATTCTTTATGCGCGCGAAGCGCTCCTACGTGCCGTCCTACCAGGCTTACACATCGTTCGTTGTGAACACACAGACTGCTTACGGGTACCGCAGCACTTACTATAACCAGACGACGGCGTCGAGGCTGGCGAAGACATTTCCCTACATTTTAAGTTCCGGCGTGCTCCAGCAGACGGTCCGGGAGGATCTCGGGCTGCAGAGCCTGGGGGCAACGATCTCCTCGGATGTCATTGAATCGAGCGCACTCTTTACGCTGCGCGTGACCTCGCAGGATCCGCAGAGGGCTTACGATGTCCTGCAGTCTGTCGTGAAGAATTACCCTGAGGTCGCCCGCTACATCATCGGAAATGTCCAGTTCACCTTCATCGACGAGAGCGGCGTCCCGAAGGAGCCGGTGAATCCGCCCAATTTTAAGCGCGCGGGCAGACGCGGGGCTTTTCTGGGGGCTGCCGTGTCAGCGCTGCTGCTTCTCGCTTACGCGGTCACGCGGCATACGGTGCGGCGCGAGAGCGATCTCAAAAAATACACATCCGCCGAATACCTGGGCGGCATCCCGAAGGTCCGTATGGGCCGTTCTGACAGCGATGAGTCCGGAAGAGTCCTTCTGAACAGCAAGATGAACACCTCTCCGCTCGGAGAGAGTCTCCGCGTCATCCGCAGCCGCTTTGAGCGCGCGGCCGAAGAGAAGGGCGCTAAAAAGATCTTCATTACAAGTGCAGTGCCCGGGGAGGGCAAGTCCACGCTCGCCGCGAACCTTTCCGTCTCGCTTGCGCGGAACGGGAAAAAGGTATTTCTCGTCGACGGTGACCTGAGAAATCCCTCCGTGCGCGGCGCGCTCGGCCTTGAGGATGCCGGCGAAGAGGGCCTTGCGGATATTCTGATGGGAAAATGCCACCTTGAAGACGTACTGGTCAGCTACCAGGAGAGCGGGCTCTACGTGATACCGGGGAGTCTTAATCCGGTCGATGCATCGGGTCTCCTGGGGTCCGATAATGCGCAGCAGTTCTTTGATGCGCTCGCCAAACATGCGGATTACGTGATCGTGGACGCACCGCCCTGCGGGTTCCTCTCAGATGGCCTGGTTCTTGCCAGATGCATGGATGCCGCGGTGCTCGCGATCCGGCAGAATTATATGCCGGTGCAGCGGATCGTCGATACGATCCGTCTGATTGCGGATACCCGGGCGGAGATCCTGGGTTATGTGCTGAACCAGACAGAGGGCGGCGTGAACGGCTACGGATACGGGTATGGTTACGGATACGGCTATGGTTACGGATATGGTTACGGCTACGGTTACGGTTACGGGAAGAACAAGCGCTACGGTTATGGGTACGGTTACGGCGCAGATAAGAAGGATGCGGAGAAAAAAGCGGATAAGGAGTGAGCGCTGTGATAGGGTGGGATTCATATTATACCAGATTTATTAAATATCCGCTCGCCCGGCTGATCGGCGCTCTGGGCCTGCTGTTTTTCTGGTGGCTCCTCGTGATCATCGCGGTGCTGATCTGTCTTGACGATCCGTCCGGACCGGCGTTATTTGCCCAGGAAAGAATCGGGAAAGACGGCCGGATTTACACGATGTACAAATTCCGGACGATGCGGCAGGGATCTGAGCACACCGGGAGCGGCGTCTACTCCGACGACCATGATCCGAGGGTGACGCGCCTTGGGCGGATCCTCCGGGCGACGAGCCTGGATGAGCTGCCGCAGCTTATCAACATGCTGAAGGGTGAGATGGTGCTGATCGGGTTCAGGAGCCCGCTGACCTACCACCCCTGGCCCTGGTCTGAGTACACGGAGGAGCAGCGCAAGGTGTTCCGCATGAAACCCGGTCTTACCGGTTGGGCGCAGGTGAACGGACGCAGGACGGTCGAGTGGCACGACAGGCTTCGGATGAACGTCTGGTACTCCGAACATGTCTCGCCCTGGCTCGATCTTCGGATCTTCTTCATGTCGATCGGGAGGGTCCTCCGGAATGAGGACAACGAGAATATCGGCGAGACGGTGAAAAAAGAGTGATGCAGCAGGGGACGGTTCTATGCAAAAAACGAGCGGGGCGTATGTATGCCTCGCTCGTTTTTTACGAGAACCGTCCCCGGCGGGGTTAGGGGGAAGCCGGAACGCCCTCTTATCATACAAATAACTGCTGTTTATTTTTCCAGCTGATCAAAGATCGCTTTCGCGCTCGCCTCAGGTCCGACTGCTTCGATCGCCCTGTAAATCGCCTCAATTTTCGGCAGGCAAGCCTCAAGCTCATCAGCTGCCTCGGCTGGGGTTTTGCCTTTGCGATATTTGCAGAGAACCCTTTTTGATAGTGCTACCTTCCTCCAACCCAAATCGTCCCTCGCTCTGATGGCCGAGGTGCAGGGCTCCCGGTGTGAGAGGCATTGACAATATCTGTTTTCATATGGTCGGCACTTCCAAAGCAAGATGGCACCCTCTGCCCCGCTTATATTGAAGATGATTGCTTCTCATTCTTTAAGCACTCATAGACTGTTTCCGCGCCTGCCTCAGGTCCGGCCGCCTCGATCGCTCTGAAAATTGGCTCAATCTCATCGACTGGGGTTTCAAGCTCATCGGCGGCTTCGGCTGGAGTTTTACCTTTATGATATTTTCGAAGCGCGAGTGTAATCAGACGCATGGCGTCACCTTGCTCCAGGCCTTGCTCCAGCCCTTGCTCCAGCCCTTGCTCCAGCCCTTGCTCCAGTCCCAGCTCATGTCCTTCATTATAGCCTTTCTCCCTGCCTTCCATCTCCGCATCCATCATCATAAAATAAATGCTCATGTAATCATTCCTCCAATCCAAATCGCCTCTTGCGCTGACGACCGCGGCGTCAAGGCTCTCGGTGTAAGAATCTTGAACGACCCCTTTGTTCATGTACTCGAACACGTTCCTGAGTTCCGGGGAGATGGCTCCCTTTGTTCCGCTTGTGTTGACGAACACCTTCGTGGTCTCATCGCCGAGCTTAAGGCCGGTCTCTTCCTGACAGGTGTTTCGGAACGTGTAGACGCCGAGCCCCAGATCAAACGGATCCTTGAGACAGATGAAGATCACGAAGCTCTTCCTCAGATCCTGATAGCTTTTCCCTTCCTTTAGGGTGCTGATGTCGATCGCCGACTGGTAGTAGCGGGACCGCTTCGGGAGCAGCTCCCTCCAGTGAGCTTTGCCCGGCTTCTCCATCTCCACGTCGTAGATCGTCCCATCCTCGTCGTCCAGGTAGACGTCCATCCGGATCCCGTGGGAGTTGGGGGCCAGCTTGATGGTTTTCTCGCTCTCCGGGAACTCGATCCTGCTGATCGGCTCGCCCAGAATGCGGGAGAGGAGCTCCTGCAGGAGCTCCGGGTGGGCGGTCATCACCCTGGTGAACATGAAGTTATCGCAAATATCTAACTGTTCGTAATCCTTAATTCCTGCTTCTATCATACTATAGTTCCTCCTTTTCTGCAAGAAGTCAGCGGTTACGAGATAATAATACCGTATTGATGGGCGCCATTTTACCCGTCGGACGGGTAAAATGAAAAACTTTCAGATGGATTCATAGCGCAGACCTATCAAAAACCTAACACAAATCCTGAACCGCTACCCCAAAGTTAAAAATATAGTATAATAACTCCTACAAATGGCTTTGTGTGCCCAAAAACCACCCACAGCCTCGCGTCGCACCCCGGAGGGATCCGGAAATGCCCGCAAAACATCTTTGTTACAGGCAACTGAAGGAGATTATTTATGAAAAGGAGTAAGGCAATAATTGTCATTGCGATCATATGCCTGATTGTACTGACGCTCTCCGGCTGCGGAAAATCCAAACAACCGGAAGGTACAGAGGCAGGAACCGGATCTGCTGAAAGCATCGTTTCGGAGGCGGTGAATCCTGAAAGCACCGTTTCGGAGGCTGCGGATCCGGAAAGCAGTGTTTCGGAGGCGGCAGACCCTGAAAGCAGCACTTCAGCGGCCGGAGAATCTTCCGAAACGGAAACTGAAGCATCGACAGACTCTGATGAGAGCGTCAAAGAACTGATAGTTGAGAGTTCTGTCACAATCGTACTGGAAGAAAATGAAGCCATTGGCGGATTTTAATCCGGTTTAATATATATTGTTACTTTTTGTTACGGTCTGTTTTTCGCAGATTAGGGTATTCTGCGAAAACAGCCAGCACGATCCACGTATCCAATAACATTATCTTACAAGGAGGGACATATGAAAAAGATGAAAAAAGTCCTGTCACTCGTTCTGGCGATGGCGATGATCCTCTCGCTGGGCGCCACTCCGGTCCAGGCGGCCGGAAGGGGACAGAGCGGCTGGTCCAGCGTCACCTACGGTGCCGCGGAGGACAAGACCGAAGAGACGGCTGAGGTTCCGGCTGAGGAACCAGCTGCTCCGGCCGATGAATCAGAAGTTCCGGCTGAGGAGCCGGCGGCTCCGGCAGAAGAGCCCGCAGCTCCGGCAGATGAACCGGAAGTTCCGGCGGAAGAGCCGGCAGCTCCGGCAGAAGAGCCTGCGGCCCCGGCTGAAGAGCCGGCAGCTCCGGCAGTTGAGCCCGCAGCCCCGGCAGAAGAGCCAGCCGCTCCGGCTGCAGAGCCTGAGGTTCCGGCTGCAGAGCCGGCGGCTCCGGCCGAAAATGTTGTCTCCTATCCCGCCGTCACCCTTGCAGGCATGACGGAGGGTTCTGTTGCTGTCCGCGTGGAGGCCCCGGAGGGCGCTCTCCCGGAGGGCACGACCATGACGCTCAAGGACGTCACTGCGGAAGAGGTGCAGGCGAAGGTCTCCGGTGAGATCGCGGCCAGGATCATCACGGCGGTCGACATCACTTTCCTTGACAGCGCCGACAACGAGATCCAGCCGAACGGCAACGTTGCGGTCTCCATCAAGGCGCCGGAGCTCGCTGAGGCGGCGGCTCAGGATCTCGGCATTCTCCACATCAACGAGGAGAAGGCTGTGGCTGAGGAGCTCACAGAGGCGGAAAATGCAGTTGAAGTGAATGCGGCCGATGAGAATGCGGTGGCGTTTGAGAGTGATGCGTTTTCGATTTATGCGGTGGTAGAGAGCGGTGAGGATGCTCGTCTGTTTGTTAAATTCATGAATGGTAATACGGAAATTACCACCATGATGATCAACAAGCGGCAGATTCCTCATATCGGACAGTATATCTATGATCCGGGTATGGGCGAATTGGAACACGGGGTACAGTTCCGCGGATGGACTACAGAGCAGAATTATAATGAGGACACTGCTAGTCTTACGATCGCAGATGTGCGTACACAGATTAAAGATAAGCTGCAGAGTGAAGAAATAACCGATGGCGATACGGTTATTTACTATGCAATGACCTTCAAGGTTTACACGGTATCTTATTATGATGAAAAGGGCAATGTTGTAAAGACAGACCAGATTCTCACAGAAACGAACAGCACCGAAACACCGTCTTATGAAGTCAACTATGCATATATTCCGTATCCGACAGGAGAGGAAGGTGTCGTTGCCGACTTTGTAGGCTGGCAGCAGATCCTCCCTGAAGTTACAGGCACAGAGGTCGTTTTTGACAACGGTGATCCGCTTACACTTACCGAAACGAATTACATCTTAAAAGCTAAGACTCAGAAGGGTCACTGGATTACCTACGAGGCAAACCTTTCAAATGCAGTACCTCCTGAGCCGCAGTTTGTTCCGCTTAATGGAACGGCTACTAAGCCGACCGATCCTACCAGAACCGGATATACGTTTGAGGGTTGGTATACGGAAGATCAATCCGATGCACGTGATGGTCAGGTTAGCGGCAGTGAGTTTGATTTTAATTCCTCGCTTGAATCCAACACTACTGTTTATGGTAAGTGGACGGCCGCAAGTACAGCGGATTATAATGTCATGATTTGGTTCCAGAAAGTGAACGGAGATGGGTATGATTACAGTGGAACTACGGTGCCGGTGACTGGTGCCCCAGTTGGCGAGAATACCTATCAGGTTGTTAAACAAGGTGACGGCAATAATGCTGTTGCTCGAATTTATACAAGCAGTAGTGAGTACACTGATAAGACTTTTAGAGGATTTCACCTTGATCATTTTGATGCTCAAAAGCCGATTGCGCCTGAAGGTAATACTGTAATTAATGTGTACTATAACCGCAATACTATTGTGTACAAATTTAAAAAAGATACATACACAGAAACATCTGCAACAAACGGTACTTTGTATGGACTTGTTGATGGGAATTATGTAGAGCTAACAAAAAGTGGTGGGCAATGGTATTACTACGATTATGGCTGGAAACGGTACGGGGGAACCCGATATACGAAAACCAGCACTGAGCTCTCCTACAGCGGATTGTACGGCTCAGCATTTACAGATTGGCCAGATCCGGGAGAAAACATGGTCTGGCGTGCTGAGATTAACGAAATGTTGATTCCTCTTGCATTGACGGAGTTTAATCCAGATGCTGTTGAGGTAGGTACCGAAGCAACAGAATTTATATTCACACTTACTGACTTTGCAAAAGTATCAACGCTTTATGTTTATAAGCAGACTGAAAGTGGTGCCTGGTCGTACACTAATACATATCTGATTGATGATGCCCCACTTGGTAATGGTGGAACTTGGTATCCGACAGAAACCTATACAGGCTTTGAGATTAATTCTTACAGGCTGGATAACACAAGCGGTTCCTGGACACCTGTAGCGAATACAGGTAGCATTGGATATTCATCTGGTGACTGGAATCCTACTTATCATGATGTCTACCTTCGCTACGCCCGCAAACAATACGATATAACCTACAGTGACGGCATCTTTGTAGATGGCAGTGGAAGCCCTGTTACCGATGCTCCGGCCGCACGCACCAATTTTGCCGAAAAGAATGCTATCTACTACGAGGCGAATATCAATACCGCTGAGTATAATATCAAGCCTGAGCTTCCCGGATATGTATTCCTCGGCTGGTACGATAACGCACTCTGCGCAGGAGAAGCATATGCATTTGATAAAATGCCGGCTAACAATGTAACCTTGTATGCGAAGTGGGTACGCTGTGAGTATGAGATTAACCTTCATCCGAATGATACCGATGATGATTCTATCAAGTATAACAGCACGAGTCAGGATGAACAGTTCTGGGTCGCTGAGGGAGAAAAAATCGGTAACGTCGGCGGCGAGAGAATCTACTATGATTTAGTCGGATGGTTTACCGATGAGGCAATGACCAAGGTCTATAATTTTGAAGCCTATGAAGTTAACAAATCAAACGTTGAGAAATATGGCAAACTGTATTCTGAAGAGGAGATTGATCCCCGATATCCTGCGACTGTTGGTGAACTGAATCTCTATGCAAAGTGGCGCAGCAAACTGATTGGCGCCGAGGGAATTAAGGTTGTATATGATGCAGCCGATGGAGACAATCCACCTGAAGACGATTTAACTTATGTGGATACTGCAAGTGCAATCGCAGGCGCAGCTTCCACTCCCACTGACACCACAAATTATGTGTTCAGTCACTGGAAAGTTATGAAGTGGGACGGCAGTGCATTTGTGGAATCAGGAGTTAATGTCTTCCCGAGTGAGTACTTTACCATCAATGCCTCCGATGCAAGGATTACAGACAGCGATGGCAACCCGGTTTCCGCTGGCACCCTTGATTCAAGCAAAAAGTATACCTACACGATCCAGCTTCAGGCTGAATATATTGAAAAGGATAAAGAAGTCCTGACGCATATCAACTGGTATAAGAACGACGGTAAGACAACAGATCCGGTCGCGAAAAGTGAACGCCTGAAAATCAATGAAGGTGTGAATATCGTTGGTGCACAGACTCTCGAAGGATATAATTTCCTCGGCTGGGCAAAGAAAAACGAATATGATCCAGTTGCCGAGGATGGCAGTTTAATTCCCGGATCATCTGTTATACAGACTTCCTACCCGAATCTGGGTGAAGAGGATCTGTTCCTGAAATATGTGGAAGCAGATGGCTCGACTGAGGCTCATTTTGAAGCTAAGATTGATGGAAACTGGTCTGAAGTGACTCAGGTTGCGGCTGACGAGTTCCTTCCGTATGAGGCGCTCTACGCTGTCTGGGAGAAGCAACCGATCTACATCTTCCATTCGTCTGACGGCACGCTCGAGGCCATGAAAGATTACGAGGACGATCTTACATTCAGGAATCTCGTGAAGGGTGATAACCTGTACGGCGGATGCTTTATCGCATACGGCAGGTACACAGTGTCTGAGGATGATAAAGCAGGTGCATTGGCAAAAGTCGGAAAGGAGGATAAATACTTCCAAACAGAAGCGACGGGTTATGACGGCAGTGTCATCAAAACAGGAATCAAAATGCACTGGCAGAAGGGCAAGATAAAGAACCCGTCTGACAAGGTTGTGCCTGGTCGCGTATACTATATCAAGGAAGTCCCCAGCGATTACCTTGATAACAGCACGCAGTTTATTTATGACGAAGCAAACAATAATAAACTCGTCAAGCTGTTCTTCCTGACAGCAACAGATGACACAAGCTATAACGGTGTGTTCTTTAAAATCACTACAGCAGATGACAAACCGGTGACACTTTGCAGCAGCTTCACCATCCAGGAAAAAAAGTCCGGTAATACAACATCATTCAAGGTTGGTGATACAGTTTTCACGACCTTAAACAGAGGTTATCTTGGTTACTGCGATGCGTCCGATCTGTTAAGCGAAGGTGCAACGTACACGATCCAGCCGTATTGGATCACACCTGATAATGAAACAGTTTATGGTAAGACACGGACTCTGATCATGGGTGACTGCACCAACGATTCGACAAACGGCATCCATCTTGGTTGATAATTCTGACTGCTATGCTTCCTTCCGGCTGCGGTTTTTCTTTACAGCCGGAAGGCGCTGCGCAGGAATAACAAAATTAGAATCGAAAGTTAAGGACAAAGAAGCGGATAAGAGGTTAAGGGAAGGAGCATAACATGAGTCTTCTTGAAAAAGTTAACTATTATTATGTAAGTTCAGCGGAACTTGCGCAAATCGGAGAATCATATTCGGAACAGGATCTCCTTGATGCAGGACTGAGCATTACAGTGCAGGGAATTGCTGATCTATATAATGATTTCGCCAATGGCACTACAATTGGCGATAACCATTATGTTGGCGAGGATCATATCAACTTTGCTGAGATGGAATTCTTAAACGCATTGGAAATTCGACACACCTGGTATGTCGGTGAGTCCAGCCAGAAGAACGGCGTCGGTTTCTGACATATAATCTTTGAGAGATGGAAGGACATAGTAGCCTAATGGAGTGCTATGTCCTTTCTTGGTTTTATAGTGGTTTTGCAGTTTAATTATTGTAAAAAGGTGCGGTGAGATAACGATGGAACGATATCAGCTGACACTAGCAGGAGTACCGCTGACCGCCTCGTTTGCCTTTAACAGGACAGCGGCTATGTTAGGGACTTATTGCAGGGAAGGTGAGGCGTCTGACGGTGGGGTTTTCATTTCCGAAAATGGCTGGCAGTACTGGGAAAAATATTACGGAAATAGAAATGCAGCCGCAGAATTCAGCCTGATGTCATTCTACCTCTCTTCTGCATTGCTTCCTCATAAAAGGTGCGTGATTCATGCTGTGGCATTCTCGATAAACGGACATGCGTGGCTGATCTCCGCTCCTCCGGGAACCGGGAAGTCAACACAGCTCAAGACACTGAAGGAGCTTTATCCCGGGGAGATAACAACGATATGCGGAGATCGTCCTATCCTGGAGCTCACGGATGACGGAAAGGTGCTGGTCCATCCTTCTCCGTGGAACGGAAAGGAAGGGTGGGGAGGCAGTGAAATAGCCCCGCTTGCCGGGATTATTATCCTGAACAGGGGAAAGAAAAACGATCTCTGGCATCTGCCAACGGACCGGGCTGCTGTTTATATCTACACGGCATTGCTTAAAAATGCTGAAGATGAGGAAGACATAACCAGGGCAGCTTCTTTTGCCGACAAACTGCTGAGAAGAACCAATGTGTGGTTTATGGAGAATAAGGGGGTCCCTGACTCCACAAAGATGCTGTATGATGAATTACTGAGCCGGGAGAAACCGTTATGAGATATGTACCGCGTTCAGGGGTCACCCTGACAAAGATATGTGATGTATTTTTTCTTGTATCAACACGCGATGCCAGTGAGCACTGCCCGATTATCAGTCACCCGGGGATTTTTGAACTCATGTGCTGGGAGGGCGTTACAAAAGGAAAGACTGCGGATGAACTATGTGCGGTTACGGAAAAAGCGTTTAAACGTACGCCCGAGCAGGCGAAGCGGATCATCGGAAATGCTTTAGGAAGTCTGGTCGAGAAGGGATATTTGACTGAGGAAATTGAGAGTTTGTAACGAGTTGAGAGGGGGTGCCGAGACCGGCACCCCCTCAAACTGCATCTGTACACGTATCAATTACAATCCTTCTCCCTCTCCCACCTTCACCAGGCAGCCCTTAGAGAGCAATGTATTAACTGCAGCACTGATGATCTTCTCAGCCTCCTCCGGCTTCCGCCGAAAAGCCCTCTCCGTAATCGCGCAGAGCTCCTTCTCTGTCTTGCCTTTACTGAGACCTTCCCAGCACATCAGCTCGAATATGGAAACCGGTACAATAACCCAGCAGTGCTCGCTCGCCTTTCGGGTCGGGACAAGGAAGTTGATCCCACAAATTTTCGTTAAAGAGAATCCTTCTCGCGGAACGATCTTCATAGCATTGGCTCCCGACTCAAAAGTTGATCATATAATAGTTTTGTGGAATCCGGCACACCTTTGTTGAGCAGGAACCACACACGAGTTCTCTTAAGGAGTTCATCCGTGAACTCCGCAGCTGCCTTTACCTCGTCCACACTCTCTGCCGAGTTGAGAAGCGCTGCATAAATCTGCATGACAGCGGCTTTCAGGGGTAAGGGCGTGATCTTGTTTTCATTTCCTCTCTGCAGGAAAATGATCCCGGCAAGAGGCGCTGAAGTGCTGCCGCCCCACCCTTCTTTTCCATTCCAGGGGGACGGATGGACGGTAACATTTCCGTCGTCTGTCAGCTCGAGGACAGGGCGGTCACCGCAGATTGTTGAAATCTCCCCCGGATACAGTTCATGAAGCGTTTTGAGCTGTGTTGATTTTCCTGTTCCCGGAGGGGCCGTAATGAGCCAGGCTTTGCCCCTGATCGAAAATGCAGCCGCATGAAACAGCCCGCGCCCGTATGGCAGCAGGGCGGCCGATACATAGGCCGACATAAGACTATATTCCGCCCGGGGGCCTCTTAAGCCTGTATATTTCTCCCAGTAGTCCCAGCCGCCTTCCGTTATCGAAATGCTGCTGGGTGCGGGGCTCACTTCGTTGCACCACTTTCCGAAGAAATCCGCCGTTTCGGCATATGAAAATGTACATGTGACAGGCATACCCGCCAGTGTGAGCTGATAGTGACGCATACATTCCTCCGGCTTTAAAGTGCTTGGGATATTAATTCTTAAAATGAAAATAGGGTAGAGGGAGGCGAAAGCCTCGCCCCTCCCATTGCACCGTACGTACCGGTCGGGTATACGGCGCTACA
>DFFD01000121.1 GCA_002369495.1 Lachnospiraceae bacterium UBA3785 | reverse complement strand
CGATCACGGCCTTCCTGCGGTCGTCGAACCGCTCGTTCATGTGAGCCATGAAATAATAGCAGCCGCTCTTTAATCCTTCCATCCCGAGGACTTCCTCGGCCAGGTCGAGCCACTGGGGCGCGTACATGGCCACCTCGATGAGCCGCTCCTTTGTGACCTTGTTCTGCTTTACGGCATTTTTCAGATCTTCCGCCGTCTCCGAGGGGAGCGGCCAGCAGACCTTGAGGAGGTGGCTCAGGCACTCTTTTTTGCCCGTACCGCCGGTGTAATAGTAATAGGCGCCCCGGTCGAGGGTATCCGTTCCCAGAGCCGTCAGGATCTGCATGAGGCGGGAGACGCCTTCGATCCTGGAAATGCGCGCAACCGCCGGCGAGAAGACCGTCGGCGTGTCCCCGCGCCCCAGCTCCACGTCCAGGATCAGGTTGACGATTTTCCCGTACATCTCCGCGCACAGCCGACAGAAGGTGCTCTCCCTGTCCACGGTGTGCTTCTCCATGTCCACAGGGGCGTAAAATTTCAGCTTCAGAAGCGTGGAGACCGTCAGGTTGGGTCTGAAGAGCTCCGCCAGCTCTCCCACCGCGAACCTCAGGCCGACCATCTCAAAGGCCGCCTTATAGAGGAAATCCTTTGTGATGAGGCCGAGTTCAAACGCCTTCACGTAGGCAAACATCGAGAGGATGCTGTGCGAGGTGTAGTTGTAGCTGGCATTCAGTTCATGTTCATCGAACCGGTACACCCTGTCCACCTCATAAAGAAGCGGGAAGGCCGCCCGGAACTCATCATCATTTTCATAGTGGGAGACGCGGCCCAGGATCGTCGTGAACTTGCCGGCGCGGAGGAAGCAGGCCGTCTGCCGCTGCGAACCGGCAAGCGTCGCATAGCGCGGCGGCACCTTCTCCATCCAGCGGATCTCCTCCGGCAGGCGGATTGCCATGAGAACCGCTGCCCTGGCGACCTCGATCGGCAGGACGAGGTGCTTCCTGCTCGCGATAATTTCCAGGATCGTCTTATAGATGCTGGAGCCGCCGTAGCTGCTCCTGTATTTGGGATCGGCATAGTTATAGCCCGACCAGGCATTCCCGAAGATCGTCTTCTCAGCTTTCCGATAAGCTTCCGCATCTTTTACCGTGGTCTCGTCATAACCCGGCTGGATCGCGTAATACAGGTTGAAGAGGACCTTCGGGGTCCTGATGATCGTGTCATACACTTCATCCCAGAGCTCCGGGAAGGGGTAGCGGGTCCAGAACTCGACATTGTAATCATAGTTCAGGATATACAGCCCGTTTTCAAGCAGCTGTCTGTCGCCGTTTGCGCCCGTGTATTCCATTTTTCCGTGCTCGACGACAAAGGCCCGGATCCTGTCAAAATACGAATCCTGCTCCTTCTCTGTCAGGCAGAAGTAGTCCAGGCCGGGCCCGGCTTTCTTCCCGGCACTCTCACCGGTGATGCCGGGCCCCGGATCGTACGCCGCAGCCGGATCATAGAGTCCGTACCCTTTCGTATTCAGGATATCGGCTGACCCCTTGCTGCCGGCGATCTCCGCATACAGGACCTTCTCCTTGTCCGTGAGTGTCCCGTCTTCCGGAAGCACCTCCTTAAGAAGGTCTGCCGCGGCCTTTTTTGCCTCCTCGCCCGCTTCGCTCCGGCGCTTTAACATGTCGAGCCCCGCGAGGCGGATCGGCTCCTTGTCAGAGGCGAGAAGCCGCTTTATGCTCTCTAAAAGGCCCTGCTCATCCTGCTTTTCCAGGAGCTCTAAACAATAGCGGCGGGTGTCTTCATTTTTAAGACGCAGATGCTTCTCCAGGTGCTGAATGTCCTCTTTTGAGAGGGACAGCTTCCCGAGGAGCTCATAGGCGCAGGTCCGGGTAAAGCTCTCCTTGTCGGCCACGTATTCGACCAGCGCATCCTTCTGGATCTTCGTTTTCGGGTCGTGGAGGAGGACGCAGAGATAGTTTTTGCGGGTATTGTAGTAGGAATCGGTAATGTCCGTCAGCCTCAGGCAGACCTCATCGATGAGGTCCTGGTCCTGCAGGGCATAGGCGATCATGACCATCCGCTGGGTGAGGTCGCTCTTGTCCAGAACGGCGCCGTACCAGGGGAAGATCATGGGCGAGAACTCGATCTGCCGCTTCTTCATGCTGTCCGCAAGGTTTTTCAGGATCCCGTAATGGAGCCTTGCCTGCTCCTCGCTGTCAAAGAGCTCACTGACAGCCAGAGGAATGAAAACCAGCTCCTGCGAAAAGTTGCTGTAAACCGGCTTGTCCTTCGTGTCGCGGATGCAGTTCCGGATGATCGTGTCCACCGCAGACTGGTAGGTGGGCATGAAGGCTGCCGCCATCTCCTGATCGTCCGGGTAGGTCTCGAGCATCCTGTCGGCTGCCTTCTCGCTGAAGTCGGAGAACTGCATGTAGCGGTTATAGTAGGAAATGGTCAGCCGTTGGTTCTTCGTGCCCGTCTCCGCAATCTCCAGCATGCGGTCGATGGCGTCCTTCGCCTCATAGAAGCCCAGGGCCCAGAGACCGATGACGATCCTGACAGAGTCATCGGTCCGGGTCATCTCAAGGGCTTTTGCCCGGTCCGTGACCGCCTCGGTAAGGTCCGTGAGGACCTTGGCGGAGACCCGGTCCATCGCTTCGGGGCTGCAGATGCCCGTCCAGGTGGCGATGGCCCGCTTCACGGCCGAAAAACGCAGGAGGTCATTGTCGTTGATCGCCTTCAGGATCGTGAGAAATGCCTCCGCCCTGCCGCAGTCCGCATTCTCGCAGACGGCCTGGCGCACGCCCTCCTGCAGCCTTGCGGCAACCAGAAATCCGGCCAGCAGCTCATGAAGCTCCGTGTTTTTGGACTTTACGATCCCGCGAATGAGCGGCACGGTGACGATCACGGT
>DFFD01000184.1:8813-10751 GCA_002369495.1 Lachnospiraceae bacterium UBA3785 | reverse complement strand
TACAGTGTTGTGAAGTTCGGCAATGCTTAGTATAGTTTCTTTAGGAGGCTGAAGAAAAAATGGGAAAGACTATGAAAAGAAACCAGACCGGTAAAAGAAATAAAAAAGAATCCAAAAAAGAATCCCAAAAAGCCAGAAATTATATACAGGAAGATGCGGATTACTTTTCCCGTAATTATACCAACGAGCGTATACGAGAACAGATAGCCGAACACAGCGTACTTTTCAAGGAGATCGTCTTTATGCTGATATTTGCGCTGTTTCTTATCCTGCTGAGCTTTATAAGGGCGTTTATGGATATTTTCCCAAAGATAAGTGTCTATCAATTAATATCTTCGATAAGAGAGAATCATCCTGTAGGAATAACATTCGGGCTTACGATTATCGTTATGGCGAGTGTCTGGATCCATGAAGCGGATTCTTTATGTATGATAAAACATATCTTTCCTGCATGCAGCGGAAGACGATATCAGGCGAAGGAAATAGATGCTTTGGTCAATGATCCCCAAACATGTTGGATTCCGGAGCTTCAGGTATTTGCTGCACCTCAGGCCCTGATCGGGTTCAATAAGGGCATCACGGTGGTGGAATATGATGATATAGCGGGCATACGGATAAAGGTGAAGGAACACAGCGAAAAGACAACAAAGGGAGGCAATCGCGGCAGAATGAATGTCAGAAGGGCAATGTACTGCGCGCTCACAGACAAATACCGCGAATGGAAGACTTATTATATTATTATCAAAACGAAGAAACGCAAAAGAATGGTGCTGACGGAGGTTAAGAGCAATACTTATGAATCACTGGTACAGATAATAAGAGAAAAATGCAAAGACCCTGAATCCATAATTATAAATCTGCAGGAATAAAACGGATGAGGTATAAGACGGCAGCAAGGGATATCAGACGATTCAGAAAATCATGAGCTGGCTCATCTGATGTTTATCTGGCCTGAAGAGTTGTCAGATAAAGAAATTGAGAAAATGGCTACGGCAATAAGCGGGGCATTTCTATTCCCTAAATCGGATGCTCTCCGGGAACTGGGTATTCGCCGATCAGCGATAACGAAAGACATGATCCCTGTAGCGGTAGAGTATGGCATCTCAATGATGCTTCTTGTAAAAAGAGCAGAACTATGTAATATTGTCAGTTCCGCTGTTGCAAAAGATTTTTTCATTAAGGCTTCAAAGGCTGGTTGGAGAATATCAGAACCCTCTCGAATACAACCAGAGCGTCCTTCGTTGTTTTCGCAATTGGTATACCGTGCGGTCAACGAGGAAGATATCAGCGCCCAGAGAGGTGCCGAGTTACTTAAAGTCCCTTACAAAGAGGTGATCGCAATGAGTTCTCTGGCAGAGGTGTAGCCTATGGTATATATCAGCAGCGACACTATACGAAAACAGCAGGCCGGTTTCCGGACATGCCTGAGGCGCCGGAACAATATGAAAAGTCTCCTGCAAGGCGACCCTGCCAGGGCGAACATCTGTTATACTGAACCTGCATCAGGAAAAAGAGAAATGAAAGAAAGGCAGGTAATTATATGTACGGAGCATTACTCGGAGATATGATCGGAGCACCCTATGAGTTTGACCGGGGCGGCAAGACAAAGGACTTCCCGCTGTTTGGGAGAGGGGTTCATTTTACGGATGACAGCGTGATGACGATCGCGGTGGCGGAGGCGCTGCTGGATGCGAGGGCACAAGGTGCCTGGAACGATGAGGAGACGGTAAAGAAGCTCCTTGCGGATTCGATGCGCCGCTGGGGCAGCAGGTATCCGGATGCGGGCTACGGCGGAAGATTCCGCGTGTGGCTCAGGGACCGCAGGATGGGACCCTACGGCAGCTACGGCAACGGCTCCGCCATGCGCGTATCCGCCGCGGGGTGGCTCTACGACAGCCTTGAGACGACCCGAAAGATAGCGAGGTGGACCGCCGAGGT
>DFFD01000184.1:2492-8688 GCA_002369495.1 Lachnospiraceae bacterium UBA3785 | reverse complement strand
AGAAACGGCGCTTCGAAGGAGGAAATCCGCGATTACATCGTCCGTGAGTTCGGCTATGATTTAAGCCGCACCTGCGACGAGATCCGTCCCGGGTACCATCATGTGGAGAGCTGCCAGGAGACGGTGCCGGAGGCAATAACGGCCTTCCTGGAGGGGAATGATTTTGAGGATGTGATCCGGACGGCTGTATCTCTGGGCGGAGACTGCGACACCCTGACCTGCATCGCCGGCAGTATCGCGGAGGCATTTTACGGCGTTCCGGTCGGCATGATGGCAGAGTGCATTAAACGCCTGGAAGAGGATATGCTGGCGGTTCTGGGGCGGTTTGACGAGGCGGTGGACAGGTTTCAGCCATGAAGACGGCGCCTGACGCTTCTTTGCTTCATGACACGGACGGGCGCAAGTATCTGGTATCGCTCGACTGGGAGACCCGGTCCGGCTATGAAAAGCCCGGCGCGATCTAAATCCTTCGCCGAGATCGCGGCCCTCTTCAGCTTTTCGTCCCAGAGCCATTTCGGGAAAGTCTTTAAAAAATGGACCGGCATGACGCCGAAGCAGTACCGCACGCTGTACGGCGAGAAGCCGGATGTGTGAGAAAGTAACTGTTCCGCAGCAGAAGTGGTACCGCATCACATCCCGGGGGCGCGGGATGCTGGCGGAGGAGATGGAGAGACTCAGACGGCAGATCGCGGATGGGGAGATATTCATGGACCTGCAGGAGAGGCGGTCCTGAGGGAGCATAAAAGATGGCCTACAGCGAACTCATCAAAAACTTTGAAAAGATCAGGTCCTACATGCGGGACTTCTATATCTACGGCTTTCGCACGCGGACGGAGTTTGTAAGAAAGAGCGCCCGGAGCTACGACAACGAGCGCCGAAGAGTCGAGAGCTGGCTCAAGGGAGCCGTCTCCTTCCGGCAGGATGCTTCGGGGAAGAGTGTCTTTATCTCCGTGGACAACCGGGAGACGCTCCACAACCCCTTCTACAAGGCCTTAAAGGCCAAAAGCTTTACCGACCGGGACATCACGCTGCATTTCTACATCCTGGATGTTCTGGCCGAAGGGGAAAAACTCCCCTTGCGGGCGATCGCGGACCGCGTGAGCGGGCGCTGTGAGGAGGCCCCGGGGGCTGCATTTTATCCGGACGATGCCACCGTGCGGAACAAGCTCAAGGAGTATGTGGCCCTGGGGATCCTTGCGGAGGAGAAGCAGGGGCGGGAGGTTCTCTATTTCAGAAATGACATGAAATGGGACATGGAGGGCTGGCGCGACGCAGTCGCGTTCGCGTCGGAGGCCATGCCGCTCGGCGTCGTCGGGTCTTTCATTTTGGACAAATACAAACATGTGCCGGAACTCTTCAGCTTCAAGCACCATTACCTTCCCGGTGCGCTCGACTCGGAGATCCTCGCGGAGCTTCTTGCCTGCCGGAGGGAGAGGCGGAATGCTCTCATTACATTTTCCACGAGGCGGAGCCGTGGGGAGACCCATCAGGCGCTTATTTACCCCCTGAAGCTCTATATCAGCACCCAGGACGGGCGCGAGAACCTGCTCGCCTACAGCTTCCACACGCGAAGACCCCGCATGTACAGGCTGGACAAGATCCGGTCCGTCAAAATGACGGATCCGCAGCCGGAGGCAGAGCGGCTCGATATGGCCGGCGAGCGGTTCGCGGAATTCCTGTGGGGAACGTCGGCCGGGGGCGATAAGAGGAGGACCCTCCACACGCTCACGATGCGCATCCACGCGGGGAAGGACGAGCGGTACATCGCCGACCGGCTCTGTCGGGAGAAGCGCAACGGGACGGTCACCCGCATCGATGAGAACACCTGGGAGTTCAGCGCTCTGGTGTACGACGCGCAGGAAATGCTCCCCTGGATCAGGACCTTCACGGGGCGGATCGAGCGCCTTACCTGCACCGATGCGGAAGTTGAGCGGCGGTTCTACGGGGACCTCGCGGCGATGTATCAGATCTACGGAGGTGATGACGATGCTGTTTCATGAGGTGTACGGCAGCTACTACAACGTTGTCGCCGGGATTCTGGCGGAGGCTGTCCGGGGAGAGCTCTCCGGTGAGCGGATCCGGAAAATCATCGAGGAGAAAGCCTACCTGGAAAGCGGGATCACGATCCCGAATGCGCTCAAAAAAGGAAAATGGCCCTTCCTCCGGGAGGACTATACGACGCCGGTCCGCCATACGCCCACCATGCCGCTCACGGACCTTGAAAAACAGTGGCTGAAGGCGGTGTGCGAGGACCCGCGCATCCGGCTTTTTGACCCGCCGGTCGGGGACCTTGAGGGCGTCACACCGCTCTTTGAACGGGACTTCTTTGTCCGGTTTGACCGGTACTCGGACGGAGACCCCTACGAGGATGCTCTCTACAGGGAGCACTTCCGGCTGGTGCTCCTTGCGCTTAAAGAGGGGCGGGCCCTCAGGATCCGCTTCCGCGGAAAGAGCGCACGGCACGATCAGATCTATATCCCGGAGAAGATCGAGTACTCCGCCAAGGATGACAAGATGAGGCTCATCGCGCACTCGAAAATGGGGACTCCCTACGTGATCCGGATGGCCAGTGTGCAGGCGGTCTCTCTCGCGGAGATGCCTGACGGCAGAGAGACGAGACCCGCGGAGAAGGAGACGGTCGTCCTCACGCTTGTCGATGAGAGAAATGCTCTCGAGCGGGCGATGATCCATTTTTCCGACCTCGAGAAGGAGACGGAGAAGCTGGATGATATGCACTATCGGATCTCCCTCCGCTACCGGAAGGACGATGAGACGGAGATCCTCATCCGGGTGCTGCAGTTCGGGCCCAGGGTGCGGGTTACATCGCCCGAGTCTTTCATTTCCTTGATCAAAGAGCGCCTTAGCATGCAGAAACGCTTTACAAGTTGCGGATCCTGACGGGTTCGCAACTTTTTTTCCGTGAAAAGGGGACATTCTCCTGCTACGATAGGCACATGAAAGGAAGTGATCGTATGTTGGAGATAAGAGGGAAAATGAACACCGCCGTCTGCTACGCAAAGGTGGTGGAGGACGAGGCCATCGAGCAGATCCGCCGGATGTGCGACTACCCGATGACCGAGGGAAGTCAGATTCGAATCATGCCGGACGTACACGCCGGGAAGGGCTGCACCATAGGCACGACCATGACGATCGAGGGCAGGGCCGTCCCGAATGTGGTCGGCGTGGATATCGGCTGCGGGATGTACACCGTAAGGCTCGCCGAGAAGGAGATCGACTTTGAGAAGCTCGACGCGGCGGCCCACTTTATCCCCTCCGGATACCATGTCTGGGACGGAAGACTCGAGCGCTTTGATCTGACCGGCCTTCGCTGCTACCGGCAGCTTCGGGACACGGTGAGGCTCGGCAGGAGCCTGGGGACCCTTGGCGGGGGGAATCATTTTATAGAGGTCGACAGAGCAGCCGACGGGACGAACTATCTGGTGATCCATTCCGGAAGCCGGAATCTGGGCAAGCAGGTGGCGGAGCTCTACCAGCAGCTCGCGGTGGACCTGAACCGGGGGATCGGCAGCTACCTTGAGAAGAGGGATGAGATCATCCGCACCTACAAGGCCGAGGGAAGGCGGTCCGAGATCCAGGCGGCTTTAGCGCAGCTCAAGTGGGACCGGGAGAACGAGGAGCCCTCGGTGCCGGCAGACCTCTGCTGGCTGGAGGGGAAGTACCTCGATGATTACCTGCACGACGTGGAGATCTGCCAGGCCTTCGCGCGGAGAAACCGCGAGAAGATGGCGGAGATCCTTCTCACAAGGGCCAACCTTACTGCCGCGGAAGCCTTCCACACCATTCACAACTACATCGACACGGAGGAGATGATCCTCCGGAAGGGCGCGATCGCCGCGCACGCGGGCGAGAAGGTGCTCATCCCGATCAACATGCGGGACGGGTCCGTCCTGGCGATCGGCAAGGGAAACCCGGAGTGGAACTACTCCGCACCCCACGGGGCCGGGCGGATCATGTCCAGGACAATCGCGAAGAACACGCTCAGCATGGAGGAGTACCGCGAGACGATGAAGGGGGTCTACACCACCTCCGTCAACGAGCGGACGCTCGATGAGGCGCCCATGGCCTACAAGGCCTTAGGCGACATCATCGATGTGATCCGGGATGCGGTGGACGTCATTGATGTCCTGAAGCCGGTGTATAATTTTAAGGCGTCGGATTAAGCAGCGAACAGGAGAAATGTGAAAACAGAAGAAAGATTCGCTCATGAAATGTGTAAAATGCGTTGATTTTCGCTATGAAAATGTGTAGAATGGAGGTGAGCGTGAATCGGAGGTGCTGACGGATGTATCTGAGGAGAAAAGTGGATGCTTTTCTGGAGGAATGGATTGCTGATCCTGCCAGAAAGCCTCTTATTATTAAAGGCAGCAGACAAATCGGAAAAACAGAATCCATTCTGCACTTTGCAGCTGCGCATTACGAGAGCATAATAGAAATTAATTTTGTGCGTGATGTTAAGTATAAGAACATTATCGCAGACGGATATGAGGCATCGAATATAATAAAAAACATATCTCTGCTCGATCCATCCAGACGGTTTATCCCGGGAAAAACACTTATTTTCTTTGATGAAATAACGGAGTTTCCGGAAATAGCTGCCTCTCTTAAATTTTTTTGCATTGATAAGCGGTTTGATGTAATCTGCAGCGGATCTATGCTGGGTATTAACTATAAGAGGATTGAGAGCAATAGTGTCGGATATAAAAAAGACTACGATATGTTTTCTATGGATTTTGAGGAGTTTTTATGGGCAAAAGGGTATGAAAACGATACGGTAGAAAGCCTGCTTTCTCACATGAGCAGGCTTATTCCGTTCAGTGATCTTGAAATGCAGGTATATCACTCTTTGTTTCTGGATTACAGCATTCTTGGCGGGATGCCCGCTGTAGTGGCTGAATATATTGAGAGAGGGTCATTTGAGGGGTCGCTCGATACGCAGAAACAGCTGATTGCAGATTATAAAGAAGATATTCGAAAATATGCGACCGGCGTGGACCAAACCAGAATTATCAATGTTTTTAATCGGGTCGCGCCTCAGCTGGCGCGGGAAAACAAAAAGTTTCAGATTTCAAAGGTGGCACAGGGGGCGAGATTCCGGGATTACCGGGGATGTGCAGAATGGCTTGCCGATGCAGGAATGGTGAATATATGCTATTGCATGGAGTTCCCAGAGCTTCCACTTGGCGGAAACTATGAGCCGGATATATTTAAACTGTATTTTTCTGATACGGGACTTCTGGTATCCATGTTGGATGAAGAATCACAGGAGGATCTGCGGGCAAATAAAAACCTTGGAGTATACAAAGGCGCACTTTACGAAAACATGGTGGGGGAAGCGTTTGTCAAACAGGGATACAAACTGTTCTACTACAAAAGAGAGGACTCTACTCTGGAAGCAGACTTCTTTATTCGCTCAGCGGCATCGTTGGTTCCTGTCGAGGTAAAGGCGAAGAATGGAAAGGCGAAATCAATGAAAACCTTGATTTCCTCGAATCGCTATCCTGATATCAGGTATGGAATTAAGCTCTCTATAAACAACATAGGACATGGTGAGGGTATATATACATTCCCTTATTTCTGTACATTTCTTATAAAAAGGTTTATGAAAGATTTTCATGCGGAGGAAGAAGTATGAGCTTCATGATCAAAGCGTTTGCGGACGTAAAAGAAAAGTACGGCTATCCGGAGCTGGAGACCGGCGTCTTTACCAGCTTCCCGGACGGAAAGTGATGATCGGCGAACACAAAAAAACGATGCGCAAAACGGCAGCCGCTGTTATGGTTCTCAAAACCCCCGCGGGATCGATCCCGCGGGGGTTTATGTCTCATGCTCTTAGAGAATTATTTGAAATATCTGTCCAGCAGACCCTTGAAGCCCTGGCCGTGGCGGGCCTCGTCGCGGGCCATCTCGTGGATGCTGTCATGGAGAGCGTCAAGACCCATTTCCTTGCACTTCTTCGCGAAGGCGGTCTTGCCTGCGCAGGCGCCGTTCTCGGCCGCAACGCGAACCTCGAGGTTCTCCTTGGTGGAAGCGGAGACGACCTCGCCGAGCATCTCGGCGTAGCGGGAAGCGTGGTCAGCCTCCTCGAAAGCGGCCTGGCGGTAGAACGCGCCGACTTCCGGGTAGCCCTGGCGGATCGCGGCTCTGGACATTGCCAGGTACATGCCGACCTCGGAGC
>DFFD01000184.1:0-2448 GCA_002369495.1 Lachnospiraceae bacterium UBA3785 | reverse complement strand
ATGCCGACCTCGGAGCACTCGCCGGCGAACTCAGCGCGGAGGAAGTTCTTCATTTCCTCGTCGAGGTCGGAGGCGATGCCGACCTTGTGCTCGGAAGCCCAGGTCAGCTCGGCGTTCTCTTCGACCGGCTCGAATTTGGATTTCGGCTGCTTGCAGATCGGACATTTCCAGTCGTCCGGAAGGTCAGCAAACTTGACGCCTGTCTTCTCCTCGTCGTAGATGTGGCCGCATACGGTGCATTTGTATTTCATAATCAGTAATCTCCTTTCATTTTCTGATAATCGACGGAAATATGTGCATTTCTGCCTAAAGATATTATCATATGGAATCAAAGATTAGTCAATACTAAAAAAATAAAATGACAGGTTTTGTGCGGGGAAGTGCCGGCCGCCCGGGAACCGTCCCTCACTCCTCGCGGAGCCGGCCCGCGTAGCGGGAGAACCGGTAGTCGGTGCGGTAGGCCGAGAGGGTGCCGGCAGGGACCACGAGGTCCGCGCCGCACCCGTCGAGGAGGTGGTCCCCGACGAGAAGCCGGGAGGGATCCTCTGAAAGGAGCCGGACCGCGCGGAGGCGCGTGCAGCCGTCGAAGGCACGGTCCTCGATCCGGACCACGTCCGCATCGACCGTGATCTCTGTGACGGAGGTGTTGCCTGCCCAGACATCCGCGGTGAGGACCCTTCCGCCGGAGACGGGCAGCGCCGGCGCGGCGGGCAGAGCAATGTCGGTCGGAGAGCTGATCCCGAGGTAAGCCTTGAGATCCCGGATGAGCTGCACGGTGAAGACGGTCCGGCCGGCACTGTTCAGATGAAAATCGGTGTCGAAGAACCAGGCCTCGTCCATGACCGCATTTGCCGGGTCGCCGAGGATCGGAAAATCAAGCGTTTCATAAAGAAAATCATAGAAGTCCTCCGGGGATGCGGACGCGTCTACCGCGAGGCGGTTTGCGGGGCAGAAGTACCAGTATACTTCTGCTCCTTTTTTGTGCGCATGGGCGGCGTAACTGCGCAGGCGCTCCGCGAAGGCGTCCTCAAGGATTGCAGGATCGTAGGAGACCGTGACGGAAGGATCGTAATACCCCGGCATGATGTTGGCGGATGCGAGCGGGCTTGCGATGTCCCCGTACTCATTGAAGGAGCTCCGCTTGTAGATGCCGTCCCCTTCCGGATGATCGTTGGTTGACATAAAACGGAGCTTCTCAAGCGTAAAGCCCGGAAGCGCCCCGATGAGCGCCCCCAGGTCCTCCCGGGACACGTACCTCAGCATGGAAATATTCCCGTCCGTGCCCTGAAGGGCGCTTCTGGCTCCGAACCAACAGGAGAGAGTCTGAGTGTGCTGCTCGGGGGAGAGGATCACGATGTCGCCTTCCCGCAGTTCATTTTCCGTCAGATCCAGCAGGAACTTTGTGCCGAGGTCCGCGTACATGCCCATGTTGACGGCGGAGTAACCCGGAAATTCGGCCTCAAGCAGGCTGCTGTCGACGGCGAAGGCCATGCCGCTCCCGCCGATCACGATGATGCGCTTCCCCGGTGCATTTTCAAGGCGGGAGAACTTGTACGGGAGCTCCCCCATGAAGGTGTCCTGATACTGCGCAGGCAGAAGGAGCCCTCCGATGAGCAGGGGGCTTGCGATGAGGAGTGTCAGGATCGTGGTGATAAGAATAAAACGTTTTGTGCGCATAGTCCTTTAATTGTTGTAGTCATCCAGCACCCCATTCGCAGCCGCTGCGCGGCTGCTTCATTAGAGCAGTCAGAGACGCTTCGCGTCTTGCCCGCCCCATAAGAAAGTATGGTTTTCGCTTGAAACGCGAGCGTTTCGCGCTTCATACCACACCTTCTTATGGGGTGCTGTAATTTAAAATTCAAAATAAATAAACGGCGCCGCGCCTCCCGACGCAAGATTCATAAACAAACTGACCAGTACCGCGGCAAAGAGCGCGTAGCCGCCCCAGAGTGTCCGCATGCCGGGGTCGGTGTCCCCCTCAGAAGGCTCCCTTCGAAGAAAGAGAAGGAGCGGCACGATGGGCAGCAGGCGGACGAAGGTCAGGCGGTTCGCGGAAACCCACACTGCAAAGGTCTGGAGGGCGGATCCCCAGCCGGATAGAAGCGCGGCATACATCGCGAGGGCCCGGCCGAGCGAGGGTGCCCGGAAGAGGATCCACAGGAGGGACACAAGGAGGAAGGTGGCGGCTTTTCGCAGGGCGGAGCGCCCCGGAACCTTCTTCGGCGTCAGATCTTCGAGGAGGACAAAGACCCCGTGGGCGAGCCCCCAGCAAAGAAAATGAAGCCCTCCCCCATGCCAGAGCCCGCTCAAGGCGAAGACCGCGAGGGTGTTGGCCGCTGTGCGGAGCCTGCCTTTGCGGTTCCCGCCGAGCGGAATGTAGACGTACTCGCGAAGCCAGCGGGAGAGCGTGATGTGCCACCTCCGCCAGAAATCCCGGATTCCGTCCGC
>DFFD01000034.1 GCA_002369495.1 Lachnospiraceae bacterium UBA3785 | reverse complement strand
CAGTGGTCTCGAACCGTCCCCTGTTATTGGGAAGCGTCCCCTTATTACTTTTCCTTCATCGCCGCCAGCCGCTCATACCGCTCGCGCGACATCCGCGCGCCTTCGGCGAAGAGCTTCCTGGCATTTTCCGGGAAGGTCCGGCGGAGCGAGGCGTACCTGACCTCGCCGTCGAGGAACTCCTCGTAATCGACGGACGGCGCCTTCGAGTCGAGCGTGAACTTCGGCTCCGCCGCCGGGTTGTAGCGGTAGAGGAACCAGTAGCCCGCGTCGACAGCCTTCTTCATCTCATCCTGGACCTTCGCCGCGCCGCACTTGAGCCCGTGCTCCTGGCAGGGCGCGTAGGCGATGATGACCGCCGGGCCGTTGTACTCCTGGGCCTCCTTCACGGCCTTGATGAGCTGGGCATTGTCCGCGCCCTGGGCCACCTGGGCCACATAGACGTTCCCGTAGGTCATGAGCATGCTGCCGAGATCCTTCTTCGGCTGCTTCTTGCCCGCCGCGGTGAACTGGGCCACCGCGCCGACCGGCGTCGCCTTGGAGGACTGGCCGCCCGTGTTCGAGTAGACTTCGGTGTCGACGATGAGGACGTTGACATTTTCGCCGGAGGCCAGCACATGGTCGAGGCCGCCGAACCCGATGTCGTAGGCCCAGCCGTCGCCGCCGTACATCCAGAAGGTCTTCTTCACCAGCATATCTTTCGCCGCGAGAATCGGCCGGGCTGCCGGATCGTCTGAGCCCGCAAGCGCCGCGATGAGCTTTTCGCTCGCCTCCGGCGAAGCGTTGAAATCGTCATAGGCGTCAAGCCACGCAAGGCAGGCGTTCTTCACGGCCGGGTCGGCGGCATTTTCCGCGTACTCCGCGATCCGCTGCCGCTGCGCTTCCCGCTGCTGGCCCACCGAGAGCACCATGCCGAGCGCGAACTCGGCGTTATTTTCGAAGAGGGAGTTGGTCCAGGCCGGACCCATGCCCTTCTGATTGGTCGTGTAGGGGATGCCCGGCATCGCCGAACCCCAGGCCTGCGAGCAGCCGGTCGCGTTCGCCCAGTAGACCCGGTCTCCGTAGAGCTGGGTCAGGAGCTTCGCGTAAGGCGTCTCGCCGCAGCCCGCGCAGGCTGCCGAGAACTCGAGGAGCGGCCGGCGGAACTGGCTGCCCTTGACCGTGTAGGGATCGAAGATATCTTCTTTCTCCGGCAGGGAGAGCGCGTATTCCCAGGCCGCGGAGGTATCCGCCGCCGCATCGATCGGGACCATCGTGAGCGCCTTCTCCTTCGCCGGGCAGACATTTGCGCAGCTGCCGCAGCCGGTGCAGTCGGCCTCGCTCACCTGCATCGTAAAATGAAGCCCTGCCGCCTGCTTTCCCTTCGCCGGAGCAGACTTAAGGTCTGCCGGGGCGGCGAGCTTTTCATTTTCCGTGAGGAGATACGGCCGGACGACCGCGTGCGGACATACATAGGCGCATTTGTTGCACTGGATGCAGGCCTCCGCGTTCCAGACCGGGACGCGGGTCGCGATGCGGCGCTTCTCGTAGGCGGTGAGGCCCATGTCCATGACGCCGTTCCTGTAGCGCATGAGCCGGCTTACCGGCAGGTCGTCGCCCTTCTGGGCGTTCAGCGGATCCAGGATCTCCGTGACGACGGCCGGAACATTTCTTGCCGGCTTCGGCGCATCCTCAGCATCCTTCCAGCTCTCCGGCACATCGACTTTGACCGGAGCGGAAACGCCCGCGTCGATCGCCTCGAGGTTGCGGTTCACGACGTCCTCGCCCTTCGCGAAATAGGTCTTCTTCGCGGCCGCCTTCATGTAGCCGACGGCCTCCTCGGCCGGAATGACCGGCATGAGCGCGAAAAATGCCGCCTGCAGGACCGTGTTGGAATGGCTCCCGAGCCCCAGGTCCGCCGCGATCTTCGTCGCGTCGATCGTGTAAAGGCTGATCTTCTTCCCGTAAATCTCCCGCTTCGCCTTCGCCGGCAGGTGGGCTTCCAGCTCCTCCGCATTCCACGGGCAGTTGATGAGGAAGGTGCCGCCCGGCTTCACCTCGGAGACGATGTCGTACTTGTCGACATAGGTCGGGTTGTGGCAGGCGATGAAATCCGCCGATTTGACGTAGTAGGACGCGCGGATCGGGTGGTCCGCAAAGCGCAGGTGGCTCTTCGTGATGCCGAAGGATTTCTTCGCGTCGTACTCAAAATAAGCCTGCCCGAACTTCTCCGTGTGGGAGCTGATGATGTCGACCGTGTTCTTGTTCGCGCCGACCGTGCCGTCGCCGCCGAGACCCCAGAACTTGAGGCTGACCATGCCGGGCTCCTCGATGTTGATGACTTCCTCCTCCGGGAGGGAGAGATGCGTCACGTCGTCGACGATGCCGACCGAGAAGCTGTCAAGCGGCTGCTCCTTCGCAAGGTTCGCGAAGACCGCTCCGATCTGGGAGGGCGTCGTGTCCTTCGAGGAGAGGCCATAGCGGCCGCCGACCACGGTGATATCCGCCCGGCCGCGCAGTGCCGCGCAGACGTCGAGGAAAAGCGGGTCGCCGGAGGCACCCATCTCCTTCGTGCGGTCGAGGACCGCGATCTTTTTCACGCTCGCCGGCAGGGCCGCGATGAAGCGCTTCGTATCGAACGGCCGGTAGAGATGCACCTGCACGAAACCGACCTTTTCGCCGCGGGCATTCAGGTAATCGACGGTCTCCCTGACGCAGCCCGAGACCGAGCCCATCGCGACGATGACCCGCTCGGCGTCCTCTGCCCCGTAATAGCTGAAAATGTGGTAGTCCCGGCCGGTGATCGCATTTATTTTCTGCATGTAGTCTTCCACGATGTCCGGAAGAGCGGCATAATCGCCGTTGTTGGCCTCGCGGACCTGGAAGAAAATGTCCGGATTCTGGACCGTCGCGTGCACCATCGGGTGCTCTGGGTTGAGCGCATCGGCGCGGAACCGCGCGAGCGCGTCATAGTCGACGAGCTCCTTTAAGTCCTCGTAGTCCATCTGCTCGACCTTCGCGATCTCGTGGGAGGTCCGGAAGCCGTCAAAGAAATGCAGGAACGGCACCATGCCCTTGATGGCCGAGAGGTGCGCGACGCCCGCCAGGTCCATGACCTCCTGGACGTCCCCGCTCGAGAGCAGGGCGAAGCCGGTCGCGCGGCAGTTATAGATATCCGAGTGGTCGCCGAAGATCGAGAGCGCGTGGGAGCCGACCGTGCGGCTCGCGACGTGCAGGACCGCCGGCAGGCGCTCGCCCGCGATGCGGTGCATGGTCGGGATCATCAGCATGAGGCCCTGGGACGAGGTGAAGCTCGAAGCCAGCGCACCGGTCTCCGCAGCCCCGTGGACCGCCGCGATCGCGCCGGATTCGGCCTGCATTTCCACCAGGCGGACCGTCTGCCCGAAGATATTTTTCTTGCCGTTCGCCGACCAGACATCCGTCTTGCCCGCCATCGGGGAGGACGGCGTGATCGGGTAGATCGCCGCAACCTCCGTGAATGCGTAGGCGATGTAGGCCGCAGCCTCATTGCCGTCCACGGTCACGTAGACTTTCTTTCTGTCAGACATAATTGCCTCCTTGTGCTTTACGCGGTCTCGATGCTCGCGTCCTTCTCCAGACCGAGCTTTCTGATCGCCTCTTCACGCATTTTGTATTTCTGGATCTTGCCCGCGTCGTTCATCGGGAAGCTGTCCACAAACTCGATGTACTTCGGCACCTTGTGCTTGGCCATGTGGTCGAGGACGAATTTCTTCATTTCCTCCACCGTCATCGTCTCGCCCTTCTTCAGGATGATGCAGGCCATGATCTCCTCTCCCATCGCCTTGTCCGGGACGCCGATGACCTGGACGTCGCTGACCTTCGGGTGCGTGTAAATGAACTCCTCGATCTCCTTCGGGTAAATATTCTCGCCGCCGCGGATGATCA
>DFFD01000117.1:1320-13098 GCA_002369495.1 Lachnospiraceae bacterium UBA3785 | reverse complement strand
CATGTGGTACAACCGCAAGAATCCCTATGACTACGGCCTGGACTTCAATGAATGGTGGGAACGCGACACGACAGCCATGGTGGAGCGGGACTTCAACCACCCCTCCGTCATCCTCTACTCCATCGGCAACGAGGTGGCGGAGCCCTTTGAGCAGAAGGGCATAGACGCCGGCCGCAGGATGGTCGATCTCTGCCACAGGCTCGATCCGAGCCGGCCCGTGACCTGCGGCACAAACCTGATGATCATCGGCCGCGCCGCCAAAGGACAGGGTATTTACCAGGACGGAGAGCAGAAGACCGGCGGCGGTGAGGGCAAGCCCGAGAAGGAAGGAC
Source organism: Lachnospiraceae bacterium UBA3785 (assembly GCA_002369495.1). Classification (GTDB taxonomy): domain Bacteria; phylum Bacillota; class Clostridia; order Lachnospirales; family Lachnospiraceae; genus Chordicoccus. The sequence goes on along the minus strand of DFFD01000117.1, from coordinate 12,766 downwards.
AGAACGCTTCCCTCATGTTCAACATCATGGCCTCCTTTGTCGGTTCCGGCATGAACAAGGGCGGCAACTCCAAAAAAGTGGACGCGCTGACCACGCCGTTCCTGGACAGCCTGGACATCGCCGGCTATAACTACGGCTCCGGCCGCTATCCGCTCGAGGGGAAGGCGCACCCAGGCCGCGTCGTCTTCGGCTCGGAAACCTTCCCGCAGGATATCTGGAAGAACTGGCAGATGGTGAAAAAGTACCCCTATCTGGTGGGCGATTTCATGTGGACGAGCTGGGACTATCTCGGTGAGGCCGGCATCGGCGCATGGAGCTACACCGGCGGAATGCCCTTCAACCGGCCGTATCCCTGGGTGCTGGCAGGCGCGGGCGTCATCGATATTCTCGGTATCCCCGACGGCAGCTGCAAGTACACCTCCACCGTCTGGGGGCTGGAAAAGAACCCGGTCATCGCGGTAAGGCCCGTCAATCACCCGGGCGTGCGCCCGTCGAAATCCGTCTGGCGCGGCACCAACGCGATGCTTTCCTGGAGCTGGGAGGGCTGCAAGGGCAACAAGGCTCTGGTCGAAGTCTATTCCGACCAGGACAAGGTGGAACTGCTGATCAACGGAAAGTCTGCCGGCCGGAAGAAGGTCAAGGAGTGCAAGGCCATTTTCAAAGTAAAATATGTCCCCGGCATGATTAAGGCGATCGCATTTGACGCAAACGGCAGAGAGACCGGCCGGACCGTACTTGTCTCCGCCGCCGGGGAGCGGAAAATCGCGGTACGTCCGGAGAAGACGGAAGTGAAACCCGGCGAGATCGTCTATGTTCCCGTGAATATCGAAGGGGTCAACGGCGTCGTCGAATCCAACGCCGACCGCAAACTGACGGTCACGGTCGAGGGCGGCGAGCTGCTGGCGTTCGGCTCGGGCAACCCCTGCACGGAGGAACAGTACCACACCGGCAGCTTCACCACTTACTACGGACGGTCTCTGGCGGTCGTTCGCGCCGGTGAAGCCGGAAGGGTCAGTGTGAGCGCTTCGGACGGCAGAGAAACCGCGCAAGCACAGATTGGCATCCTGTAAAATGAGGTGATTCTATGAAACAGGTTTTTAATCCCTATCTCCCGCTCTGGGAATATGTTCCCGACGGAGAGCCGCATGTGTTTGGCGACCGCGTCTATCTCTACGGCAGCCATGACGCGTTCGGCGGTAAAAAATTCTGCCCGAACGACTATGTCTGCTGGTCGGCACCGGTCGCCGATCCTGCGGACTGGCGCTATGAGGGCGTGATCTACAGGAAGACGCAGGATCCCCGCATGGCGGACGGCCGGCATGAGCTCTGGGCACCGGACGTGGTGCAGGGCAAGGACGGACGGTTTTATCTCTATTACTGCCCGGATGACAAAATAAAGTCCATCGGCGTCGCGGTCTGCGATTCCCCGGCCGGGCACTATGAATTCTATGGTCTTGTGAAGGACGCGAGAGGCGGTATCCTGGGCGAGAGAAGCGGTGATACGATCGCGTTTGATCCGGGCGTGTTCATCGACGATGACGGGGAGATCTATCTCTATTCCGGCAACGGTCCCCGGACGCAAAAGGAGATCGGCAGAGAGCCGAAAGCGTCGGTGGTCGTGACGCTCTGCGACGATATGCTGACGCTCAAGACCGAGCCGAAAAAGCTGCTGCCGCTTCTGGGCGAGTCCGAAGGCACGGGCTTTGAGGGACATGAATTTTTCGAGGCGAGCTCCATCCGCAAAATAAACGGACGCTACTATCTGATCTACTCCTCCCTCACCAACCATGAGCTCTGCTATGCCGTGAGCGACAGGCCGGACGGCGGGTTTGTCTACGGCGGCGTGGTCATTTCCAACTGTGATCTCTTTCCGGGCAAAGAAGGCAAGCCGCTTGCCTGCTTCGGGAACAACCACGGCGGGCTGGAGTTCATAAACGGTAAGTATTATATTTTTTACCACAGGGAGACCAACCGCAGCATCTGCTCGCGCCAGGGCTGTGCGGAGGAAGTGACGATCCTGCCGGACGGCAGCATCCCGCAGGTGGAGATGACTTCCTGCGGTTTAAACAAAGGACCGCTCAGGGCGGAAGGAACATACTCCGCGGGCATTGCCTGCAATCTCTACGGTAAGGAGACGCCCACCTATTCCCATCCGCTGGCCATGATGGGCCGCCACCCCTACATCACGCAGGACGGGCCCGACTGGACGCCCGGGATGGGCGGTCAGCCGCCGCGCTCCTACATCGCCAACGGGAAAGACGGCCTTGTCGCGGGCTTCAAATACTTTGACCTCGGAGGGGCTCGAAGAATCACCGTCCGCGTGCGTGGAACGGCAAACGGAACGCTCTTTGTACGGACGGATCCAAACGGCGAAAATCTTGCGGAAATCGGGCTCTGCCCGTCCAAAGATTGGAAACCGTACACCTCCACGCTGCTTCCGTGCACGGGGACGCATCCGCTTTACCTCTGCTATAAGGGGAAGGGAAAAATCGATATACTGGATTTTTCGTTTTGAAAAAATGAGTCGGGGAGAGCAGCCGGCTGCTGGCCGTGAATACCGATGCGTTGGTCACAAAGTTCTTCTCGCATTTTACGGGTTCCGGATGGTTTTGGCGGAGTTGAAATCTGTTTATAAAGGAACGGCAACAGCGCGTTGCTTGTCCTTGCGGCAGATAACCGGTATAATAAAAGCAAATAGGGCCGGAGGTATCAGTTATGGAGACGAAAGATATTTTGCGGGAACTGCGCGAGAAGCACAACCTGACCCAGGACCAGATGGCGGAGCGCGTCATGGTCACCCGGCAGGCGGTGAGCCGCTGGGAAAACGGGGAAACACAGCCGAACACGGAAACGCTGAAGATCCTCTCAAGGGAATTCGACGTATCGATCAACACGCTGCTGGGCTCGCCCAGGCAGCTCATCTGCCAGTGCTGCGGCATGCCGCTCGGGGACGAGATCATCGGCCGGAATAAAGACGGCTCGCTCAATGAGGATTACTGCAAGTGGTGCTATGCGGACGGGACCTACACCTACAGCGATATGGATGACCTGATCCGGGTCTGCATCCCCAATATGGTAAAAGAGGGGTTCACCGAAGAGCAGGCGCGGACCTACATGGAGCAGATGCTGCCGAAGCTGGACTACTGGAAGCGCTACGAGGAACTCAGCGACCACGGGCAGTTCGAAGCCTTTAAAAAGCAGCTGATCGGGGAGATCAACGATCTTCATATCGACGGGATGCCAAAGGTGGAGACGCTGAATGCCCTGGTCGGGAAGTACGTCAACCTGGAATACAGGCTCCCGAGCGGGATCAAGGTAAAGTTCCTGGATGACCGGACGACCTATCTCGGAAATCAGCTGGAATCAACCTTCGCGGAAGGCCCCTGCTTCGGAGTTCTCGCGAACATGGAGTTCATTATGGTCTGCACGTATGAGGAGAACGGGGAGAACCCGGAGCTGATCCTTTATAAGAAAAGATAGATGAGCGGTTTTGTTTTACGGCATCCTGCCTTGCGGCGGGGTGCTTTTTTTATTTTCAAAAGAAAAATGCAAAATTCCGGTGACAAAAGCGCTATAGTAGTCGTTATATAAATGAGTACTCAGAAAGGAACAGCAACAAAAAGGCGAATGGATATATCTGAAATTTATGAAACCTACAAAAATGCGGTCTACAGGCTGGCGCTGGTCTATCTCGGATCGGCCGCCGAGGCGGAAGACATTGTGCAGGACGTCTTCCTGAAGCTGATCGTATGTGAGCGCAATATTCCGCCTGAAAAAATGCGGTCCTGGCTGCTCACGGTGACGGCAAACCTCTGCAAGGACCGGCTGCGGGCAGGAAAGCGGCACCCCGTGGAGGAACTCCCGGAAGAACTGCCGGATGCCGGGTATGCGGAGTCCGACCTCGTAACGGAGGTCATGGCGCTGCCGGAAGGAGAGCGGGAGGTCATCCACCTTTTCTATTACGAGGGATATTCGGTGAAGGAGATCGCCCGGATCCTCGGGATTTCCGGCACCGCCGTGACGACGCGGCTTTCGAGGGCAAGAAAACATCTGAGAGAAAGATTGGAGGAATACTGATGAACCGTTATAAGGAAAGCATGGATAAGATCACGCTTGCGCCTTCAGCGGATGAGCGGATCCGCAGGAATATTCAGGCGGCTGCCGATCAGAGTGAAAGGAGAAATATCATGAAGACAGGCAGATGGAAGAGAAACATTTTCAGAAACTTAAGCGCAGCCTCCGTCGCGGCGGTTCTCACGCTCACGATTGCGGTGACTGCATTTGCGGCGGGGCTCATAAGGATCGTCCTGAAAACACAGAACTGGGAAATTATTCCGAGATCAGCTTTGAGGCGGCGGACGAGTCCTACGTCGACCTTAAGCCGTACCTGCCGGAAAGCATGCCGGAAGGGTACGAGCGAACTTTTGTGTCTGACAGCATTTCCGGCAGCCAGACGATCCATTACACAAATGAAGACGGGAAGACAGTCATCTTCGAATACGGAAAGCCGGATACGATGGAACTGTCCCTTAATAATATTGAAAGCCGGGACAAGGTGAAGGTCGGCGGACACGAAGGGATCCTGTACACATGCGCAAATTCCCGGACTCTTCTCTGGACGGATGAGGAGCAGGGGATCGGCTATGATCTCTATACGGATGACCTCTCGGTTGACCTTCTCATAATCGCGGAGAGCGTCGCGGAGCAGGAGAGCCCGCTGGTTCCGACGCAGGCTGAATCTACAGAGCTGGCACTCGCCGAGCTCGGAGACTTTGCAATCAGCGATCTTCCCGAGGGCTACACGGAGGCAGGAGTATCCGGCGCCCCGACGTCGGAAGGCGGCGGATGGTACGGGTATGTTTCTAAGCACTATGAGAATCGGGAGACAAACAGCATGATCTCCTTCAGCTATGAGACCTACAGGCTTGCTGACGAGAAAGAGAATACCGCGGAAAATGTCCTCGCGCTTTCCGGTTTTGACGGGAGCGAGGTTGAGGTAAACGGCTTGCCCGGCCTCATCTCCGCGGACGGGATCCGGATTACGTGGGTGGATACAGAGAGGAGCATGAGGTTCCATATCTACTCGGAAACGGTCACGGGCGAGGAGATTTACGCGCTGGCGAATTCGGTGCGGTGAAAGACTTGTTAATCTGCAGTTTTGTCGGAGATGCGGAGCAGTTCGATGACCTGACAATGCTCTGCCTGGAGTATAAAGGAAAATAAAACCGGAAACGAAAATTGCCTGTCCCTTGCTGGGCAGGCAATTTTTTATTTCAGAAGATCGGAAAGGCGCTTCCCGTAGAAAAAGTCGTGGGTGAGCTTATCGTACTCGGCCCACAGGGGGAGCGTCTCGCAGGATGCGGCTCTGGGGCACGGGGCGGCCGTGCCGGTGAGGCAGGAGACCGGGGCGAGCGGGCCCTCCATGAGTTCGAGGACCTCCCCGATGACGTAGTCCTCCGGAGCGCGGCTCAGCTTGTAGCCGCCGCCTTTGCCGCTCGCGCCGATCAAGAGGCCGCCGGCGACCATGTCTTTTACGATGATTTCCAGATATTTTTTGGAAATGCTCTGCCTGGCGGCGATATCCTTTAAGGGGATGTAGCTGCCGGTGTTATTTTCCGCGAGATCAAGAAGGACGCGGACCGCGTAGCGCCCTCTGGTTGTGATCATGTTTCTTTACCTCCGTGCTTTTTTACGTAACAGTTCAGCACCCTCATTCGCAGCCGCCTTCGGCAGCTGCTTCATGAGGGCGGACAGAGGCGCTTCGCGCCTTGTCCGCCCCTCTAAGCACACGGCTTTTGTCCGAAACGCAAGCGCTTCGTCCTGCAAGCCATGCGCTTAAAGGGGTGCTGAATAATTACATATTATACAGTAGGCGGATGGGTAAAACAAGAGGTTTTTGCTTTATGACCTATTGACATAGTAGGCAAATAGAATTATGATGAGGGAGCGAAAGGCAAAAGCAAGGAGGATGAGAACGTGTCAGAGCATTTTCTGAAAATAAAGGAACTGTCCGCCGGGGTGGACGGAAAAGAGATACTTCACAAAATTGACCTTGCGGTGAACGCGGGGGAGACCCATGTCATCATGGGACCGAACGGAGCCGGAAAGTCGTCCCTTGCGGGCGTCCTGATGGGAAACCCGAACTATGAGGTCACGGGCGGGACGCTCGAGTTCAAAGGGGAGGCGCTCGATGCGCTCTCCGTGAACGAGCGGGCGAAGAGGGGCATCTTTCTGTCCTTCCAGAATCCGGTCGAGGTGCCGGGCATTTCTCTCGAGAACTTCGCCCGCAGCACGCTGGAGAGCCGCACGGGGGAGAAAATAAGGATCTGGAACTTCCGCAAGGAGGTTCAGAAGGCGCTCGATGCGCTCGAGATGGATCGAAGCTACGCCGAGAGAGACCTCAACGTCGGGTTCTCCGGCGGCGAGAAGAAGAAGGCGGAGGTCCTGCAGATGCTGCTCTTAAAGCCCTCGCTCGCAATTCTCGACGAGACGGACTCCGGGCTCGATGTGGATGCGGTCCGCACGGTCTCCCGGGGTGTCCGGGAGTTCCAGAAGGACAAGGAGGCGGCCCTCATCATCATCACGCACAACGCGGCCATCCTGTCTTCGCTCAAGGTGGATAAGGTGCATATCCTGGTCGACGGGCGCATCGTGACCTCCGGCGGACCCGAGCTCATCGAAAAGATCGGGCGGGAAGGATTTTCCGAATTTGAGGAGAAAAAGGCATGAGTGCGGAGAAAACCTATGTCGAGGACGTGAACCGGGAGTTCTACGACTTCCGGTACGAGGAACATGCGGGATACAAGGTGGCAAGCGGCCTCACGGAGGAGATTATCCGGCAGATCTCGGCCGAGAAGAAGGACCCCGACTGGATGCTGGAGTTCCGCCTGAAATCCCTGGAAGTCTTTAACCGGCTTAAAATGCCCCTCTGGGGCCCCTCCATCGAGGGCCTCAATATGGACAACATTGTGACCTACGTCCGCCCGGACACGGAGCGGATGCACGCGAGCTGGGACGAAGTGCCCGCGGACATCAAGGACACGTTCGAGCGGCTCGGGATCCCGAAGTCCGAGCGGGAGTCCCTGGCGGGCGTCGGCGCCCAGTACGACTCGGAGCTGGTCTACCACAACGTGAAGAAGGAGGTCGCCGAGCAGGGCGTCGTCTACACGGACATCGAGAGCGCCCTCCGCGGGCCCTACGGCGAGGTGATCCGGGAGCATTTCATGAAGCTGGTGCCCCCGGAGGATCATAAGTTTGCGGCCCTGCACGGGGCGGTCTGGTCGGGCGGCTCCTTCGTGTACGTGCCGCCGGGCGTCTCGGTGGAGATTCCGCTGCAGTCCTACTTCCGGCTGAACGCGCCGGGCGCGGGCCAGTTCGAGCACACGCTGATCATCGTGGACGAGGGGGCGGATCTTCATTTTATAGAAGGCTGCTCGGCGCCAAAGTACAACGTGGCCAACCTGCATGCGGGCTGCGTGGAGCTCTTCGTCGGGAAAAATGCAAAGCTGCGCTACTCGACGATCGAAAACTGGTCGAAAAATATGTACAACCTGAACACCAAGCGGGCCCGGGTCGAGGAGGGCGGCAAGATCGAGTGGGTCTCCGGATCCTTCGGGTCTCACGTCTCCTACCTCTATCCGATGAGCATTCTTGCGGGCGAAGGCGCTCAGTGCGAGTTTACGGGGGTTACCTTTGCGGGGGCGGGCCAGAACCTGGACACCGGCTGCAAGATCGTGCACAGCGCACCAAAAACGACCAGCCATGTGAACACGCGCTCCATCTCAAAGAGCGGGGGCGTCAGCACCTTCAGAAGCGCGGTCGTCGTCGGCGCGAAGGCGGCCGGGAGCAAGTCCTCGGTCTCCTGCGAGTCCCTGATTCTGGATAAGGAGTCGCGGTCGGACACGATCCCGGCCATGGATGTCCGCACGAACCTCGCGGATGTGGGCCACGAGGCCAAAATCGGCCGGATCTCGGACGAGGCCGTCTACTACCTGATGAGCCGCGGGCTCTCCGAGGAGGATGCGAAGGCTCTCATCGTGAGCGGATTCGCGGAAAATGTCTCCCGGGAGCTGCCGCTCGAGTACGCGGTGGAGATGAACAACCTGATTCGGATTGAAATGAAAGGAGCCATCGGATAATGAAGAAAATCATCAATAAGCCGATCGCGGAGACCTTCGGGTGGCTCCATGCGGGCGGAACGGCAGTGGACCTGCCGGAGGAGCCGGAAAAGATCAGGTATGTGCTTGCACCGGGCGAGACGAGGACAGTGGTGCTGGAGGACTCCGTACCGTATACGGAGATCCGCGCGGAGCTTTCGGAGGGGGCGTCACTTCATTTTATAGAAGTAAAGAGCCCGGACGGTCCGGAAAAGACGTATGCGGATATCCATGCGGTGTGCGGGAAAGACGCGCACTTTTGCTGGACGCGGCTCCTCTTTGACGGGAGGGAGACCTGCGACAACTGCTCGGCGGAGCTCGCCGGCGAGGGGAGCTCTTTCACGGCGGATATCGGCTACAGGCTGTCCTCCGACCATATCTACGATGTCAACTGCGAAGCCATTCACACAGGGAAGCGCACGGAAAGCCGGATCCTTTCCTCGGGGGTGCTCGCGGACGAGGCGGACAAGCTGCTTCGGGGCACCATCGATTTTCGAAACGGCTGCGCCGGCGCGGTCGGAAGTGAGAGCGAGGAGGTTCTGCTCCTCTCCGAGAACATTCGGAACCGGTCGGTGCCGGTCATCCTCTGCGATGAGGAGGACGTTGTCGGCAACCACGGGGCCTCGATCGGCCGCCCGGACGAGGAGCTTCTCTACTATATGGAGTCGCGCGGGCTCAGCGAGGAGGAAGCCGTGGAGCTTCTCGCGGCGGCAAAGCTCGCCGCGGTCGTAAACCGGATCCCGGATGAGAAGATAAGGGAAGAGATCAGGGAGAAGTATCTATGAATACGGAACAGGTGAGAAATGATTTTCCGCTGCTGGCCGCAAATCCGCACTTGGCCTACCTCGACAACGGTGCGACGACCCAGAAGCCGGCCGCGGTCATAAGGGCAGTGGAAGATTTTTATGAAAAGGCAAATGCAAACCCCTTAAGGGGCCTCTACGATCTCTCGCAGGAGGCGACGGAACGCTATGAGGAGGCGAGGGAGGCGGTCCGGGGCTTTATCAACGCGGCGGCTGCGAAAGAGATTATCTTTACGAGAAATGCCACCGAGAGCCTCAACCTCCTTGCCTACAGCCTCGGGGAGGACCTCCGTGAGGGCGATGAGATCGCCCTCACCGTCATGGAGCATCACAGCAACCTCATCCCCTGGCAGCAGCTGGCAAAGAGAAAGGGCCTGCGCCTCAACTGGATCAGCTGCGGCCGATGCGGCGTCATCACGGAGGAGGCCGTGCGGGCAGCGGTCACGGACAGGACGAAGATCGTCGCGATGACCCAGATGTCGAATGTCCTCGGCACTGTGAACGATGTGAAAACCTTCGCGGCGATCGCCCACGAAAAGGGGGCTCTCTTTGTCTGCGACGGGGCCCAGAGCGTGCCCCACATGCCGGTGGACGTGAGGGCGCTCGGGGTTGATTTTCTTGCATTTTCGGGCCACAAGATGCTCGGACCGATGGGGATCGGCGTCCTTTACGGGAGAGAGGAACTGCTCTCAAAAATGCAGCCCTTCCTCTTCGGCGGCGAGATGATCGAGTATGTGACCCGGGAGGACGCGACCTGGGCGGAGCTGCCCCACAAGTTTGAGGCGGGGACCGTCAATGCGGCGGACGCGGCAGGGCTCAAGGCGGCCATCGAGTGCTACGGACGGTACGGATTTCACGAGATCGTGAAGCGCGAGGAGGAGCTTGGCGAGTACGCCTTCTCGGTGCTTAAGAGCGTGCCGCACTTAACGATCCTCGGAGCGGACGAGGCGGCGGCCCACCACGGGATCTTCTCCTTTGTGCTCGAGGGCGTTCACCCCCATGACATCGCTGAGATCCTGAACGCGGACGGTGTCTGCATCCGGGCGGGCCATCACTGCGCCCAGGTGCTGATGAAGACGCTCGGGGTGCCGTCGACGGTTCGGGCGAGCCTTTCATTTTACAATACGGAGGAGGAAATTGACCGGCTCGGAGAGAGCCTCCGCACGGTCAGAAGGAGGATGGGCTATGCAGAATAGTTTTTACCGGGAGATCGTGAACGACCATAATCTGAGGCCGACTCACAAGCACGAGCTTAAAAATGCAAACCTGACCCTCCGCGGTGTGAACCCGAGCTGCGGGGACGACATCTGTCTCTCCCTCTTCGTGAAAGACGGGGTGATCGGGGACGGAGCCTTCACGGGCGACGGCTGCGCGATCTCCCAGGCCTCCGCGGACATGATGCTGGACCTCGTGATCGGAAAGAGTGAGGAGGAGGCCGTCAGCCTGGCAGAGGCGTTTTTCCGGATGATCAAGGGCGAGGCCCGGCCGGACGAGATCGAGATGCTGGAGGAGGCGGGAGCTCTTTCGGACGTCTCCCACATGCCGGCGAGGGTCAAGTGTGCGGTGCTTTCGTGGCACACCTTGAAAAATTTGATTGAAAAATAATAAAACCTATTGACACACTAGGCGAATGGTGATATTCTCTTATCAGTTCAGAGAAAGGAGGCGCAGGATATGTTCGGAGCAAAGAGACAGAATGATCTCATGTGGTGTCGAATGCGTATCTCCCGGGCAGGTAAATTGGCCGGGGCGGCATCCATGCGCCTCGTGACGGTCCGATGTAAGTAACCATCGCTCCATATGCCAAGTGCCCGGGAGTTTTCGATTCAGAAACTTCCGGGCAGTTTTTTGTCCCGGCATACCATGAATAAGAAAAATAAAAAGGAGAACAATCATGAGCGAATATAAATTTGAAACCTTACAGCTGCACGTCGGACAGGAACAGCCGGATCCCGCAACGGACGCCCGTGCGGTCCCGATCTACCAGACCACATCCTATGTCTTCAGAAACAGTCAGCACGCGGCGGACCGCTTCGGCCTGGCCGACGCCGGCAACATCTACGGGCGTCTCACCAACTCCACCCAGGAAGTCCTGGAGAAGAGACTTGCGGCACTCGAAGGCGGCAGCGCAGCCCTGGCGGTTGCATCGGGCGCGGCGGCCATCACCTACACGATAGAAGCCCTGGCCGCAAACGGCGGTCACATCGTCGCACAGAAGACGATCTACGGCGGCAGCTTCAACCTCCTTGCGCATACCCTCCCTCAATACGGTATTCGTACAACATTCGTCAACATTCATGACCTCGCGGAAGTCGAGGCGGCCATCACGGATGACACCCGGGCGATCTTCCTCGAGACCCTCGGCAACCCGAACAGCGATATCCCGGACATCGACGCGGTCGCGGAGATCGCCCACGCGCATGGCATCCCGGTCGTGATCGACAACACCTTCGGGACCCCCTACCTCATCCGCCCGATCGAGCACGG
>DFFD01000117.1:236-1249 GCA_002369495.1 Lachnospiraceae bacterium UBA3785 | reverse complement strand
CGGACATCGTGGTCCACTCGGCGACCAAGTTCATCGGCGGCCACGGCACGACACTCGGCGGCATCATCGTGGAATCCGGAAAATTCGACTGGCGCGCGAGCGGGAAATACCCGAACATCGCCGCCCCGAACCCGAGCTACCACGGGGTCTCCTTCTACGACGCGGTAGGGCCGGCTGCATTTGTCACCTACATCCGCGCGATCCTGCTCCGCGACACCGGGGCCGCAATCTCCCCGTTCAACGCATTTCTGCTGCTGCAGGGCGTCGAGACCCTCTCCCTCCGGCTGGAGCGCCACGCGGAAAATACAAAGAAGGTCGTGGAGTTCCTTAAAAATCATCCGAAGGTGGACAAAGTCAACCATCCGTCTCTCCCGGAGCATCCGGACCATGCGCTCTATGAGCGGTATTTCCCGAACGGGGGCGGTTCCATTTTCACCTTCGATGTGAAGGGCGGCCAGGAGGAGGCCTGGAAATTCATCGACAACCTGGAGATTTTCTCCCTGCTTGCCAACGTGGCGGACGTGAAGAGCCTGGTGATCCATCCGGCGTCCACGACCCACTCGCAGCTTACGGAGGAGGAGCTTCTGGACCAGGGGATAAAGCCGAGCACGATCCGGCTCTCCATCGGGACGGAGCACATCGACGATATCATCGCGGATCTCACAAAGGGATTTGACGCAATATAATAAAGGCACTCAGGGAGGAACGAGGCATGTCTAAGATTTATAAGGGAACACAGGAACTGGTCGGAAATACACCCCTCGTCGAGGTGGTCAATATCGAGAAGGAGGAAGGCCTTTTGGCCACCGTACTTGTAAAGCTGGAGTATTTTAATCCCGCAGGGTCCGTGAAGGACCGCATCGCGAAGGCCATGATCGAGGACGCGGAGGAAAAGGGACTCTTAAAGGCAGGTTCGGTGATCATCGAGCCGACGTCCGGCAACACGGGAATCGGCCTCGCGGCTGCTGCTGCGGCCAAGGGCTACCGTATCATCCTGACCATGCCGGAGACCA
>DFFD01000117.1:0-181 GCA_002369495.1 Lachnospiraceae bacterium UBA3785 | reverse complement strand
CGGAGACCATGAGCGTCGAGCGCCGGAACATCCTGAAGGCTTACGGTGCCGAGCTGGTCCTCACGGAAGGCGCAAAGGGTATGAAAGGCGCGATCGCAAAGGCCGAGGAGCTCGCCGGTGAGATAGAGGGCAGCTTCATCCCGGGCCAGTTCGTGAACCCGGCCAACCCGGCCGCCCACAG
>DFFD01000170.1:962-3263 GCA_002369495.1 Lachnospiraceae bacterium UBA3785 | reverse complement strand
CGAGAATTTCGACAGATAGTAGCTGCCGAAGCTGCCCATATATACGAAAAATGCGATCTCAAGGGCAAGGAACGCGATCCCCTTGACGATCTGGCCCCGGAGCAGCGGGCCGAAGCCGAAAATAATATAGGAGAGCTTTGTCTTGATGTCACCTTCCGAGAAGGTCGTTCCGATCTCCTTAATGTTTGTCCCGACCGCGCCGAAAAATGCGCTGACCGGATTCTTCTTCTCCGCCATTGTACCCTCCGAAAATAGGCTGTGCCCGACAGATAATATGCCGGGCACAGGTTGTCATCCGATTAGATTGTTACAGCTCAGCCGAATCAGCCCGCGTAGGAAATGCAGGTATCCTGGAAGCTCTGAAGAGCTGCCATGAGGTCATCGTCAGAGGAGGCGGGGGTCAGCTCGCCGCTGATGATGGAGTCGCCGAGGGAGGTAGCCAGCGGCCAGTACTGGTCCGGATACTGTCCCTGCGGGATCGTGTAGGCAAGCTGCTCAGCCAGAGCGGAGAGCGCCACGTCAGCCTGGACCGCCTCAGACTGCTGAGCCTCGAGGTTGGACGGGCCCCAGCCGACCGCTTCGTAGCGGGCAAGCTGGACTTCGCCGGAGGCGAGGTAAGCTGCAAGGGCGTCGCAGACGGCGAGCTTGTTCTCATCCTGCTGCGGCTTTACGCCGAGGAGCTTGAAGCCGCCGAAGCCGCTCATCTGATAGGTCGCACCGTCGGAACCGGTGAAGGTCGGGAGCTTCGCGCAGGCGTAGTTCTCGCCGAAGAGATCCTGGGCCGCGCCGGAATCCCATGTGCCGTCAACGATGGCTGCGGCATTGGTGGAGTTGCCGACGGAAGAGCCGTTCTGGAAAGCCGGAGAAGACTTAAGCTCGATCATCTCCTTGAGGGCGACAAGGCCGGCGTCAGAGACATAATCGACATTGCAGGCTGTGAACGCGCCGGAGTCATCCGTGTCATAGGTGAGCGTGCAGCCGGTGCCGAAGAAGAACGCGGTGTTGTACCAGCCGCTGTTGATCTCCATGTAGAAGTTCTTGCCGGCAGCTTCGCAGTCGGCGATGATGCCTTCCAACGTGGACGGATCGGAGATGACGCTCTTGTCATAGTACAGGAAATAGCCGTTGTCGGAAGTCAGCGGATACGCATAGAGGGTATCGCCGACCGTCGCGGCGGCTACCGCGCCGGCGTCATTGCCGTTCTTGACCGCGTCGATATTTTCCGGAGCGACCTCCTCAAGGGCGCCTGCGGAGACAAGACGTGCGATCTGATCCTGCGCGAAACCGTAGATATCCGCGCTGGCCTCAACGTCCGTGATGACGTTGCCGGCCGCGTCGCCTTCGCCGACCGCCTCGACGGTCACGGTGTAGCCTGCGAACTGCGGGTTGGCCGCCATGAATTCGTCAACCTTTGTCTTCGTGAAATCGGTGATGTTGTCGGCGACCCAGATCTTGATCTCGCCTGTGCCGTAGTCGACGTCAGCCGGGGCTGTGGACTCGACCGGAGCGGTCGACTCGGTCGGTGTGCTCGCGGTCGTCTCGCCGCCGCTCGGGGTGCTTGCCGTTCCGCCACCGCCGCAGGCTGCGAGAGACGCCGCCATCGCAGCTGTCAGCATGACTGCCAATACTTTCTTTTTCATGATTTTTCCTCCTTTTAATGATGATTTTACGAAAGCTATACTTTCGTATGTTTTCGCACTTACAGTTATAATGTAATCCAGGATTTCCGTAAATGTCAATATATAAAGTGCATTTATTTTCATTTTTGTCAATTTGCATAAAATCGCAGTGCTAATTTTGTGCAGTTATTTTCGTAATTTTTCGAAAAGCAGGCCTGCGCTTCTTGTTTTTTTCATTTTCGCGGGGTATAATCAGCTTGGGAGGGTTTGTCATGAGCACAATGAAAGAAATCGCCGACCGGCTCGGCGTATCGCTGAGCACGGTATCCAAAGGCCTGAACGGCGGCCGGGACATCAGTGAGGAGCTCCGGAAGAAGATCCTCAACACGGCTGTCGAACTCGGCTATATGAGCCGGCGCTCAAAGAAAGCAGACCAGCGGAAGCTGGCCGTCATGGTTGCGAATATGGCTTACGAATCGGAAGACTCCTTCGGCTACGAGATCATTCTGGGCTTCCGCCAGGCGGCCTTCAGGGCGGACTGGGGCGTGGACATCCTGTCTGTGGACCGGGCGTTCATGAGCGCCAATCCCCTCGGCTCCTTCGTCACGGAAGGAAAATGGAGCGGCGTCTTCCTCCTCGGCCTCTCTCTCGACGACCCCTGGATGGCCGAGTGCGGCTCCAC
>DFFD01000170.1:0-810 GCA_002369495.1 Lachnospiraceae bacterium UBA3785 | reverse complement strand
TCGACATGGCCATCTCCTATCTCGCGGGGCTGGGACATGAGAAGATCGCATTTTTGAACGGCTCTGCAGGCTCCATGATCTCGGACCACCGCATGGCCGCCTACCTTTCCGGCATGCAACGCCACAGGCTCCCGATCGACCCGAACCTCGCGGTCTACGGCTACTACGTCGCGGAAGCGGCGAAGTACCACGTGCCGGGCTTTCTGGACCGCGGCGCGACCGCGATCCTCTGCGGGAACGACCTCATCGCCTCCGGCGTGATCGCCTGCTGCCGGGATCTCGGCTTCTCCGTCCCGGAGGATGTCTCGGTCATCGGCTTCGACGACATACCGCTGGCCGTCTCACTCGATCCCCCGCTCACGACGCTGCGCCAGGCGAGAGTCGAGCTCGGAAAGTCGGGCTGCCACACCCTCCTCTCCCTCATCGACAAGGTCCCGGTGAGCCGGACGCTCCTGCGCCCCTCGCTCATCGTCCGCGGTTCGACCGCCCCGGCAAAGCCCAGGGTCGCCAAAAGCAAGGAAGAGGACCGGGATTCCGTGCAGACCGTCGCACCGGAGCTCTACCGCATCTACGCGCGCATACCCGTGCTTTAAAGTATCCTGTATCAGAAGGAGATTCCCATGAACGATATCGGACAGAAGGACACCTGCCCTGGCGGGCGGCCTGTCACCGTCCCCGACATGCTGGAGGCCCGCGACCGCCGTGCCGCTGCGCAGAGCGCGCTCGCCGCACAATACGCCTGCCCGCTCATCAGCTTCACGATGAACATCGCGGGCCCCGTCAAAAACAGCCCGCTCATCCGCCGCGGGT
>DFFD01000100.1:640-9478 GCA_002369495.1 Lachnospiraceae bacterium UBA3785 | reverse complement strand
CCCGGACTGTGAGGAGCCCGAAGAGCGCGAGGCCGGCTTTCCCGAGCACGTCGGAGTCGTAGGCCGCCCGCGGAAAATAGCGGTTCACAAAATAGCAGAGAAGAAACTCGTAATCGTCGAGAGGGTCGCCTGCCCGGGACGCAAGGTAAGAGCGGATCCGCTCATCATAGGTTCCGTCCTCCTCCATCACCTCAAGGCCGGCGAGCGCATGCGACCAGCGCTCATCCAGGACTTCCAGCTCCTCAAGGATCTCGAGCCTGCGCGGGAAATTCGGGAAGCCCTCCGGCAGAAAATCCGTCCCGACAGAAGCCGCCTCGTCAAAGGGGAGCGCGTCTATAGGGATGAGGGGGTCTTCATGTTCGTTGAGAAACTTCTGAACGGACCCGCAGAAGCTGTAGAAGCGGCCGATCCGCTCCTGAAGCGGGCGCGGGCGCTCGGAGAGGAGGGCGATGGCGCGGTCCCGGACAGCCCCGACGGACTCGCAGAAGGTCTCCTCCTCGTCGCTCTCCGGCAGCTCGTCGGGATCGCCGATGCTCTCGTCGCCGAGCTCGGTCACGGTGAAGCCCATCGGGCGGATCATCGTGAAGATGAGGCGGCCGACTTCCGGGCAGGAGAGGGTGAGGCTCTTGTCGATCATATTTCCCAGCTGGAAGGTGTAGCGCGGATACTCGGAGCAGAC
Organism: Lachnospiraceae bacterium UBA3785; assembly: GCA_002369495.1. Taxonomy (GTDB): domain Bacteria; phylum Bacillota; class Clostridia; order Lachnospirales; family Lachnospiraceae; genus Chordicoccus. The sequence continues at coordinate 8,799 of DFFD01000100.1, read as the reverse complement.
CGTGCACAGGGCTTCGGGACCGAGGTTCAGGACAATATCACAGAGATTGTCCCGGTTCAGGAAGGGACAGCGCCCGTCGACGCGGAGGCGGAAGGTGTGGTCGCCCTCGGAGCCGAAGACGCCGCTCTCATCGCCGCTGCCGCGGGCTGCATTTTCTTCGGACATGGAAAGACGGAGCCGTTCTCCGAACGGCCCCGGCACAGTGCGGTAATATTCATAAGTGTCCTCGTCGATGTCGAGCTCCCAGCCGATGCAGCAGGAGTCGGTGCATTTTCCGCCTATGCAGGCGAAATCGACGAGATATTCGGGAAGACGCAGCTTCATTTGATCGCCATCTCCTCAAGGTTGCTGAGCGCGAGGTTGTAGGTGACCGTGTAGTCGAGCTCAAGATCAGTCATGCCCTGGTTCTGGGCATCCTCAATGTCCTGGAACCCGTAGTAGCTGAGGAAGTCGTTCTGCATACTGTTGTACTCTTCGGAACCCGTGTCGCAGCCTTCCTTTGCGAGGATCGCGTGGGCGGTCAGCAGGATCTTGGCTCGCGAGCGGATGTAATCATCCTGGCTGACGCCGACCTGCTCGAAAAGCTCTTCGGTGGTCATGCTGTTTGTCTCGGCATAATGGTCAAAGTAGGCGACGATCTCATCCCAAATGTTCTTCGGGTAAGCCTTGACTTCGGACGCGTTGCAGACTTCCGAGAAATAGCTGTCGGCCGTCTCGACCACGATCTCGTTGACCGTGACGTCGAAGCGGGCGTCCTTGCCGGCAAGGTCGGTGTTGCCGTAGTTCTCAGGGAATGTCACGTTGACTTCGACCTGGTCGCCCTTCTTTGAGCCGATGAGCTGCTCCTCGAAGTCGTCGACGTAGCTCTGGGAGCCGATCTCGAGATTGGTGCCAAGCCCCTGGGTCGAGCCGCCGTCGAAGGGCTCAACTTCGCCGTCGCCGTCGAGATCCGCGTAGCCCGTGTAGTCGATGTTGACGGTGTCGCCCATTTTTACCTCGGTACCTTCCGGCGCGTAGGGGCTGAAGCCGTTGTAGGACGCGAGCGTGATGAAGTCGTCGACCTTTTCGGCGGTGAAGTCCATATCGGAGACGGGCGCATCGTCGAGAATGATGTCGCCGACGCTGTTTGAGGCCTCGGCGCTCTCATCGCCGGCCTCTGTGGACTCGGCTGGAGCGGATTCAGCGGTCCCGGACGACTCGGCTGCCGCGGACTCGCCGTCTGTGACCTCGGAGACCGTCGATTCGGCCGGGGCGGATTCGGAAGCGGTGCTCCCGCATCCGGAAAATGCAAACATCGCGCCGGCGATGACCAGCGCAGCGATCTTTTTCTTCATATAATATATACCTCCTTGTAGACGCTTTAACCATCATACTCACAAATTGTGAAAATTGCAAGGAGATATGAGGAGAGAATGCATAATACAGGGACGGTTCTAAGTGCAAAAAAGATTCTCGTAAAAGAGAATCTTTTTTGCGCCTGGAACCGTCCCCAGGTTTACCCGGGATAAAAACCCTTACAGCCTCACCGCGCCCGTCGCGCGGATGTTCATCGGGTAGACGTTCTCGCGGCCGAAGTAGCGGGCCATGTAGTCGACGTACTCCTGCTCATTCTCGGTCGGGACGACCGCGGCGATGACGCCCGCGAAGCCGCCGCCGTGGATGCGGCAGATCCCACGGCCGATCTTCTTTAAGTAGAGCTCGGTCAGAGCCAGCGCGAGCGCGATCTTCTGCTCGGTCGGGTTCACGTTCGTGTAGACGTTCTGGAGCAGCTTGTAGGAGGAATCCCCGGACTCTTTAAGCAGGACAAGAACCTTCTCGATGTCGCCGGCGGCGACCGCCTCGCCGACCTCGCGGACGCGGCGGTTCTCCTCGAAGAAATGAATCGCGCGGAGAACGGCACGGTCATTGTCGAATTTGTCGATGTTGGCAAGCAGGTCCTCGAGGGTCACGTCGCAGAGGCGCTCGCCGCCGAGGGTCCGGGCGACCATTTTCATCTCATCCGGGATCTCGGAGTACTCCGCGGAGAGATCTGCGTGGCCCTTGCCGGTGTTGGTGATGACGTAGGAGTAGCCGCCGTCAGCGAAGGAGAAGCTGACCTTCTCGTAAACCGGATCCGGATCCTTGAAGGAGAGCATGATCGGGCCGCCGACCGCGCAGGCCATCTGGTCCATGAGGCCGGAGGATTTGAACCACCAGACATTTTCGGCGTACTGGCCGGCCTTGGCGTACTCGGTGCAGGGCAGTTCGCCGTCGTTGAAGAAATCGTTGATGATCGCCATCACGAGCATCTCGAAGGAGGCGGAGGAGCTCACGCCAGCCGCGGGGATGACGTTGGTTTTCGCGTAGCAGTCGAAGCCGCCGATCTTGTGGCCGGTCTTAAGGACGTACTCGATCATGCCGGCGACGAGAGCGGTCGTGCCCTTGCCCTTCTTGATCTCGGAGAGATTGTCGATGTCGATTTTGAGCTCGCGGTAGCCCTCGGAGAGGATGCGGATGACGTTCGTGCCGGTTTTGGCGGCAGCGCCGATCGTGTCGAGCGTAATGCTGCCGGCGAGGACGAGGCCGCCGTTGTGGTCGGTGTGGTTGCCGATGATCTCGGTGCGGCCCGGAGCGGTGAAGAAAGCCGCCTCGGTGTGGCCGTAGAGTTCTTCAAATTTTTTCGCGAGATCCGCATAGCGCGCGGATGACTGCTCAGATTCGCCGTAGACGCGGGAAAGGGTTTCATTTGACGGAATATTCATAAGAGATGTGCCTCCTTTGCATTTGAAAATGAATGCCGTTTCATGACTGTTATTATAGCAGGATATGCGGGAAAATCCTTGAGTTTCACGCGGAAAATAAGGAATATTTTGCGCGGAATGCTTGATTTTACCGCGAAAAAGGCGGATAATTCTGGTAAAATCCTGTGGCTAAGGAGCGCTTATGGAACAGAAGGTGCTGAAGCAGATCGAGGTCGGCCGCGACAACAAGGAGCTGAAGGAGCACGGGAGCGAGGATTTCCCGTTTCTGGTGTCCTACGAGCGGCTGGGGAATTATGTGGCGGGGTCATTTTATACGCACTGGCACCCGGAGATCGAGGTCACGCTCGCGACGGAAGGCAGGATGCTGTACAAGGTGAACCGGGAGGTATTTTCATTTCAGAAAGGCGAGGTGATCGTCGCCAACACCAACGTCCTGCACTCCGGGACGACGGACGGCGAGGAGGACTGCGCGTACACCTCGGTGACTTTCCATCCGAGGCTCGTGTACGGGAGCCAGGAGAGCGTGGCTTACCGGCGCTATGCGGAGCCGGTGCTGATGAATTTCGCGTTTCAGGCACTTCATTTTTCGGAAAATGACCCGGATCTGCCCGCCGTGCGGGCAATCGTGGAGAACCTCATGAAGCTCGACGCCGAACGGCCGCTTTTTTACGAGCTGAAGGTGCGGGAGCTTCTCACGGAGCTGTGGGAGTACCTTTTCAGGCGGATGCCGGCCGATTCGAAAAATGCGCCGCGCGGCCGCCTCGAATACGAGCGCGTGAAGAAAATGCTCGACTACATCGAGCTGCACTACGCTGAAAATGTGCGCCTCAAGAGCATCGCGGAGGAAGTCCTTCTATGCGAGAGCGAGTGCTGCCGGCTTTTCAAGCGCTACATGAACATGACGATCATCGAATACCTGAACAATTACCGGATCGACCGCAGCATTGAGCGCCTGGCCGGGACGGAGCTGTCCGTCACCGAGATCGCACTCGCGTCCGGCTTCTCGGACCCGAATTATTATTCAAAGATGTTCTCCGCCCGAAAAGGCATGAGCCCCCAGAAATACAGAAAGCGGTTCAGCCGCTGAGTGTTCGGGAAACGGTTGAATTTTCATGAATTTTCCTGTAAAATAAAACCGAATACGGGATTTTTGAGAGGAATGATCGTATGAAGGACAGGATTGCGAGAGCATGTGCCGAGCTGCTTCGGACGCGCTGTGTGGATGAGATCACCGTGCGGGATATCGCGGAAGCCTGCGGGATATCGAGACAGGCATTTTACTATTATTTTGAAAATATAGAGTCGGTCGCCGCGTACTCGGTCGATAAGGCGCTTGAGCAGCTGAGAGAAACATGCATGCATGAGGATGATCCGAAAGAGGTGCTGCGCATCATTATCCGGAACTACAGAAGCCAGTACTGTCTGCTGAAGCATCTCATGCAGTCGCGGCTTCAGCCGAATATCATGCGCTATTATTTTGAAGTCCTTTTCAGCGGCATCCGGGACCAGATCGTGAAGAACTCGGGAGAGAAGGTCCTCGATTCTGAGGATCTGGACCTGGAGGCCTCTTTCTTCGCGTTCGGGCTGGGCGGAATGCTCTATGAGCGGTGCGGAGAACCCGATCTCAATGTGGAGAAGTTTGCGGACGACGTCTACCGGGTCATCGTCCTGAGAATCACTGACAGGCTGCTTAAGCAGGAGGAATAAAAAATGGCAATCGGAGAAGTCGACCACTGCGAAGTCACGGAGATCCATGAGGACCTGATCCGCAGAGTCAATGAAAAAATGCCCTCGGAGGACCTGCTCTACGACCTCGCGGAGCTCTTTAAGGTGTTCGGGGATTCGACCCGCATCAAGATCCTGTTCGCCCTCTTTGAGGCGGAGATCTGCGTCTGCGATATCGCCGAGAGCCTGAACATGACGCAGTCGGCGGTGTCCCACCAGCTGCGGATCCTGAAACAGGCGAAGCTCGTGAAGAGCCGCCGCGACGGGAAATCCGTCTTTTACTCGCTCGATGACGAGCACGTCGCGACCATCATCAATATGGGTCTCGAGCATATCGAAGAATAAGTTCATGAAAATGCAAATACCCCCTTGACAATGTGCGTCACGGGGGTATAATCAAAACAAACACATGAACAATCATTCATATGAACGATAATGAACATTTCGGAGGACCTGATCATGAAAAAAACATACAAGATCGATGTCGACTGCGCCAACTGCGCGAACAAGATGGAGGAGGCCACTAAGAAGACGGCCGGCGTCAAGGACGCTTCCGTGAACTTCATGGCGCTCAAGATGAAGGTGGAGTTCGAGGACGGAGCGGACGTGGACGCGGTGATGCAGGAGGTCGTGAAGAACTGCAAGGTCGTCGAGGACGACTGCGAGATCTTCCTTTGATGAGATAAAGAGAGAGGACCAGCCGCGGGAGATGCCGGCTGGTTTTCATTTTCCGGAAAATGAGGTAAACGATCATGACCAAAAAACAGAAAAACCTGCTGGCCAGAGTCATCATCGCAGGGATCCTGATGGCTGTCCTGGCTGTACTGCCGCTTGAGAATTACCCGGTCCTGCGCTTTCTGCTGTTTCTTGTCCCCTACCTCACGGTGGGGTACGATATCTTAAGGAAAGCGTTCAAGGGGATCCTGAACAGGCAGGTGTTCGATGAACATTTCCTGATGGGGGTCGCGACCATCGGCGCGATGGCGCTCGGCGAGTACACGGAGGGCGTCGCCGTCATGTGGTTCTACCAGATCGGGGAGCTCTTTCAGAGCTACGCGGTCGGGAAGAGCCGCCGGAATATCTCGGAACTCATGGATATCCGGCCGGATTACGCGAACCTGCTCGCGGAGGACGGCAGCACGGAGCGGGTCGACCCGGACGACGTCGAGGTCGGCAGCACCATCGTGGTGAACCCGGGCGAGAAGATCCCGATCGACGGCGTCGTGACGTTCGGAAGCTCGACGCTGAACACCGCGGCGCTGACCGGCGAGAGCCTGCCGCGGGACGTTAAAGCCGGCGACGAGGTGATCTCGGGCTGCGTCAACATGTCCGGTCTGCTCAGGATAGAGACGACCCGCGAATTCGATGAATCCACCGCCTCGAAGATCCTCGACCTGGTGGAAAATGCAGGCTCCCGCAAATCCAGATCCGAGCAGTTTATCACGAAATTTGCGAAAGTTTACACGCCTGCGGTCTGCTATGCCGCGCTCGCGCTGGCAGTGATCCCGCCGGTCGTGCGGCTCATCATCGGGCTGGCCCCGAATTTCCCGGACTGGATCTACCGGGCGCTCACATTCCTGGTCATCAGCTGCCCGTGCGCGATCGTGGTCTCGATTCCGCTGTCATTTTTCGGCGGCATCGGCGGCGCGTCCGCGAACGGCATCCTGATCAAGGGCTCGAACTTTATGGAGACGCTGTCGGAGGTGGCGGTGGCTGCATTTGACAAGACCGGAACGATCACGAAGGGAAACTTTGCGGTGACGGGCGTCCATCACGCGGTCATGGAAAATGAAAAGCTCCTCGAGCTCGCAGCGCTGGCGGAATCGCACTCAAGCCACCCGATCAGCAGGAGCATCCTGGCAGCTTACGGGAAGGAGCCGGACGCTGCCAGGGTTTCGGGCGTACGGGAAATATCCGGCGCAGGCGTCGTCGCGACAGTCGACGGGCACGAGGTGGCTGCGGGCAACCTCAGGCTGATGAACGAGGTCGGCGTTACGGCCGAGGAGTGCCATTCCACGGGGACGATCGTCCACGTTGCGGTGGACGGGACCTATGCCGGCCATATCGTGATCGCTGATGAGATCAAGAAAAATGCCGCCGACGCCGTCCGGGCCCTCAAGGCCGCGGGTGTCAGAAAGACGGTGATGCTGACCGGCGACAAGGAGTCGGTCGCGAGCGCGGTCGCGGAGCAGGTCGGGATCGATGAGTTCCGGGCGGAGCTGCTGCCGGCGGACAAGGTCGCGGCGGTGGAGAAGCTGATCGAGGGCTGCTCCGGGAAAGATAAGGTCGCGTTTGTCGGCGACGGCATCAACGACGCGCCGGTGCTCGCGCGGGCGGACATCGGCATCGCGATGGGCGCGCTCGGGAGCGATGCGGCGATCGAGGCGGCGGACGTGGTCCTGATGGACGACGACCCGAAGAAGATCGCGAAGGCGATCCGGATCGCGAAGAAGTGCATCCGGATCGTGTACGAGAATATTTATTTCGCGATCGGGGTGAAGCTGGCCTGCCTTGTGCTCGGCGCGCTCGGGATCGCGAACATGTGGCTGGCGATCTTCGCGGACGTCGGGGTGATGGTGCTCTGCGTCCTGAACGCGGTGCGGTGCCTGTCGGTGCGGTCACTTTAGTTCGACGCAGTGGGGACGGTTCTTCGACGGTTGGGGGACGGTTCTTCGACGGTTGAAGAACCGTCCCCCAACGGCTGAGGAACCGTCCCCCAACGGGTGCCCGAGAATTGTGTCCGATGTGCTGCAAATTTGATATATTGTGATAATAAAAGATGGATTTATGTAATATTTGCAAAACTATTTAGAAACAGGAAAAATATAACACCAACTTATTGATTTATGATGATAAATCCAGTAAAATATCATCTCAGATCAACAGGGAGGTGATGAGTATGCCAAGGCAGGCACGAAAGCAGAGCAGCAGCGGTATTTACCACATTATGCTTCGGGGGACGAATCGACAGACTTTATTTTATAACGACAAGGATTGCCGAACGTTTATCAAGTATTTGAAGGCGATTAAGGCAGAATCGCCTTTCATTTTGTATGCATATTGCCTTATGAAAAACCATGTGCATCTTTTGATCAGGGAATCGGAAACGCCTCTGGAAACAATCATGAAGCGCATCGGTATTAAGTATGCCCGTTACTTTAACAGCCGGTATAAGCGGTGCGGCCATGTGTTTCAGGACCGGTTTAAGAGCGAGAATGTTGAGGATGAACGCTATTTTCAGACGGTGTACCGTTACATCTTGCGGAATCCCGCAAAAGCCGGTATCTGTGCCGAACCGGGAGATTATCGATGGAACAGTTACGGAGAGTTGTTTCAATCATCAACATGGATCGATAATGATCTGATTTTTTCGATGATGGGAAAAAAAGACCTGATTTCTTTTATTAATGCGGAAAATGAAGACCGCTGTATGGACAACGATGACATAAAAAAAGTGAAGAGCGAGGAAGCGCGGAAACTCATACAAAATAAGTGCGCGGAAGTTGAATTCGACGATCTGCCTGATTATGAGCAGGACAGGTTGATTTGCTTTTTGCTTGAGCATGGGTGCAGCGGGGTTCTGATCAGAGAGGAGCTTCACATAACTGATTATCGGTTCAGAGCGGCTCGCAGGTCTGGGGACGGTTCTTCAACGGATGAAGAACCGTCCCTCAACGGGTGAAGAACCGTCCC
>DFFD01000100.1:0-565 GCA_002369495.1 Lachnospiraceae bacterium UBA3785 | reverse complement strand
CCTCAACGGGTGAAGAACCGTCCCCAACTTGTTGAAATAACGCAGAAAGGCTGTTAGAATAGAGAGAACGAAAAAGGACAGGAGATGGTGTTATGCAGAAAAACTATGATGATTTGTTTGAACGGTTCCTCAGGTATGTGAAGATCGAGACGACCTCCTCGGAAGAGACCGGGACGAGCCCCTCAACGATGACCCAGCACGACCTCGCGAAGGTGCTCTGTCAGGAACTCATTGAGCTCGGGGCCGAGGACGTTTACTACGACGAGGAGCACTGCTACGTGTACGGCGGGCTGCTGGGGTACGGAGAGGCGCTGGGGTTCATTTCCCACATGGACACCTCGCCCGCGGTCTCCGGAAAGGACGTCAAACCGCGCATTATCAAAAACTATGACGGGAACGACTGGCTCCTCAAAACGGAAATGTTCCCGGAACTTAAAAACCACATCGGCGAGGACCTGATCGCGACCGACGGCACCACGCTGCTCGGCGCGGACGACAAGGCCGGCGTCGCGGAGATCATGTTTGCGCTGAAGTACCTTCAGGATCACCCGGAGATCCCGCACCG
>DFFD01000040.1 GCA_002369495.1 Lachnospiraceae bacterium UBA3785 | reverse complement strand
AGCTCTCATCCGGCGTGGTGAGGCCAGGGAATTTGTCGGCGTGGGCCATCCAGTCGAATTTGCCGGCATCGACGATCGCGCCGCCGACTGCCGCGCCGTGGCCGTCCATGTACTTGGTGGTCGAGTGGGTGACGATGTCAGCGCCGAACTCGATTGGGCGGCAGTTGACCGGAGTCGGGAACGTGTTGTCCACGATGAAGGGCACGCCGTGTGCGTGGGCTGCCTTCGCGAATTTCTCGAAATCGATGACAGTCAGGGCCGGGTTGGCGATCGATTCGCCGAAGACCGCCTTCGTGTTGGGCCTGAAGGCCGCCTCAAGCTCCTCCTCGGTGCAGTCCGGGGAGACGAAGGTGAAGTCGATGCCCATTTTCCGCATCGTGACGTTGAAGAGGTTGAAGGTGCCGCCGTAGATGGAGGCGCTCGAGATCACATGATCGCCCTGGTTCGCGATGTTGAAGACCGCGAAGAAGTTGGCGGCCTGGCCCGAGGAGGTCAGCATGCCGGCGGTGCCGCCTTCGAGCGCTGCGATCTTGGCCGCGACGTAATCGTTGGTCGGGTTCTGCAGGCGGGTGTAGAAATAGCCGGAAGCTTCGAGGTCGAAGAGCTTGCCCATGTCGGCGCTTGTGTCGTATTTGAAGGTCGTGCTCTGCACGATCGGCACCTCGCGGGGCTCGCCGTTGCCGGGACGGTAGCCGGCCTGCACGCATTTTGTATCGATATTCCAACTGTTCATAATAATATCCTCCTATTGAGATAAAATTTTACAAGGTAAGCCCGAGTGCTCTGGTCGCAATCAGGAAATAGACGGTCAGTGAGATCGCGTCCACGATCGTGGTGATGAGGGGACTGGCCATGACGGCCGGGTCGAACCCGATGCGCTTGGCGATGAGCGGGAGCGAGCAGCCGATGGTCTTGGCGATCATGACGACAAGTACCAGGGTGACGCAGACGATCGCGGCGATCGTAAGCGGGATGCGGTCGATGATGAGGAGCTTCAGGAAATTGGCCGCCGAGAGCGTCAGGCCGCAGAGGACAGCCACCCGGATCTCCTTCCACATCGCGTCGAAGATATCCCCGAACTCGATCTCGTTCAGCGAGAGGCCGCGGATGATCGAGACGGAGGCCTGGGAGCCGGCATTTCCTCCGGTGTCCATCAGCATCGGGATGTAGGCGGTCAGGATCACGTGGCTCGCGAGAGCCGTCTCGTAGCGGGTGATGATCGCACCGGTGAAAGTCGCGGAGATCATGAGGAGCAGCAGCCAGGGCATGCGGGTCCGGTAGGTCTCGAGGATGCCGACCTTGAAATAGGGCTTCTCGGTCGGGATGATGGCGGCCATCTTCTCGATATCCTCGGTCGCCTCCTCCTGCATGATGTCGATGACGTCGTCGATCGTGATGATGCCGACCATACGGTTTTCATTGTCCACGACGGGCATCGCGGTGAAATCGTATTTCTGGAACATCTGGGCGGCTTCTTCCTGGTCGGTCAGCGTGTTGATGCTGATGACGTTGTCGTTCATGATCTCGCCGATGACGTCGTCGTCATTTTTGAGAAGCAGGTAGCGCAGGGCCACCGTGCCGCGGAGGACCCTCCGGTCGTCGACGACGTAGCAGATGTTGACCGTCTCGGAGTCGAGGCCGATGCGGCGGATGCGCTTGATCGCGTCCTCGACTGTCATGGTCTCCCGGAGATCCACATACTCGACCGTCATGACCGAGCCGGCGGAGTCCTCCGGGTAGCGGAGCAGATGGTTGATGTCGGCGCGGGTCTCGGGGCTTGCATTTCGCAGGATCTTCTTGACGATGTTGGCCGGCATCTCCTCGAGGAGGTCGGTCGCGTCGTCGGCCATCATGTTGTCGATGATGTTGGACGCTTCCTTCTCGGAGAGGGACTGGATGATATACTGCTGGTCGTCGATCTCGAGGTCGGCGAAGACGTCGGCGGCCATGTCCTTCGGCAGGATGCGGAAGATGCGGAGCGAGTCCTCATCCTCCATGTCGTCCATGAGCCAGGCGATGTCGGCGGCGTTCATTTCCGAGAGGACATCGCGGAGTTCCCTGTATTTCTTTTCATTGAGGAGTTCACGGAGGAGCTTCTCATCTACGGTCTTTTCTTCTAAATCCATAAAATACCTCCATCAAAAAAAGAGATCGGTTTTCCGGTGTGCGTTCGTGATAAGGACTGTCACTGTTCACAAGATCACCCCCTTACATGGCTGTATTTATGGCCTGCAGCCCCATGAAAATGCACGGTTCCTGTTTGAAATGCAAGCATTTCGCCCATGAACCATGCATTTCCATGGGGTGCTGAACAGTTACATAGTAACAAAATCGGGCGGAAGGGGCAAGCATTTGTATGAAAAAATATACGAAAGTTTTGATTCCCTAAACTGTAAAGTTCATGTATAATCTGAGAAAAGGAGGTGCTTTCATGGTTAAAAAATTACTGAAGATACTGGTCCTTCCGGCGGCGGTCCTCGGCGCGGCGACGGGTACTTTCATCATGGCTGAGAAGGCCCTTTTGAAGGACCGCGACATAAAGGTTGTGGACGCGGCAATCAAGGAAACCATTACTGAAAATGAAAACACGGAGGAAGAATCATGATCAACTATAAGACCATTGCGGAAGATACGATCTGGATCGGCGGCAGCGACCGCCGGCTTGAGCTTTTCGAGAACCTGTTCCCGCTCCCGAACGGCGTGTCCTACAACAGCTATCTCATCCTGGACGAGAAGACGGCTGCGTTTGACACGGCGGACGTGACCGTGGCGGACCAGTACATCGAGAACCTGAAGGCGGCGCTCGGCGGCAGGAAGCTGGACTACCTGGTCATTCTGCACATGGAGCCGGATCACTGCGCTGAGATCGCGAACGTCGCGGCGCTCTATCCGGACGTCACGCTCGTCGGAAATGCAAAGACCTTCACAATGCTCGGCCAGTTCTTCCCGGAGCTTGCCTCCATGAAGAAGCTTACGGTCAAGGAGGGCGAGACGCTCTCGACCGGGAAGCATACACTGACGTTCGTGATGGCTCCGATGGTTCACTGGCCGGAGGTCATGATG
>DFFD01000214.1 GCA_002369495.1 Lachnospiraceae bacterium UBA3785 | reverse complement strand
CCATCGTGATCTTGCTGTGGACCTTGAGACCTAAAAGGCCGTAGATGACGTGGCAGCCGGCTTTCTCAAGCATCTTTGCCCAGGCGATGTTGTGTTCCTCGTCGAAGCGGGCTTTGAGCTCGACCAGGACGGTGACCTGCTTTCCGTTGTCAGCCGCCTTTGCCAGGGCCGCAACGATCGGCGAATCGCCGCTCACGCGGTAGAGGGTCTGCTTGATCGCGAGGACCTCCGGGTCGACGGCCGCCTGTTGGACGAACTTCACGACCGGGTCGAAGGACATGTATGGATGATGCATGAGCACGTCCTGCTTTGCGATCACGTCAAAGACGTTCGGGGCATTGATGAACTCGCGGACCGGAGCCGGCGTGTAGCGCGGGGTCTTGTAGGCGTCGAAGCCCGGCATGCCGTACATTTTCATGAGGAAGGTGAGGTCGATCGGACCCGGAATATAGAAAATATCCTCCTCCGAGACCTTCAGCTCCCGCACCAGGACCTTCAGGAGGCGCTTGTCCACATCCTCGGCGATCTCCAGGCGGATGACCTCGCCCCACTGGCGCTTCTTGAGCTGCTTCTGGATCTCCTTCAGAAGGTCTTCAGCTTCCTCCTCGTCCACGTCGAGCTCCGCATTTCTCATGATGCGGTAGGGGAACGCGCAGAGGACGTCATAGTGCTGGAAGAGCACGCCGATGTACTTTCTCACGACCTCCTCGAGGAAAATGACGACCTTCTTCCCGTCCTCGGTCTCCGGCAGGTTCACGATGCGCGGCAGGACCGCCGGCACCTGGACGGTCGCGAATTCCGCCTTCTCTTTGCCCTTTTCCTTCTTCCTGGCGGAATCCTTCGGGGCGATCAGGGCGCCGATGTTGAGCGTCTTGTTGCGGACGAGCGGGAACGGACGCGAGGAATCCATCGCCATCGGGGTGAGGATCGGATAGATATTCTCCTCAAAATAGGTGTCGAGGAAACGGCTCTGCGCTTCGCTGAGCTTCGTGTAATCGTCGATGATGATAAGACCGGCCTTCTCGAGCGCCGGCACGATGGAGCGGTTGAAGACCGTGTACTGCTCTTTCACGAACTCGTGCATTCTCGCGGAAATCTTCTCGAGCTGCTGGGCCGCGGTGAGGCCGGCGATATCTTTCTTGGTGTAGCCCGCGTGGACCTGGTCCTTTAAGGACGCGACGCGGACCATGTTGAACTCGTCGAGGTTGGAGGCCGTGATCGAGAGGAACTTCATCCGCTCGAAGAGCGGGACGATCTGGCGGTCGCGCGCCTCGGAGAGGCAGCGCTCGTCAAACTCGAGCCAGGAGAGCTCACGGTTCCGGTAGTATTTCGGATCCCGGAAATTGATTGCATTTTTTACGGTTTCTTCTTTGGCAGTCATGTTGCCCTCCTTCAGCTGATCTTCTTTTTGATTTTCAGAACCGGTTTCACGTCAAAGATGTCCTCGAAGAAGCGGACATTTTTCTGGAAAATGCCCTTCTCCAGCGTGAAGTCCTCGCGGACCGTCACCTCGATCACGAGCTTCTCGTCCTTCCTCAGCGCATGGATCGCCTCGATCTTCTGCAGATAGCTCTGGTCAAGCCCGTTGGAGAGCCTCAGGATCGCGGTCAGCTTGGCGACGCGCAGGAAATCTTCCGTCTGCAGCTCGCGCGCGGGATCCCCGTAAGCCAGGCTGCCCCGGAAATCGAACGGAACCGTATTGTAGCGCACCACGTTGGCGATAATCATCCGCTCGCGCTCCGAGAGGCCGATGATCTCCGTGCTCTTGATGATGTTGTAGGAGCAGGCGGAGACGTCGACGAGGCTCACGTATTTGCCGCAGTCGTGGAGATAGCAGGCGACTTTCAGCAGCAGGCGGTCGCGGTCGCTCAGGAGATTGCTCTTCCGGACGGCCTTGAAGATCTCGTCGGAGACCTCCAGGAGCTTGTCGGTGTGCGGCTTGTTGCCCGCGTAGCGCTTCATCATGTTTCTCGCCGCCATCAGGATGTCGCGGTCGAAATCATGGCCGGACTTGATGATCTTCGAGGTAAGGCCGTAATCGTAGGCGATACCGTCCGTCAGCTGGATGCCCGGCAGCCAGACCGTCTTGACGCCCAGGACCTCGATGAGGCGCCTGTAGAGGACCGCCGTCGGCAGCACCGCGTGGGCGACCTCCATGCCGACGCCGAGGTATTCCGCGGCCTCCTGGGCGGTCATGTTCACAATCTTGTCGTACCAGCCGAGGAACTCCTCCCGGGACTCGAACTTGTTGTCGTCCGTCCGGTTCTGGAAGATCAGGTTTGTAAAATAATCCCCGACCAGGATGATCGTATCGATATTGCGGTCCTTCAGGTACATCCGCTTGAAATTGAGGATGTCCTTGCGGATCAGCTGGTCGATCAGGACGTCGGGATGCGCGGTCTGGGCCTCCAGAGAAGCGATCCTTCCGCTCACGCGGAGCGAGCCCAGCTGCAGATTGGCTGTCGTCACCAGCGTGTCCTTGTCGAACAGGGAGATCTGGATGCTGCCGCCGCCGATGTCGACGATTGCGGTGCCCTTCTCGATCGTGCGCGCGAAATCCTCGCCCTTCGAGGCGATGGACTTGTAGCTTAAGAAGCGCTGCTCCGAGTTGGACAGGACGTCGATCGCGATCCCCGTCTTCTTCCGGATGTGTTCCATGATCAGCATACTGTTGCCGGACTCGCGGAAGGCGGATTTTGCACAGGCGCGGTATGCGGAGACGCCGTACTCCTTCATGATGTTCGCGTAATCGCCGAGGATCCTGGTCAGCTCGTTGAGGCTCTCCATGGAGATCCGGTGATTGTCGTAGGCGTCCCGGCCGAGCAGCAGGCGCTGCTGCAGCATGGTCAGCGAGGTGAGGCCGCTCCGCCGGACTTCAAATATCTCCATGGAAATATTGTAGGAGCCGATGTCGATCGCGGCAAATGTAGTGACAGCCATAAAAATAACTCCTCCGTTCCTTATTTTAAAGTTTCTGCTTATTCTTCTTAATATCCAGCTCCTCGGAGTCCCGGCTTGCCTCCATGACGGCGCGGAAGATCTTCTCGTAGTAGCAGGCCAGCCCTTCCTCTTCCGCCTGCTGCCTTACTTTTGCGATCTTCGCCTCTTCCCTTGCGGCATCATAAACAGGCAGCCCGTTCGCTGCCTTGTACTCCGCCACCTCTTTCACGATCCCGTAGCGTTCCTTAAGGAGATCGAGAAGCTGCGCATCAACTGTGTCGATACGGTCTCTTAATTCAAGTAAATTCACCATGTTCCCATTATAAAGTTTTGCAAAATGAAAGACAAGCCATTCTTTGAATTTAATGGCCTGTCTTTCCTGTCCGCTCCGGCGGTGTGTAGGTGCATTTTTCCATAATAAGCCCAATCAGGTGATTGTACCGCTTCTCGACACGGCGCCTGACCGCCGTCCCGCTCTCCTCCCCGGAGAGTTTTCCGATGTACCGCTCATGCAGCTCTTCATTTGTCAGGCTGTGCTGAAATTTATCGAGCAGAAATTCCCTGGAAGACGGGGGCAGGCTCTCGAAAGCCTCCATGATGCAGGCGAACTTCCGCTCCTCGGCGCCCAGCATCTTAAGGCGCCTCACCAGAAATGTGCGCTGCTTCTTCGTCATATCCTCAGCGTAGCTGTAAGCTGAATAGACCGGGTCGCCGGCGCGGCCCTGCCGCGGGGCTTCCCCGATGCCGTGCGTCCGCCGGTAAGCCGCCTCGCGGATCGCCTCGTCTATCGAGACGGCCGCCGCGTAGATAT
>DFFD01000058.1:6437-8256 GCA_002369495.1 Lachnospiraceae bacterium UBA3785 | reverse complement strand
CTGCCTGATATTTAGCGTATTCATGCCTCACACTCCTGTCTGCATTACGCCTTGAGCCGACTTTTCGCTTATATCAAGCGTAAATCTGTATCCTGCGGTGCTCAATATTACGCTTCTGTTCCTTCTCCTGCCCTGTTCAAGCGTAATTCTGCTGAAAATGCACCCCCGCACAAACCATCTCTGCCTTCCTCAACAAAAAAGGACGGCCTGAAAGCCGTCCCAGTGATCATATTTCTCACAGTGTCCCCTCTTTACTCCTCCCCGATCGCCGCGATGCTCCCCGGCCGCACACTGCTCGAGGACCCGAGCTCCAGGTAATCGTCGATGTCCCGGAGGAACTGCTCGACCCTTCCCGTCAGGATGCAGGGCGTCATCTCGGTGAGCCCCGGCGACAGCAGCTCCCGCTTCCTCGCGTAGGCCAGCATGCGGTCCGCCCGCGAAAGGCGCGCCGGATCGAACTCCCCGCCCAGCGAATCGATGGCGATCGAGCTGTTCCGGAGCCGCAGAGAAAAATTGTTCCGGATGAGGCTCTCCGCCTCCTCCATGAACACATTGCAAATGAAAACCGCCTTCGGTTTGCGCCGGAGGACATCCCAGTAGCGGTCCAGCCAGTCCGAGAGCTCCCGGTAGATCACGCCGAAGCGGATCCCGCTCCCGAAAATGACAAAATCATACCCCGAAGGATCCGGCGACTCCTCCCGGAGGTCCCGGACGTCCGGACTGTCAAAATGGCGCGCAAGGAGAGAGGCGGCATGCTTCGCCGCTCCTCCCCTGCTCGCGTAGACGATCAGCATTTTCATTATTTATACCCCTCATTAAAGACAACGGCTGCCTGCTCCCCAGCTTACTGCCGTCATCACAAATCCAGCGGAGCTGCCCCCTTCGCGCCGTGGCAGTTCTTGTATTTCTTTCCGCTCCCGCACGGGCACGGATCGTTCGGATAGATCTTCTTTTTCTTGCGCGTGACCGGCTTTTTGGCGACGGAATCGTCCTTGTTGGTCGCCATCGGCTTCGCCTGCTCCTCGCGCTCGATCTTCTGCTCGATCCGGACGTGGTAGAGCACGCGGAGGGTCTCCTCCTGGATGTTCTCGGTCATCTCGTCGAACATCTCGAAACCGACCATGCGGTACTCAACCTTCGGGTCGCGCTGTGCGTAGGCGGTCAGTCCGATGCCCTGGCGCAGCTGCTCCATATCGTCGATATGGTTCATCCAGCGGGCGTCGATAACCTTGAGGAGCACGACACGCTCGATCTCGCGCATCTGCTCGATGTCCGTAAACTCCGCTTCCTTGGCCGCGTAGAGCGCCGCCGCTTCCTCCTTCAGGGCCTGCTTGATCTTGTCGCGGCTCATGCCCCTGACGGATTCGGCCGTGATCGGCTTCACGGGGATGATCGGCGTGAGGTTTCTCGTCAGGTTCGCGAGGTTCTCGATCTGGTCTTCCGGATCCTGGTCGTCGGCAAGGCTTGCATCCACCTTGCGCGCGACCACTTCGTTCATCATGTTCATGACGACGTCGCGCATGTTGTCGCCGTCCAGCACCTTCTTTCTCTCCGCGTAGATGACTTCGCGCTGGTCGTTGTTGACGCGGTCATACTCGAGAAGATTTTTGCGGATGCCGAAGTTGTTGCTCTCGATTTTCTTCTGGGCCTGCTCGATGGCTTTGGAGAGCATTTTGTGCTCGATCTGTTCATTTTCCTCAACACCGAGCGCATCGAAGGTGGACATCAGCCTCTCCGAGCCGAAGAGCCTCATGAGGTCGTCCTCAAGGGAAATGTAAAACCGCGACTCGCCCGGATCGCCCTGACGGCCGGAACGGCC
>DFFD01000058.1:5383-6372 GCA_002369495.1 Lachnospiraceae bacterium UBA3785 | reverse complement strand
AGCTGGTTGTCGATACGGCGGGACTCGTGGCGCTCGGTGCCGACGATCCTGAGACCGCCCGCCGCGCGGGAGACGTCGTCCAGCTTGATGTCGGTGCCTCGGCCGGCCATGTTGGTCGCGATCGTGACCGCACCTGCCTCGCCGGCGTGGGCGACGATCTCGGCTTCAAGCTCGTGATACTTCGCGTTCAGCACGTTGTGCGGAATGCCCTCGCGCTTTAAGAGTTTGGAAATATGCTCCGACACATCGATCGTGATCGTGCCGACCAGGACCGGCTGGTTCTTAGCGTGGGCTTCCTTGACAGCCTCGACGACCGCGTGATATTTCTCTTTCTTGGTCTTGAAGACCGCGTCCTCGTAGTCGATACGCTTAACCGGCACATTGGTCGGGATCGAGACGACGTCCATGCCGTAGATGTCGCGGAACTCCTGCTCCTCGGTGAGGGCAGTACCGGTCATGCCGGCCTTCTTCTCGAATTTATTGAAGAAGTTCTGGAAGGTGATCGTCGCGAGCGTCTTGGACTCCTGCTTGACTTTCACATGCTCCTTGGCCTCGATCGCCTGGTGGAGACCGTCAGAGTAGCGGCGGCCCGGCATGATGCGGCCCGTGAAATCATCGACGATCAGGACCTGATCGTCCTTCACGACGTAATCCTGGTCCCTGTGCATCAGATAGTTGGCCCTGAGCGCGAGGTCCACGTTGTGCTGGATCTCAAGGTTCTCCGCATCGGAGAGATTGTCGATGTGGAAGAACTGCTCGACCTTTTTGACGCCTTCCTCGGTGAGGGTGACCAGCTTGTCCTTCTCGTTCACGATGAAGTCGCCGGTCTCAGTGATCTCCTCGCCCATGATGGCTGCCATCTTGGTCATCTCGCCGGAGGCCTCGCCGCGGTGCAGCTGGCGGGCCAGAATATCGCAGACCTCGTAGATCTTGGTGGATTTGCCGCTCTGGCCGGAAATGATCAGCGGCGTCCTCGCCTCGTCGATGAG
>DFFD01000058.1:0-5276 GCA_002369495.1 Lachnospiraceae bacterium UBA3785 | reverse complement strand
ATCGCGTAATGAAGCCCTCTCTGGACGAGCTGCTTCTTGTAAATGACCATGTTGTCGCGCAGGTAGTCGAACCCGAGCTCGTTGTTGGTGATGTAGGTGATATCACAGTTGTACTGCTCTCTCCGCTCGTCCGGCTTCATCGGCTGCAGGACGCATCCGACGGTGAGGCCGAGGAAGCGGTGGACGGCACCCATCCACTCCGCGTCACGGTTTGCCAGGTAGTCGTTGACCGTGACGACGCAGACGCCCTTGCCCTCAAGCGCGTTGAGGTAGGCCGGCAGTGTGCAGACGAGGGTTTTTCCTTCACCGGTTTTCATTTCCGCTATGCGGCCCTGGTGAAGGATGATGCCGCCGATCAGCTGGACCCGGAAATGCTCCATCCCCAGCGTCCTCCTTGCCGCCTCGCGGCAGACCGCGAAGGCTTCCGGGAGCAGGTCGTCGAGCGTCTCGCCACCCGCGAGCCTCTCCTTAAAATACGGGGTCTTCGCCTGAAGCTCCGCGTCCGAGAGCGCCATCATCTCAGGCCGCAGGCTCTCGATCCTGTCGACGATCGGCTTGATGCGCTTCAGCTCATGGTCGCTGTGTGTCCCGAATAATTTCGTAAATATGCCCATGTAAGGTTCTCCTTGCGTTATGCGCCGGACCCGGTTCTCCGCCGGCGCGTTATTTTATAAGTGAATACAGTCGCCTTACATCATAGCACTTTATCGCGGATTTCTCAATGCCTCTTTTGGGTTTTGTGGGAGAAGCCGGGGACGGTTCCTGGGAGGCCGCCGCAGCCCCGGGGACGGTTCCTGGGAGGCCGCCGCAACCCCGGGGACGGTTCCTGGGAGGCCGCCAACGGCGGCCGGTGGGAACCGTCCCTAAAAAAAGCGGCAGGACCCTCAGGTCCCGCCGCGCTCTTATACTCTGTATCAGTACTCCGGCTCGATCAGCCCGTACGTGCCGCCCTTTCTCTTGTAGACCACGTTGGTCTCGCCCGTCTCTGCGTTGTTGAAGACGAAGAAGTTGTGGCCCAGGAGCTCCATCTGCACGCAGGCGTCCTCCGGATACATCGGCTTGATCTCGAACTTCTTGGTGCGGATGATGCGGATCTCCTCGTCATCGACCTCGTAAACGTCCTCGATGAAGGACTGGGAGAAATCTCCGCCGTTCTGGTGCTTGTCGATGATCTTGTTCTTGTATTTTTTCAGCTGCCTCTCGATAACTTCCTCAACCAGGTCGATGGACACGTACATGTCGTTGCTGACCTGCTCGGAACGGATGATGCTGCCCTTCACCGGTACGGTGACTTCCACCTTCTGCCTTTCTTTCTCGACCGAGAGCGTCACCGTGCAGGTGGTGTCCGGGGAGAAGTAACGATCCAGCTTGCCGAGCTTTTTCTCGACCGTCTGCCGGAGATTGTCGCTGACTACAAGGTTTTTGCCGCTGATCACAAACTTCATATTGTCACATCCTTTGCAATTTACTCGGCGGAAAATGAACCCCTACCGCCTGCCTTTATTATAGCCTTTTTTATCAAAAAATGCAAGGATTTAGAAAATTTAATACACTTTTCACAAAATGTATAATCATCATGTGCCCGCGCAGAACCGCACTGCCTCGCGGTAGGACATCGCCCCGCCGTAGATGTCGAGCGCCGATCCCACCGTCGCGTGGATGCGGCTGCCTCCGAGCCGGGAAAGCTCCCGGAGGGAGTCCATGTCGCGGATGCCGCCGGCGTAGGTGACGGGGGTTTCATTTTCCGCGGCGAAATCCGCAAGAAGACGCACCAGCTCCCGGTCGAAGCCGTTCCCTTTCCCCTCCACGTCGATCCCGTGGACCAGGAACTCGTCTGAGTAAGCGGAAAGCTCCCGAAGAAGCGCAGGGCTTAGCGCCGTGTCCGTGAACTTCTGCCAGCGGTCCGTGCAGATGTAATAGAGCCCGTCCCTCTTCCGGCAGGAGAGGTCGAGGACGACGTGCTCGCGGCCGGCATTTTCCGTGAGCGCGCGCAGATTGTCCATATTGATCCGCCCGTCGCGGAAGACGTAGGAGGTCACGATCACGTGGGAGGCGCCGGCGTCGAGCCAGGAGGCGGCATTTTCCGCGTTGATCCCCCCGCCGACCATGAGCCCGCCCGGATATGCCGCGAGCGCCTCCGCGGCGGCAGCCCGCGTCGCCTCAAAGTGCGGCGAATCCTTTCCGTTCAGAAGGATCACATGGCCTCCGATGAGTCCGTCGCGGCGGAACATTTCCGCATACCAGGAGGAGGGCTTTTCCGAGACAAAATTCTCCCTGGCGTAATCGCCTGCATCCTGGAGCGATCCGCCGACGATCTGCTTCACCTTGCCGTTGTGAATGTCGATACATGGCCGAAACTGCATAAGAACCTCCGAATAGAGAAAATGGGGCTGCACCGCAGCCCCGTCATCATCAGCCGATCACATCGGACATATCGTACATGCCCGCTTCCCTGCCGGCCAGGAATTTTGCTGCCTGGACGGCGCCCTTCGCGAAAATAGCCCGCGAATAGGCAGTATGCGTAAACTCGATCACCTCGTCCTCGCCGGCGAAAATGACGTCGTGGACGCCCACGATCGTCCCGCCGCGGACTGCGGAGATGCCGATCTCCTTCGGATCCCGCTTCTCGTGGCGCTCGCTGCGGTCATACGTGTAGTGATAGCCGCTGCCCGCGCCTTCGTTGACGGCGTCCGCCAGGGCGAGAGCCGTGCCGCTCGGCGCGTCGATCTTGCGCCTGTGGTGCATCTCGACGATCTCCGCGTCGTAGCCGTTCGGCGAGAGGACCGAAGCCGCCTGCTTTAAGAGCTTGATGAGGAGGTTGACGCCCAGGGACATGTTCGCGGAGCGCAGGATCGCGATCTGCTTCGAGACGTCATCCACCTTCCGAAGCTGCTCCTCCGTAAGTCCGGTCGTGCAGAGAACAAGCGGAAGCTTCCGGTTTGCGCAGAAGTCAAGCAGCCCGTCGACTGCCTTCGCCGTCGAAAAATCGATGACCGCATCGGCCTCCTCATGGCAGTCCGCCGCGTTCGTGTATACCGGATAGGTCCGGTTTCCGCGGTCAACCGCGTCGATCCCCGCGACGATCACCGCGTCCGGATCCTGTGCGATCATGTCCGTCACGACCTGGCCCATGTGCCCGCTGGCACCGTGCAGAATAACTCTTACCATATATACCTCCTTCTGCGGCAGGATTGCCTCCTCTGCCGCCTTATACCGTAAACTTTGCAGTCTTTGCCTCCGCGGCCCGCATGAGATCCTTCGTCTTAAGGCGGATCGACGTTCCGATCTTTCCGCCGCTCACGTAGATCTCCTCAAACTGAAGAGCTTCCTCCGCGAGGACTGTCACAAATTTCTTCTTCATCCCGAGCGGGCTGCAGCCGCCCCGCACGTAGCCGGTCACGGCCGTGATGTCCTTCACCGGGATCATCTCGACGCTCTTCTCGCCGACAGCCTTCGCGGCATTTTTCAGATCCACTTCCCGGTCGCAGGGCAGCACGAACACGTAATGCTCGCGGCTCTTTCCCTGCATGACCAGCGTCTTGAAGGACTGCTCGGCGGGTACTCCCTCAAGATTCGCCATCGTGACGCCGTCGACGAACTCCGCGAGGTCCACCGAGAGGACCTCATAGGGGATCTTCATTTTGTCAAGCATGCGCATTGCGTTTGTCTTGACCGCTTTCTCCTTCGCCATGACCTCACCTTTGCATGTTCGCGCGCTTGCGGAGCCTGGAGTCGAGGATCCTCTTCCGGATGCGCAGCGACTTCGGCGTGACTTCCAGGTACTCGTCCGCGTCGATATAGTCGAGCGCCTGCTCGAGCGAGAGGATGCGCGGCGGCGTCAGCGTCAGCGCCTCGTCCGCGTTCGAGGAGCGCGTGTTGGTCAGATGCTTGGTCTTGCAGACGTTGATTTCGATATCCTCCGGCTTTGCGCTCTCGCCGACGACCATGCCCGCGTAGACCTTGGTGTTCGGTCCGATGAAGAGCGCGCCGCGCTCCTGGGCCGCGAAGAGCCCGTAGGTGACCGCCTCGCCGCTCTCGAACGCGATGAGCGAACCGTTCTTGCGGAAGGTAATGTCCCCCTTGTAAGGCGCATATTTGTCGAAGACCGAGTTCATGACGCCGGTTCCCTTCGTCGCAGTCAGGAAATTGCCGTGCACTCCGATGAGGCCGCGCGCCGGGATGGAAAATTCAAGGCGCACCGAGCCGTCGCTTAAGGTGCTCATACCGACGAGCTCGCCCTTTCTCTCCGAGAGCATGCTGATCACGGTCCCGGAGTAGTCCTGGGGCACGTTCACGTAGCAGCTCTCGATTGGCTCAAGCCTGCGCCCCTTCTCGTCGGTCTTCATGATGACCTCCGCCTTGGAGACCGCGAATTCATAGCCTTCTCTGCGCATCGTCTCGATGAGGACCGAGAGGTGCAGCTCGCCTCTTCCCGCGACCCGGAAGGTGTCCGTGCTCTCCGTGTCGGAGACTCTCAGGGAGACGTCCGTGTTCAGCTCGCGGAACAGTCTCTCACGGACCTGCCTTGACGTGCAGTAGGTGCCCTCCTGGCCAGCAAACGGGCTGTCGTTGACCACGAAGTTCATCGCGATCGTCGGCTCGGAGATCTTCTGGAACGGGATCGGCCGCTCATCGCCGGGCACGCAGATCGTGTCGCCGATCTGCAGGTCTCCGATGCCGGAGATCGCGACGATGGATCCGACGCCCGCCCGCTCGACGTCCACCTTCTTTAAGCCGTCGAACTCGTAAAGCTTTGTGATCCTGGTCTTCTCGTGGATGGATTTGTCGTGGTAGTTCACCCGGACGATCTCCTGGCCGACCGCGATCTCGCCGTTGTCGACCTTGCCGATACCGATCCGGCCGACATACTCGTTGTAATCGATCGTGGAAATGAGAACCTGCGTCCCCCTCTCGGGATCTCCCTCCGGTGCGGGGATGTAATCGATGATCGTCTCAAAGAGCGGGGAAAGATCCTTCGGTTCGTCCCCGAGATCCCTGACGCAGGTGCCCTCGCGGGCGGACGCGTAGAGGAAGGGGCACTCGAGCTGCTCGTCCGAAGCGTCGAGGTCCATGAGGAGCTCCAGCACCTCGTCGACGACCTCCTCCGGGCGCGCCTCAGGCCGGTCGATCTTGTTGATGCAGACGATCACCGGGAGATCCAGGTCCAGCGCCTTCTTGAGGACGAATTTGGTCTGCGGCATGGTGCCCTCGAACGCGTCGACGAGCAGGATCACGCCGTTCACCATCTTGAGAACGCGCTCGACCTCGCCGCCGAA
>DFFD01000006.1:2580-5587 GCA_002369495.1 Lachnospiraceae bacterium UBA3785 | reverse complement strand
CGAGGAAGGCGTCCCAGCGGCGGAAGCGGAGCACGCAGTCAAACTCCCAGACGAAGAGGGTCGTGACCGCCGCGAGGATCCCGCCGGCCAGAACATCCAGCAGTGAGTGCTGCTTGATGAAGACGGTCGAGAGGATGATCAGCGCGGCCCAGGTGACGAGGGCGGCGCGGGCGGGGAGGTTTGCATTTTCAAAACCTTTCGACCGCAGAACCGACACCGTGATCACCGCGGTGTTGAACACGTGAATGCTCGGCCACACGTTCGTGGGTGTGTCCGTCTGCCAGAGGACCCGGCAGAGGCGGGTGAAGATATTGGAGCGCCCGATGTAGCTGGGGCGCAGCTCGACGGCGGTCGGAACCAGCGTCGAGACGATGAGGAAGAACGTCATGCCGACCATGCAGCAGGTGATCATCCGGTCGTAGGCGTCGCGGTCCGTGAAGTTGAGCCAGACGCCGAACACGAGCATGAAGAGGAACCAGGAGAGATAGGGGATGACGAACGCCTCGATAAAGGGGATCGCCCTGTCCATCTCGCCTCCCAGAACGATGAATTCGCGCTGGGGCATCTCCTCAAGGAAGTCAAACCAGAGAAGGTAAAAAGTTCCGTATATTGCGGCGGGCGCAAGATGCCCGAAATTGATTGCCTGCAATGCCTTTTTCACTGCAAGATGCCTCCTGTTAAAAACATGTATACAATATACCGCCTGCGGTGCACTTCATTATATACCTTTTGCGGCAAAAATCCAGTGAATTTCTGTATTTTTACAGGAACTTAATCAGGTTTTATAGAGATTTTACAAATCGAATTGACAGTGTTTTGGGGGAATGTTATGTTTACCTTAAGAGGAAAATGTGCCGGAAACGGACCTTGAAACGCACAGAAAAGGAGGAAGCCATGAAGAAAGATCTGAACGAAATGACCGAGAAAGAACTGCTTGTGGAGCTGGTGAAGAGCGGCAGAAGACGGACGCGGATGCTCGCGGCCTCGATGATCGCGATGATCGTGTGCGCTTCCGTGCTCGCGTATGCCGCGTTTTCTGTCCTCCCGCCGGCGCTCGCCGCGATGGAGGAGATGAGCGGCACGATGCGGCAGCTGTCGGCGACGATGAACGGGATCGACCAGATGGTGGGAAATGTAAACACCCTCGTCGAGGACAACATGGATGCGGTCGGCGAGGCGCTCTCGAAGGTGCAGGAGATCGACATCGACAAGCTGAACGAGTCGATCGCCCGGATGTCCGACGTGCTGGGCCCTCTGGCGAACATCTCGAATTTCTTCGGGGGGAGGAGCTGAGCGGTTCAACGGTTTGGGGACGGTTCTTCACCCGTTGGGGGACGGTTCTTCACCCGTTGAAGAACCGTCCCCCAACGGGTGAAGAACCGTCCCCTTAGCAGCGAGGTGCAGTGTTAAAGTGCTCGAGGAACGAGTGCATCTCTCCGTCGGTCTTGAACCCGGGGAAGGTGTCCAGCTGGACCGCGTGGACCGCGTTGAAGATGCTGGTCTCGATCTCCGGATTCGTCTTTTTGAGCTCGGCGAGGAGCATCTTCGTCTCCTTGCGCTTCGAGTCGGTCTCGCGGCCGGCGGTCGCGGCATTCTCCGTGAACCGGCAGGCGCAGCGGATGAAATCCAGGTGATTGTAGTTCGCCCAGGCGATGACGTCCGCCTCCCGGATCCCGTACATCGGGCGGATAAGGGTCATCCCCGGAAAATTCGTGCTGTGCAGCTTCGGAATGATCGTCTCGAGCTTCGAGCTCCAGAACATGGCCATGACAACCGTCTCGATCACATCGCTCAGGTGGTGCCCGAGCGCGATCTTGTTGCAGCCGAGCTCCCGCGCCTTCGAGTAGAGGTGCCCGCGCCGCATCCTTGCGCAGAGGTAGCAGGGCGAGCCGTGGTCCTGGCTGTTCGCGACCTCAAATATATCGGAAGTGAATACCGTGAGGGGAATGCCGAGGCGTTCGGCGTTCTCCTTTATTTTTTTGCGGTTTTCCGGGCTGTAGCCGGGGTCCATGCTGAGGAAAATGACCTCGAACGGCACCTTCGAGATCCGCTGCAGCTGCTGCATGAGCTTGGCCATCAGCATCGAGTCCTTGCCCCCGGAGATGCAGACCGCGATCCTGTCCCCGGCCTCGATGAGCTCGTAGCGGGTCACCGCGGTGATGAAGGGGCCCCAGAGCTCCTTCCGGTATTTCTTGATGATGCTGCGCTCGATGATCTGGCGGTCGGTGAGGGTGCGTGACATGCTGTTTCCTTTCCTTATTAATATGGGCGGTTTTCATTTTCAGGATTATAACACAAAGGAGGCGGTCTTTGAGAAGCTTTTTTTCAAAAAAAATCCCGAAAATGCGCGCGGACCCTTGACAGAACAGGTTAGCTGTATTAAACTGTGCCCGTATAGACTTAGTAAGCACTAACAGCTGTGCGCTTTTTACTGGGAAAAGAGCGCAGGAAGATGACCCGAAAGCGCAGGGAGAAAGGAGATACTGATGCCGATCACAATGCTGAAAACAGGCGATATTGTGACGATTCAGCGCATTTCCGGCTCGGATGCGGTGCGCCAGCACCTCGGAGAGCTCGGATTTGTCGCCGGAACCGAGGTGAAAATCGTCAGCAACACGAACGGAAACGTGATCGTCCTTGTGAAAGACAGCCGCGTGGCACTCGACCGCTCAATGGCGATGAGGGTTATTGTATTCTAATTACTACGGAGGGAGAAAAATGAAAACACTGAGAGACGTCAGGGTCGGCGAGACCT
This sequence comes from Lachnospiraceae bacterium UBA3785, assembly GCA_002369495.1. GTDB lineage: Bacteria > Bacillota > Clostridia > Lachnospirales > Lachnospiraceae > Chordicoccus. The sequence goes on along the minus strand of DFFD01000006.1, from coordinate 2,832 downwards.
GCAAGGTCAAAAAGCTCTACGGGGAAGGCCCGGTCAAGCGCCGCATCATGGACATGGGCATCACGAAAGGCGTCGAGATCTACGTGAGAAAAGTCGCACCGCTCGGCGACCCGATGGAGCTGAACATCCGCGGCTACGAGCTGTCGATCCGCAAGGGCGACGCCGAGATGATTGAAGTTGAATAAGACATAACGGAGGAGGGAATACCATGAGCATCAAAATTGCACTCGCCGGCAACCCGAACAGCGGCAA
>DFFD01000006.1:1006-2476 GCA_002369495.1 Lachnospiraceae bacterium UBA3785 | reverse complement strand
GCAACTGGCCCGGCGTCACGGTCGAAAAGAAGGAAGGCAAGCTGAAGAGCGATCCGGAGGTGGTCATCCAGGACCTGCCGGGCATCTACTCGCTGTCCCCGTACACGCTCGAGGAGGTCGTCTCCCGCACCTACCTCGTCAATGAGAAGCCGGACGCGATCCTCAACATCGTCGACGGCACGAACATCGAGAGAAACCTGTATCTCTCCACCCAGCTCATCGAGCTCGGCATCCCGGTCGTCCTTGCGGTCAACATGATGGACCTTGTGAGGAAGAACGGGGACAGGATCGATATCAAAAAGCTCGCTTCTGAGCTGAACTGCAAGGCTGTTGAGATCTCCGCCCTGAAAAATGAAAACAGCCTCGAAGCCGCGAAAATGGCCGCTGACGCCGCCAGGGCGAAGAAGACGGTCAGCCTCCCGCCGGTGTTTGACGGCGAGGTCGAGAAGGCGCTCACCGGGATCGAAGATATCCTTAAGGGCAAGGTCGATGAGGGGCTCCTCCGCTGGTACGCGGTCAAGGTGTTCGAGCGCGATGGGAAGGCCATCGAGACCATGAACCTCTCCGAGGCGGACCGCAAGGCCGCGGAAGCGATCATCGAGGCGGTCGAGAAGAAGCTGGACGACGATTCGGAGAGCATCATCACGAACCAGAGATACAACTACATCGGCAAGGTCGTCGAAAAGTCGGTCGTGAAGGCCGGCGAGAAGCACGGCATGTCCGTCTCCGACAAGATCGACCGGATCGTCACGAACCGGATCCTCGGTCTCCCGATCTTCGCGCTGATCATGTTCTGCATGTACGCGATTGCGATGGGCGGCTGGTCGGTCTCCATCGGCACCGCGGCAACGGATTTCACCAACGACGTGATCTTCGGCGAGTGGGTCCCGGGCCTCGTTGACGGCCTCCTCGGAGCCCTGAACGTCGCGGAGGGCGGCGTCCTCTACGGCCTCATCCAGGACGGCATCGTCGCCGGCGTCGGCGCGGTCTTAGGCTTCGTCCCGCAGATGCTGGTCCTCTTCCTGCTCCTCGCGATCCTCGAGGACATCGGCTACATGGCGCGCGTTGCATTTGTCATGGACCGCATCTTCCGCCAGTTCGGTCTCTCGGGCAAGTCGTTCATCCCCTGCCTGGTCGCGACCGGCTGCGGCATCCCGGGCGTCATGGCTTCCCGCACGATCGAAAATGACCGCGACAGAAAGCTGACCCTCTTCACCACGACCTTCATGCCCTGCGGCGCCAAGCTGCCGATCATCGGCCTGATTGCGGGCGCTATCTTCGGCGAGTCCCCGCTCATCGCGGCATCCGCCTATTTTATCGGCATCGGTTCGATCGTCATTTCCGGCATCATGCTGAAGAAGTTCAAGGCATTTGCCGGCGAGCCGTCCCCGTTCGTCATGGAGCTTCCGGCTTACCACATCCCGTCGGTCGGCAACGTCCTTCGCGCGACCTGGGAGCGCGGCTGGTCCT
>DFFD01000006.1:0-953 GCA_002369495.1 Lachnospiraceae bacterium UBA3785 | reverse complement strand
GCGGCTGGTCCTTCATCAAGCGCGCGGGCTCGGTCATCGTGATCTCCTCGATCATCATCTGGTTCCTCTCGAACTTCGGCACGGCCAACGGGCAGTTCGGCATGGTCGGCAACATCTGGGACGAGCAGGGACTTGCGGACAATGAAGCCTACGTCGAGTCCGTCGCGGACCGCATGGGCATCGACGCGGAGGAAGTCACCTACATGGATGATTCGATCCTTGCGTCCGTCGGCAACACGATCTCCCCGGTCTTTGCGCCTCTCGGTTTCGGAAAATGGAGACCCGCCGTCGCCACTGTCACCGGCCTTGTCGCCAAGGAAGAAGTCGTCGGCACCTTCGGCGTCCTCTACAACTATGACGATCAGGACGGCGAGGACGAGCTCGGCGAGAACGGCGAGCAGATCTGGGACAAGGTCGCCCGCGACTACACGCCGGCGGCAGGATTCGCCTTCATGTGCTTCAACCTGCTCTGCGCACCCTGCTTCGCGGCTATCGGCGCGATCAAGCGTGAAATGAACAACGCGAAGTGGACCTGGGCTGCCATCGGCTACATGACCCTCTGGGCCTACGTCGTCGCGCTCATCGTCTACAACATCGGCGGCCTCATCGCCGGCGAGGTCGGCTTCGGTCTCGGCACGATCCTGGCGATCGCGGCGCTTGCAGCTGTCATCTACCTGCTGGTCCGCAAGGGCTATGTCCCGGAGAAGGGCACAGCGAGCCTCACCTCCGTCGATGCGGCTGTGGGCTGATTAACGGAAAGGACTGTTTATCATGATTTCTCCGATTCTGGGCAACATCATCGCGGGCGGGCTCGTCCTTATGCTGGTATACGTCTGCGTGCGCTTCCTCATAAGGGAGGCGAAGTCCGGCGGCTGTGCCGGCTGCAGCGGGCACTGTACCTCCTGCGGGAGCGCGGGCGGCTGCTCGCACTGCCAGGAGCCGCCGAAGCCGGA
>DFFD01000003.1 GCA_002369495.1 Lachnospiraceae bacterium UBA3785 | reverse complement strand
TCAACGGGATCTGCGCGAAGATCATCGCCATTTACGGCAGGCGGGTAGGGCGGAAGCCGTTCGAGCTCCTGACCGACGAGCGGCGGATCGCGGCGATCCTCTCGGAGATCTACCATGAGGTCATGGACGATTACGCCGCTGAGAGCGATCTTATGAATGTCCGCCGCCTCATCACCTACATCAAAAACCGGATGCTCTCGCCGGAGGAGCTCGAAGCCCTGAATGCGGAGACGGATTGCCGGATTTCCGACATTTTCCGGGCTTACAGCGCGCGTCTCCGGGCCGAAGGCCTCATGGATTACGACGACCAGATGGTCTACGCGCTTAATATTCTGAGGCGGGACGCTGAGGTGCTTTCATTTTTCAGGAAAAAATACCCCTATATCTGCGTGGACGAGGCCCAGGACACGTCGAAGATTCAGCACGCGATCATCGCACTCCTGGCCGGTGAAAATGCAAACCTCTTCATGGTCGGCGACGAAGACCAGAGCATTTACGGGTTCCGCGCGGCTTACCCGGACGCGCTCCTCAGTTTTGAGACCGATCATCCCGGCGCAAAGGTGCTGCTCATGGAGGAAAATTTCCGCTCAGACAAAAATATCGTCGCGATGGCGGACCGCTTCATCAGCCGCAATTACCTGCGCCACGAAAAGCACATGGTCTCGAGCCGCGAAGGCGCAAACCAGGTGCGGAAGGTGGTGCTGAAAGGCCGGAAGGCCCAGTACAGCTACCTGCTCAAGGTCGCCGCTGATGCGGATGAGGAGACGGCGGTTCTTTATCGGGACAATGAGAGCGCGCTGCCGCTCATCGACCTTCTCGAGCGGAAGGGGATCCCTTACCGGGTGCGGAGCGCGGATCTGACATTTTTCAGCAGCAGGGTCGTGAGAGACGTCTCCGACATCATCCGTTTTGCGGAAAATCCGGCGGACACCGACCTCTTTATGAGAATCTACTACAAACTTTCGATGTATCTGAGCCGGGAAAATGCAAACCGCGCCGCCGCCCTCGCCATGCAGCTGGGCATTTCCCCGCTGGAGGCGGCCGCCGCCAACGGAAATCTGCCCGCCGCGACCATGCGGAGCGTGAAGGCGATTGAGAAGCACCTGAAGGAGCTGCCCGCGGATTCGGGCGAGGCGGCGATCCGGCGGATCGCGGATTTCATGGGGTACCGGGATTATCTGGCCAGATCCGGCGCGCGGGACAGCAAGCTTTTCATTCTTCGGCAGATCGGAGAAGGGACGAAGAGCCCGGGAGAGCTCTTAAGGCGGCTTGATGAGCTGAACGCAAAGCTCCGCGAAAAGGAAAATGACCCCTCCGTAAACTTCATCCTCTCGACGATCCACGCATCGAAGGGCCTTGAATACAAAAATGTGTATATGATCGACGTCCGCGACGGCCTGTTTCCGGAGACGATCCCGCCGGCATCGGCAAGGCCGGGCAAAGGCAGGCGGGAAAATGTGTCGCCGGAATGGCGGGCATTTGAGGAGGAGAGGCGGCTCTTCTTCGTCGGAGTGACGCGGGCGAAGGATCAGCTGGCGATATTTTCCCTGCCGGGAAAGTCCGTCTTTGTCGATGAGTTTTTCCGGACCGCGGAGACGGCGGAAAAGCCGGCTGCCCAGGCCGGACGCCGGCCGGTTTCCTACCGGGCGAAGAAGGCGGGGTTTGATGAGGCCGGGTACGCCCGTTTCCGGGAGGGAATCGGAGAGGGACTGATCGTCTCTCACCGGTATTTCGGCGAGGGCGTTGTGACAGAGGTCGCCGGCGACACGGTGAAGATCCGCTTTAACGAGTCCGGCGAGGAGAAGAAACTGATGCTGACGCTCCTTTACCAGAATGATCTGCTGAGGGAGTGAGAAATATAGGGACGGTTCCCAGGGACGGTTCTTGAAAGCCGGGCTGCATTTTTGCAGCCCGGCTTTCAAGAACCGTCCCCCAGGAACCGTCCCCAAGCCATTTTTCACTGCGACACCGTCAGCGTCCTCCCGTCAGAGACCACCGTCACATTGCCGTCCTTCGTCTCGTACACCGAGGAGACCGGCGTGAGCAGATCAAGCGTCTCCGTGTCAGCCGGATTCTTCGAGGAGTCGCAGATCACGGCGTACTCCGGCGAGACTGTTTCGATGAGGTCGGGGAGAGCCTTGTTGTAAACGCCGTGGTGCGGGACCTTGAGGAGGGTGCAGCCGGCAGCATTTCCCCTGCTGAGCCAGTCTTTGATCGCCGCTTTCTCGGCGTCTCCCATGAAGAGCAGCCGGTTCTCGCCGTGTACGATGGTCGTGATCAGCGAAAAGTTGTTGTCGTATTCGGCCGTCTCGTCCGTGATCTCGTACGAAGAGGGCGGCTCGACCGTGACGAACGCATCGCCGAATGAGAAGGAATAGTTCTCGTCAAGACGCAGAGGGGAAATGTTTTCATTTTCCAGCGCCGCGGTAAACAGGGCGTAATCCTGAGTTGTTCCTTCGTAGTCGGGGAGGATGATCGTTCCGACGTCAAATGCGCCGAGGAGCGCGGCGGCGCCGCCGACATGATCCTTATCAAAATGGGTGATGATCAGGTAATCGATCCGCTCAGCACCGATTTCGGTGAGCTCCCGGACCAGCTCGGCGCCGTCATCGGCCTCACCGGCGTCGAGAACCATGACTTCGCTGCCGCAGGTCAGGATGATTGCGTCGGCCTTGCCGACCTTCAGAAATTCCGCGGTGAGCGTGCTCTTCGGGCTCAGGGCGGTTTCGCCGCCGCAGCCGGAGAGGCAGACAAGAACAGAGCCGAGAAGGAGAGGGAGCAGGACGGGTTTCATTTTTTGAAGCATGATGTTTCCTCCTGTTGTTTATTAATGATTGGATGGCTCTTATTGTAGCGGATGCCTGTGAAGGTTTTGTGTTCAGAATCAACGTGATCGGGGACGGTTCTTC
>DFFD01000001.1:5762-7105 GCA_002369495.1 Lachnospiraceae bacterium UBA3785 | reverse complement strand
CGTGATCGGAGCTGTCGTTCTGGCTATAGCGGCGATCCTTATCTGGTGCTTCCTCGGCGAGGAGAAGACGACCTGGAAGGACATCCTTCCGATCGCGGCTCCGGCCCTCCTCATGTTCGCGCTGCTCACGCTGGCCAACTCCCGCATCAACGGGATCGCGGCCATCATGACCTTCGAGAACAACGCGGCCAACATGGCGGACCTTCAGAGTGCTCTTGAGGCGCTCGCCTCGTTCGCCGTCGCGGCGGTTTTCGCCTGCCTGGCATCCTTCTTCAGCGTGAAGAAAAAGGCATAAAATAAAAAATGCAAAGGACTCGGAGCCGTGGGCTTCGGGTCCTTTGGTGCTTAAAAATCATTTGACAAAGGAGAGACAAAATGAAGACCAAAAACGCCCTGAATCCCTATCTCCCCAGCTGGGAGTATGTCCCGGACGCGGAACCCCACATCGTGGACGGGAGAGTCTACATCTACGGCTCCCACGACCTCTTCAACGGGATCAACTTCTGCCTCGGCGATTACGTCTGCTGGTCCGCTCCGGTGGATGACCTTGGGAACTGGACCTGCCACGGCGTGATTTTCAGAAGAGACCAGGACCCGGCCGCGCCGAAGAACCGCATCACGAACGGCCTCGCGGCACCGGACATGGTGGTGGGCCCGGACGGACGCTATTACCTCTACTATTTCATGGGCGGCACCAAGATGATTTCGGTCGCGGTCTCAGACGAGCCTGCGGGAAAATATGAGTTCTACGGCTATGTGAAATACAAGGACGGCACGCCGATCGGCAAGAGAAACGAGCCCTTCCAGTTCGACCCGGGCTGCCTTAAGGACGACGACGGCAGGCTCTATCTCTACACCGGCTTCGCCTTCGGCGGCAACCCAATCCTTCTGGACGGCTCCAAGCCGACCACCGAGGGCCCGATGTGGTTCGAGATCGACACGAACGACATGCTGACGGTCATTTCCGGGGACGAGCTCCACTATCTGGGCGTCCTGACCGGCGAGAAGGCCAAGGGCACCCCCTACGAGCCGCAGCCGTTCGGCGAGGCGAGCTCCATGCGGAAGTTCAACGGAAAGTATTATTTCATTTACAGCTCCTTAAACAGCCACAACCTCTGCTACGCGGTGAGCGACAAGCCTACGGAAGGGTTCGAGTTCGGCGGCGTCCTGATCAGCTGCGGCGACATCGGCCTCCCGGGCGTCCCGGACACGAAGCACGCCCACATGGACACCGGCAACACCCACGGCAGCCTCATCGAGATCGAGGGAAAATATTACATCTTCTACCACCGCCACACGAACCGCAAGCAGTCCTCCCGCCAGGCCTGCGCGGAGGAGATCCG
>DFFD01000001.1:0-5698 GCA_002369495.1 Lachnospiraceae bacterium UBA3785 | reverse complement strand
TTTGAGGACGGCAAATTCTACCAGGCGGAGATGACCTCCTGTGGCTTAAACCGCGGACCGCTCCCGGGCAAGGGACACTATCCGGCCTACTGCGCCTGCAACGTCTACGGGAAGAACGGCACCCGTTTCCTTAGCATGCTGAAATACCCGAGGAGATCCTGTCCGTTCATCACCCAGAAGGGCAAGGACCGCGAGTGCGGACCGGACCAGTACATCTCGAACTTCTGCACGGACTGCACGGTCGCCTTCAAGTACTTTGACCTTCGGGAGACACGGTCGCTCACAGTGAACCTTCAGGGCTACGGCGACGGCGCGACGGTCACGGTCCGGAAGGAGGAGAAGGGCGAAATAATCTGCCGGATTCCGGTTAACACCTGCAAGACGGGGCAGAGCTTTACCGGCACGCTGCCGGAAGGCCTCGGGGAGAAAGAAGCGCTCTTCTTCAGCCTTGAGGGTAAGGGAACCTTCGACTTCGTATCGTTTGATCTCGCATAATAAAAAGGAATCCGTAAAATGAAAGAAAATTCAAAAGGCAGCATCTACGATATGCTGCCGCCCAGCCTCATTAAGAAGAACAACGTCACGTTGATCCCCGAGGGTGTGATCGGCTACCTGGCAGGCCCGACGCTCGCGCTCCTCGCGAACTCGGTGCTCTCCAACTATTTTAATAAGTACATGTCCGATGTGCTGCACATCAATTCGTGGGCGAGCGCATTTTTCACCTGGCTGCCGGTCATCTCCGTGATCTTCGTGGTCATCGGCAACATCCTGGTCGGCCGGCTTATGGACAGCATCAAGTCGAAAAACGGGAAGGCTCGTCCGCTGCTCTTAGTCAGCGTGCCGATCAGCCTTATTGCACTGCTGTTCCTGTTTGTATTTTCACCGTACAGCTCCACCGGCACGGAGTGGCACACGGGGGCGCTTGTCTGCATCGCGATCGGCTACAATCTCTGGTTTGCATTTGCCTATCCGATGTACTACACGCCGCACTCGGCGCTGGTCAGCCTGTCCACCCGCAACAGCAAGGACAGGGGACTTCTCGCAACGATCTCCAACGCGACCATGCTGGCGGCCATGGGTCTTTCCAGCATGATCCTGCCGTTTTTCCTGAAGCTGCTCTTCGTCTATGACATGAGCGGCAAGGGAACACCGGTTACCAATGACGCGGGCGCCATCCAGTATTACGTGGATGAGACCGGAGCGGCGATCTACGATGCGCAGGCGTCCTACAGCCACTGGAAGATCTTTGTCATCGCGCTCATCATCATCACCTTCGTGGGCGTCCTCATCGAGTACTTCTTCACCCGCGAGCGCGTCACCGAGGAGTCGATCGGAAAAGCTTCGGAGACAAAAGCCGCCCCGCCGATCGGCGAGCAGGCGAAAATCTGCCTCGGCGACAAATTCTGGGTCATCATGATGGTCTTCTTCTTCCTGTACCAGTTCGGCGGCATGATCAAAAATATCTCACAGAACTATTTCTGCACGGCCATGTTCGCGGACTCCATGGGCAACTACACGGTCGCTTACGGCGGGCAGCTGCAGGGAACGCTTGCAATCATCGGCGCGATCCCGACGGCGGTCGGCATGGTGATTGCGCTTCCGCTGGCCAATGCGCTGGGCAGCAAGAGCAAAGCCATCCTCACGGGTGCGATCATGGCGGTGGTCGGCGGCGCAATCGGCATGGTGAACCCGCACAATTTCATGGTTGTCGTGGTTTCATTTGTCATCAAAGCCCTCGGCTCGACACCTGCGATGTACCTGTCGCTGGCTCTTCTGGCGGATATCTTTGACCACCAGGAGGCGGTTCACGGCATCAGAACGGACGGTCTCTCCATGACGATCTACGGTGCGATCATGGCGGGCATGACCGGCCTTACCACGGGCGTTTTAAACGGAGTCTTAAGCGCCGTGAACTACGATGTGTCCACACTGCAGACAAATGAAGCCCTCCGCGCGGCCATGCCGTGGGTCTTCATCGGCGGCGAGACGCTGTGCTACGCCGGCATCTTTGCAATCTTCCTCTTCATGGGTGTCGAGAAGTTCAGCAAGATCGACCATATCGCGATTGTAGCGGACCAGAAGGCGGCTGCGAAGGCGGCAGGCCGCGAGTACATCTCCGCGGAGGAGAAGATCCGCCGCGAGGAAGGCGAGGAGGCCTACAAGGAAGAGCTGAAGAAGCAGGCCGATGCGGCTGCGAAAGAGGCGGCACGCGTGAAGGCGCTCTCTCCGGAGAAGCGGAAGGACGAGCAGGAGGCCGAGGCGAAGCTGCTGCGCGAGTTCAATGAGCTCAGGCGTGCGGCGGGCAGAGGCGAGATCAGGGGATAAGAGAGTAAGTTCATAGAAAGACCCGGCACCCTTTAAGAGGGAGCCGGGGCTTTTTATTTCGGGTTCTTTTTACGGGAACTGAGGCCTTTCGTCCCGCAGCTCCAGCTCCTGGCGGGAGAGACGGTAATTCCTGGGACTCAGATCAAAACGCTTCTTGAAAGCCTTGGAGAATACAAGGGCATCCTGGCAGGGCCCCATGAAGTACACTTCCTCGATCATCGCGGCAGTCATGTTCACTGTTTTTGCAGTCTTTGTGTAGGTTTTTCCCGTGCTTGCCTGCACGGAAGGCGGCATAAAGGATATAATCAAAATGGCCTTTGAGACGATACTGCTGTCCCCCTTGGGACAGCAGGCTCGATGGCCGTCTACGCGATCCCGCTCATTTTAATCAGACTTGATACGGTAAACGAGCCGCTGTACGCATTCATTTTCTGCTTCTTCGGATGCGCCGTCCTCGGCATGACCGTCACAAAACTTCTCATGAAACCGATCGACCGGGTTCTTACCCTTCATAAGGCGCTGGAAGCCTGAAAGGATAAACAATGATTGCACTTACCTCCTGGAATATCGAAGCGGTCCGGCAGAGAAATACCCGCACGAAGGCGTTTGTCCCGGTAAACGGAGGCCCGTCTCAATCTGACGGCGTCACATTTGAAATAAAAACACACGAGGAAGGCGGAATCCTTAAGGCAGCCATGAGCCTTTCCGTAAAGCAGGAGACCCTCACGGACGTGCCCTTCCTCGAGACGGACGACCCGGTCACCGTGTCCGTCCCCCTCGCGGAGACACCGGAGAAGATCACGGCCTACTATCTCTTTAAGCCCTGGTGGACGCGGCCGGCCTTCGTGGGCAGCACCGCGGACATCCCGGAAAAGACCCAGATCGCTCTCTTTAAAATGAAAGACCGCGTAATCTGTGTCCTTCCGATGGTGGGAAAAAATTTCAAGGCCACCCTCGCCGGCGGAGAGCCGGGCAGGCTGGTCTTTAAGATGACCGCGTGCCTCGGCGGCATCGCGGATGTAAACGAAACCCTCTTTTACGAGAGCTGCGGCCCGACGGCGGCGGAGGCCGTGCACGCCCTCTTTGTCCACCTCTCCGGGACGACAGGGCTTAAGCTCCGCAAAAACCGGACCCTGCCGGAGATGTTCAAGTACCTCGGCTGGTGCAGCTGGGATGCATTTTACACGGAGGTCACGGAGGAGAAGATCCGCGCAAAGGCCGCGGAAATCAGGGAAAAGGAGGTTCCGGTGCGCTGGATCCTCATCGACGACGGCTGGTTCGGAGCCGAGGAGAAGATGCTGGCGGACATGAAGCCGGATCATATCAAATTCCCGAACGGATTCAAGGCCATGACGGACGATATCCGCAAAGGAACCTCCGTCGACTGGTTCGGCGTCTGGCATGCGCTCGGCGGCTACTGGGACGGAACGGCTCCCGGGAGCACCGCGGAAAAGCAGGCCGGCGACAGCCTCATGAGAAACCCGGCGGGACGGCTTGTGCCGGATCCGGTGAAGGGGGCTTCATTTTACAGAGAATGGTACGAGATCCTGAAACGCGAAGGGATCGATTTTGTCAAGGTGGACGGGCAGGACGCAGTCCCCTTCTACTATAAAAATGTGCATCCGGTCGCGGATGCGGCCAGAAAGATCAGCTTCTCCCTCGAGAGCGGCACGAGCCTTATGGGCGGCGCGGTGATCAACTGCATGGGCATGGCGATGGAAAATATCCTCGCGCGTCCCTCCTCGGCGGTCTCGAGAAACAGCGACGATTTCCTGCCGGCGAAGGAGGAGAGCTTCGCGGAGCACCTCCTGCAGAACGCCTACAACGCGGTTTACCACAATGAAATCTACTGCTGCGACTGGGATATGTTCTGGACGAGCCACAAGCACGCGAGGAAGCACGCCCTGCTTAGAGCCATCAGCGGCGGCCCGGTCTACGTGAGCGACCGGATCGGGGCGACCGAGGCGGAGGTCTTAAGGCCCCTTGCCTACGCGGACGGCAGGATCCTCATGATGGCACGGTCGGCACAGCCGGCGGAGGATTGCATTTTCATGGATCTGATGAAGGAGGGGGCGCTCAAGCTCACGAATTACGGATCCTGCGGTGCGGGAGTGGCCGGCGGCATCGCCGTGTACAACCTCACGGGCGAAGCGCAGAACTTCTCGGTCTCGCCCTCGGAGGTGCCGGAGCTTGATTCGAACGAGACATACCTTGTTTACGACTTTACGGGGCGGAAGGCCTCAGAGCTTTCGGGAAGTGAAGCCCTGACCGGGAGCCTTGAGGCGGATGACTACAGGTGGTACGTGTTCCTGCCGAAGGGAAAGAACGGCAGTTGCGCGGGGCTCACCGACAAATACGCCGGCTTCACCGCTGTGGAGGCGAGCTTTACGGCGGGCGATACGGACACGGTCGTCCTCAAGGGCACCGGAAATGTGACCTTCATCTCGGAGAGAAAAATTGCGCGTGTGACCGCGGGAGGGGCCGATGTGACCTCGGGAACGGTGAGCGAGGGCAATCTTCACACGGTATCTCTCCCGGAGAGTGCGGAAAAGACGGTCATCACCGTGACATGGAAAGAATAAGAATCGGAAGGAAAACGGCGGAGCTCATGGACTACCTTTTTGAGCCGTATGACATCGGATTTTCGCCGAACCCCTACGAGCTGCGCGCTTTGAAGGGCGGCACGGCGGACGCTTTGACGCCGCGATGCTCTACTATTCGCCGCAGATCTGGTGCAGCGACAACACGGACGCGGTGGAGCGGCTCTACATCCAGGAGGGAACCTCCTACGGGTACCCGGCTTCGGCGGTCGGCGCGCATGTGTCGGCGGTTCCGAACCACCAGACCGGGCGGACCACTCCGTTCGGGACCCGCGGCACCGTGGCGATGTCGGGCGGGTTCGGGTACGAGCTTGACCTTAATAAGATCACCGAGGAGGAGAAGGCCGAGGTCAGGACCCAGATCGAGCGCTACCACGAGTATTACGACATGATCCACCACGGCGATTACTATCGCCTGACGCAGGATTCGAGGAAATATGACCACACCGCATGGCAGTTCGTCGCGGAGGATAAGGGCAGCACGCTGGTGAGCCTGGTGCAGACGGCTCCGAGGCCCTGCACGGGCCCGATCAGGGTGAGGCTCAAGGGGCTCGAGCCGGACGCCTCCTACAGGCTGGTTCGAAGAGAGGTTTTCGGGTGCGATAATCTTCGTCTTGGTTCCTCAAGAGATGTGTTCACAGGTGATGCGCTGATGAACGGCGGGGTCGTGCTGCCGGTGCTTTCGGGGAATTATCCGAGCCTGCAGATGTATCTGAAGAGAGTGTGAGTCGACGGATGGGGACGGTTCTCCTCTGCGGAGAACCGTCCCCCTC
>DFFD01000060.1 GCA_002369495.1 Lachnospiraceae bacterium UBA3785 | reverse complement strand
TTTTTAGACTTTTTCAGTGGTCTCGGACGGTTCCCAGGGACGGTTCCCCGGGGATCGGCTCTTTCAGAGCCGATCGCCAAGGAACCGTCCCCCAGGAACCGTCCCTGCAGCAACCCTGCAGCAGAAGACCGGAAACAATATGAGAAGGAAGAAGATCATCATGAAAATTGCAGGCATCATCATCATCGTGCTGCTCGCCGGAGCGCTTGCGGCGGGGTATGTGCTCTCGGGGGTCATTTTACAGGCAAACCGGCAGACCCTCGAGGAGGCCATCGCCTGGCAGAAGGACCACTACGACATCTCCTGGTTTGACGGGATCGATACCGATGAGTACACGGTCGCGGGGTATGAGGGCTATACGCTGCACGTCATGCTCTGCCGGAACCCGGTGATGTCCGACAAGTACATCATCATCTCCCACGGGCACACGGACAACCGCTACGGGGACCTCAAGTACATGAAGATGTATCTGGACCACGGCTTCAACTGCGTCGTCTACGACCTCCGCGGGCATGGGGAAAATGAAAAAACCCCCTGCACCTACGGGGTGAAGGAGGGGCGCGATCTCGCCTGTCTCATCGAGGACACGCGGAAACGGTACGGCGGGGACATCCTGCTCGGCCTGCACGGGGAGTCTCTCGGCAGTGCGACGTCGGTGAGCGCGCTCGGGGTCACGCAGGACGTCGCATTTCTGGTGGCGGACTGCGGGTTTGCGGATATTTCCGGGGTGCTGGCGGCCGGGCTGCCGGGCCCGGTCTTAAAGCTCGCATCGCTCGGCGCGAAGATGCGGTGCGGGATCTTTCTCGGGGACATGCGGCCAATCGACGCGCTCGCTGAAAATGAGGTGCCGATCCTCTTTATCCACGGAGCGGAGGACCGGTTTATTCCGCCGTCGAATTCCGAGCGGATGAGCGCGGCGACGAAGGGGTATTCGGAGGTGCGGATGATTCCGGGGGCGGGGCACGCGGAGTCGGTGCTCAAGGACCCCGAGCTCTACCGGGAGTATGTGGAGGCGTTTTTGAGCAGGATTGAACTTTAATGCCGGATGTTTGAGGGGACGGTTCTTGGACGCAGAGGGGACGGGTTCCCAGGGACGGTTCCCCGGGGATCTGCTCTTTCAGAGCCGATCGCCCAGAAACCGTCCCCCAGGAACCGTCCCTGCAACAGAAAACGTCTCCGACCGGGTGGTCAGACCCGGATAAACGCGAAGGAGCGGAGGTCCAGCCGGCCGGTGCCCTCGAAGATGAGGTAGACCGGGCGGACGCCGCTCATCCCCTCGACCGGGATCAGCTCGCAGGTCCAGTGGTCCTTTTTGAGCTGGAAGAGGGCTTCGCCGTTCGCGCGGCGGCCGCGCGGGGTGTGGGAGACCCGCACCGACCCGTCGAACTCACCGCGGATCTCGAGGAGGATCATGGAGACATTTTCGCAGGAGAAGTACTTGTAGCCGAGGACCGTGCCGCCGGTGATGTCCGTAATGTAAGAGACGTTGTCCGACTCGGTCACGCGGGTCTGGGTCTTCACCCTCGGATCATTGAAATCGATGTGGTCCATCGTGTCGGGGCTCGTGATGTGGCAGGCGACCCCGGCCGGGTAGCAGCCCTCAGCCGGGAGCGGGCCGCCGTTCAGGCCGCAGCTGGTCATCTCGACCTGTTTGATGGAGCCGTCCTTCTCGATCGTGACGGGCTCCGCGCAGCCCTGGCGGGAGAACTCGGTCCCCTGGGTCGGGCGATGATAGAAAATGTAATACTGTCCGTTTACCTCCACGAGACCGCCGTGGTTGTTGCCGATCGTCGCGGTCGGCTCGGTTCTGCCCTTGATGCCGATGTCGCCGTTCGAGACGATGGTCCCGCCGAAGACAAAATCGCCGTCCGGGCGGCTGCTCGTCGCGTAGCAGAGCTCGTGGCTCTTGTGGGAAGAGTAGACGAAATAGTAGGTATCCCCGAAGCGGCGGATCGAGGAGGCCTCGAAGAAGCCGTGGCCGGCGAAGGAGGTGCCGGCGGTTTTATTTTCCCCGGGGACGATCTCGTGCGGGATCTCCTTTAAGGTGATCATGTCGGGCTCAAGCTCAGCACACATGGCGCCTTCTCCGAACTTGATCCCGGAGAGTTTCTCCAGTCGCTCCCTCTGCTCATCCGTCATCGCCGCCTTCTCCTCCTCGGTCAGCTCCGGCTTCTGCATGGGTTTCTCGCCGCCCGGCGCGAAGCCGTAGTAGAGGTAGACGCGCCCGTCCTCATCGGTCAGGACCGCCGGGTCGAAGGGCATGAATTCGCGGAGGGTCTGCCCGCCGTTGATATTTTCCGGATACTTAACATGTCCGTAGAACTCGAACGGGCCGGCCGGGGAATCGCTCACCGCGACGCCGATCTCCGGGAGAAATGAGAAGCAGTAGTAGAGGTAGTAACGCCCGTCCGGGCCTTTTGTGACGTCGGGGGCCCAGAGCTGCATGTTCCCGTCGGCGTTGGACGGGTCCTGGTTCTTCCGGTAAATGACGCCCTCGTACCGCCAGTCGGACAGATCGTCGACCGGGGCGGACCAGGTGACGTAGTCCTGCTCGCAGTAGGCGGTCCCGCCTGATCTGTCGTGGGATCCGTAGATGTAGAGGCGGCCGTCGAAGACGTGGGGCTCGCCGTCCGGGACATATTCCGTGAGGGGAAGATAGGGGTTGAATACGTGTTCCATGGAGTGCTCCTTTCGGTGCGGCAGTTTTTTAAGCCTGCGTGTGATAGAAAGATTATACCACAGATGCCGCGTGATGGCGACAGGTCATTTCTTTCTTGACTTAATCGGTCTTTCATCTTATGATTGAAGGACTATATAAGAAGAGAGGCAGCTATGAATTACCGGATCGCAAACGGGAATGTTCTCATTTCTGAAAATGAAACCCTGAAAATCGCCCAAAAGGACGTCTATGTCGCGGACGGCCGGATCGTGCCGGAGCCTTCCGCGGAGGAAATGAAAACCTTCGAGACCGTCGACGCGCGCGGCAGGCTCGTCATGTCGGGTCTTGTCAACATGCACACGCACGCCTACATGACGGTGATGCGGAACTACGCGGACGACGTGGATTTCGAGGAGTGGCTCTTTAAGCGCTGCATGCCCGTCGAGGACTCTCTGCCCGCCGAAGGCGCCTACTGGTCGACCCTCCTCGGGATTGAGGAGATGATCCGGACCGGCACGACCTGCTTTAACGACATGCATATGTTTAAAGGCCGGTCGGCAAAAGCCGCCCGGGACGCCGGGATGCGCGCGGTCATCGGCCGCGGCCTGGTCGGGAGTGACCTTGAGGGTGACGGCATGAGCCGCTTTCAGGAGATGCTCGATGAGCAGGCGGAAAATGACAG
>DFFD01000106.1:8427-14910 GCA_002369495.1 Lachnospiraceae bacterium UBA3785 | reverse complement strand
CGTGAGCTTGTGCGGAACATTTACCGTTCTTCCATCCGCTCCTCTCTCACCCTCATCGACGACTATGCGTTCTATCGCGGCCTTTCGATCGAGGACGCCACCGCGCGTGATCTCGCCAAATGGCATCCCGCCGTCACCGGTCTCGCCCGGCTGGAGGCGCTCCAGTCCTATATGCAGGACCGCCTTGCCTACTTTGATCTCCTCTACGGAACGCCGCAGGCGGCGGACGGCCTCTCCGTCATGAAGGGTCCCTACGGGAGCCTGCCGGTGCGCGCCGAGCGGACGGAGGACGGGTACTATGTCCTCAGGAATCTCAGCGGAAATGTCCTCGACGTGGAAGGCGGACGCAGGATCTCCGGCGCGAAGGTGCGCTGGTACGCCTACTATAACGGGACCGACGCGCAGAAATGGCTCCCGCTCGAGAACGGGGCGATCGTCGCGAAGGAGACCGGGCTTTTCCTGACCCAGGCGGAGGACGGTTCCTTTACCGCCTCCTATGCGAAGATCGGCTCGAACGGAAAGCCGGTTTTCGCCCAGTCCTTCACGCTCGCAGCCACCGCCGTGAGCATTGCTGACGGAAGCACGAATGTCCCGGAATGGATTCTGGACACCGAAGAGCCCTCCGAGCCGGTCCTCACCGTCGGCGGGACCACGCTCCGCAAAGATATCGATTACACGCTCCGGACGACCGTTTCCGCGACAGAGATCAGGTATATTTTCTCCGGGATCGGGGATTACATCGGAACTCTCATCGCCCGGACAAGGGTCGATCAGGATCCGATGCTCGACCTGTCGGCCGCCTACCGGCTTGTGTCCGCGGTGAACAGCCGCAAGCTCCTTACGATCAAAGACGGGTCTCTTGAGAACAAGGCGAACGCCCAGATCGAGACGGCCGGCACAAACCTCAAGGATCTGTGGCGCTTTGAGCGTCTTTCCGACGATACCTACATCATCCGGAACCTGCGCTCCGGCCTGATCCTCGACGCGGAAGGCGCCGGCCGACAGAACGGCACCAACATCCGCCAGTACGCCGGCAACGGTACGGCCGCCCAGCGCTTCACCTTAACCAGAAATGCGGACGGATCGCTCACGATCATCAACGTAAACAGCGGAAAAGCCCTGGACATCGCCGGCGGAAGCTCTGCCGACGGCGCCAACGTCCGGCTCTACACGTCGAACGGGACGAAGGCCCAGCGCTGGATCCCCGAAGCAGCCGGAACCCTTCCGGACCTCAGCGGCCGGTTTAAGATCGTGAGCGCCGCCGGAAGCCGCAACAAAGGCCTCTCCGTGGACGGCACGAGCAAGAAGAACAAGGCGAACGTTCTGACATGGGACGCCGCCGTCTCCAGGACCGCGCTCTGGTCCGTCGAGAAGAACGCGGACGGGAGCTGGGCCATCAAAAATGTCTACTCCGGCCTGGCCCTCGACGTTGCCGGCGCCGGCAGGAAGCCCGGCACCAACGTGCACCAGTACGCGTTCGGGAGCGGCAACGCCGCCCAGAAGTGGGTCATCCTCAAAAATGCAGACGGCACCTGCACCATCTACAGCGTCTGCTCGGGCCTCGCCCTCGACATCGCCGGCGGCCGGACTTCGAACGGCGCCAACGTGCAGGTCTACACCCCGAACGGGACGGCGGCCCAGAGGTGGCTGCTCACGGCGTAAGACGGAAGAAAACCCTCAGGGACGGTTCCCACCGGCCGCCTTCGGCGGCCTCCCAGGAACCGTCCCTTGGCACAGAGGTTGTCCAGCTTATAGTGGCCGGCCGCCATCTCGCCTTCCCAGACGCTGCCCTCGGCGAGCTCGCCGTCGCCCATGACCGTGTAAACCCGGTAAGGGGCCTCGTCCATCTTCCCGGCCAGCGCCATGCCGACCGCGACCGGCAGGCCGTGTCCGAGCGAGCCGGAGTTCATCTCGACGCCGGGCAGTATGAGTCGGATCCGGGCAAACAAAAAAAAGAGGCTTGAAGCCTCTTTTTTTGTTTGCCCGAACGATTCAGAGCCAGCCGTCCTCCGTCACCGCCGCGTCCATGCGGACGTCGAAAGACTCCTCCGGAAGCTCCTCCGCCAGCTGGCAGGCGAAGGCCGCCGCAGCGATGTAAGCGCGGGTGCAGGAGGGAAGAAAGCGGTCGTAATAGCCGCCGCCCATGCCGAGCCGGCGGTATTCGCCGTCGAGCGCGGTGCAGGGGCAGATCACAAGGTCGATCTCCTCCGGGGCGATCTGCCGGGCCCGGCCGGGATCCGGCTCCGGGATCCCGAACGGGCCCGGCCGCCACGCCTCCTCCGACTCCGGAACGAGCGCCAGCATCTCCCGTCCGCGAAGACAGAGCGGGTAAGCGTAGGTCTTGCCCGGCGCGAGGTCCGGCAGACGGTCCAGCCGGACCTCGCCGCGCACACCGCGGTAGAGCATCACGACGTCCGCCTCCCGGAAGGCATCCGAGGAGAGGATGTGGTGCACGATCGCCTCGGATTTCGCCTGCCGGGCCGCCTCCGTGAGCGCTTCCCGGGCTTTTATTTTCGAAAGGCGGATCCGTGTTTTCATTTTTTGCCGCCCGTGTAAGCGCGAAGAAGCGGCAGGATCACCCCGCCCGCGCAGTTGCCGGCCGTGATTGCAATAATCGCGAGGACCGCGCGGCCGCTCCATGCGCCGCCCATCCAGAAATAGAACATGTCCGCGACGCAGTGCTCGGTCCCGCAGAGGATGAAGCCCATGACGCCGAAGACGAGGGCGAGGTATTTTCCGACCTCGTGCGGCAGCTTCCCGTAGCCCTCCACAGCGATGTAAATGAAAATATTGCAGAGGAGCCCCAGGAAAAAGAGGCTTACAAGGCTGTCCCCGGTCTTGACCGCCGCGAGCGCGGCCGCCTTCTCGGAGAGAGCCGCCCCGGACCTCGTGAGGGCTGCAGCCCCCGCGACAAGGCCGGTTCCGACCAGGTTGCCGGCCCAGATCACCGGCAGGCGCACCGCGTAGTCCCGGTCATTCTGAAAGACATAGCAGACCTTGCCCGTAAAGAGATGAAAGCCGAACCCGCAGACCGAGAAGAGGCCGACCGTGAAGAGGAAGGCGCCCAGCATCCGGTTCTCGACGGAGAGGAAGATCACGCCGCCGAGCGCGATGCTCATCCCGGCCAGGATCCCCGACACAAATGTTTTCGGAAAACTCATAACATACTCCTTTCTGCCGCCTCGATGACATGGCGGCACAGAACAGCGGTCGTGACAGCGCCGACGCCGCCCGGCACGGGGGTGAGGGCCGCGACAAGCTCTTCCGCCTCCTCATACCGCACGTCCCCGCACAGCTTCTGAAGCTCCTCGCTCCAGCCGATCCCGACGTCGACCACGGTCTGCCCGGCGGCAAGATACTCCGCGCCGACGCTCCTCATCTGCCCGGAGGCCGCAATCACGATGTCCGCCTCCCGGGTGACCGCCGGCACGTCCGGGGTCCGCGTGTGGCAGATCGTGACGGTGGCGTTCTCGTGCATGAGCATCATCGCAACAGGCCGCCCGATGACGAGCGAGCGGCCGATCACAGCCGCCTTCTTCCCGCTTACGGGAATATTGTAATAATGAAGGATCTCCATGGCCGCCTCCGCCGTGCAGGGCGGGAATCCCAGGCGCGTATTGGTGAAAACGCCGGCCAGGGACCCGTCGGTGCAGCCGTCGACGTCCTTTGCGGGCGCCAGCATTTTTCTGGCTTTCTCCCCGTCCAGATGCTTCGGCAGCGGCCGGAACATGAGGATCCCGTGGACGCCCGGGTCGTTGTTCAGCTTCTCAAGCGTCCCGAAAAATGTCCCCTCATCCGCGTCCGCCGGCAGCACTTCATTTCTCACATCGATCCCGGCCTTCTCCGCCCGCTTCATCGCGCCTCTCTCATAGGAGAGGTCGTCGTCCCTCGCCCCGACGCGCAGGATCGCGAGCGTCGGAACAATCCCGCGGGCGCGGAGCGCGTCCGAGCGGGTCTTCATTTTCTCAGTCATGGCCGCCGCGACCGGCGCGCCTTTTAAAATCAGAGCCACAGGAACCTCCTTAAGCTTTTCTGCCTTCATCTTATACCATTCCGTTTTTCCGGACAAGTCGAAAAAACGGCCCCGGAAAGCCCCGTTATATGCTATAATGCATAAAGACGCCGCACTTATTTTGAAAATGAAAACACCCATACAGGTCCTGAAGACGTATTTCGGCTACGACTCCTTCCGTCCCGGACAGGAGTCCCTCATCAGCGCTGTCCTTTCCGGGCGCGACGCGCTCGGGATCATGCCGACCGGCGCCGGCAAATCCCTCTGCTACCAGGTCCCCGCCCTCATCCTTCCGGGACTCACGCTCGTCGTGACGCCGCTCATCTCCCTCATGGAAGACCAGACAGCCGCTCTCGCCCGCCGCCGCATCCCCGCCCGCGCTTTAAACTCCGCGATGTCCCGCACCGAGCGGGAGGAGGCCCTGTCTCTCGCGGCCGCCGGCCGCCTCCGCCTCCTCTACGTCTCGCCCGAGCGGCTCACATCGCCCCGCTTTCTCTCCTTCGCGGAACATGCCGACATCTCCCTCCTCGTCGTCGACGAGGCCCACTGCATCTCCGGCTGGGGCCGCGATTTCCGCCCGTCCTACCGGAAGATCGCGGATTTCGCCGCGCGCCTCCCCGTCCGCCCGGTCATCTGCGCCATGACGGCCACCGCGACGGCGGAGGTGAGGGCGGACATTGTCAGCAGTCTCCGTCTTAAGGATCCTCTGACGCTCGTGACCGGCTTCGACCGCCCGAACCTCTTCTTCACGGTGCAGCACCCGGCCGACAAGTGGGAGGCGCTCCTCTGTTTCCTCAGAAAATACAAAGGCTCCTCCGGCATCGTCTACTGCATGACCCGCCGGACCGTCGAGGCGCTCGCCCGGCGGCTTGCCTACCACGGGTTCCCCTGCCGGCCCTACCACGCGGGCCTTAAAAAAAGCGTCCGCGAGCAGAACCAGCGCGACTGGCTCGCCGGAAAGATCCCGCTCATCGTGGCAACCAACGCGTTCGGCATGGGCATCGACAAGCCGGACGTGCGCTTCGTCCTCCACTACAATCTCCCGATGGACATGGAAAATTACTACCAGGAAGCCGGCCGCGCCGGACGCGACGGGAAGCCTTCGGAGTGCATCCTCTTAACGAACGACAGGGATCTGCCGATCTGCCGCTTCTTTCTCGACCACCCGGAGAGGCAGGAGGCGGGGCCGGCGCGGGGGGTGCATTTTCCGCACCGGAGATCCCCCGCGGAGGTCTCCAGCGAGGCTTTCCGGACTTACCAGCTTGAAAAGCTCCGGAACATGCAGCGCTACGCCTCCGGAAAATCCTGCCTCCGCCGGGCCATGCTCGCCGCCTTCGGCGAGGCCTCCCCGGCCTTCTGCGGGAAATGCTCGGTCTGCCTCCGCCTCCCGGACCCGGGGCTTAAAAGCTTCCGCCTCAGGCCGGACCTCGAAAATGCCGCCCTCCACAGAGAGCTAATCGCCCTCCGGCGGCGCCTTTCCAAAAAGACCGGGGTCCCGCCCTGGAAGATCTTCCCGGACCGGACCCTCCACGACCTCGCGCTGATCCGGCCGCTTGGCTTCTTCGACCTTCTCATGGTGGAAAACGCGGGGCTTATCCGGTGCCTTCGGTTCGGCCGGCCTTTCCTCGAGGAGATCCGCTCGTTCGTCGAGACGCACTGAGTGAGCAGGGGACCCCGTCCCCGTAATTTTACACAATCTTTCACGATTTATTATTTATTTTTCCGTCAATTTATGCTAGAATATCCTTAAGAAATACCCAAAAGGAGGCGATACCATGAAGCTTACACAAAAAGTCCTGATCACCATCGGCCGTGAATACGGGAGCGGCGGACGCATGATCGCCGAGGCGCTCGGCAAGGATCTTGATATCCCGGTCTTCGACAAGAACATGATCACCATGATCGCCGAAAAACACGGATTTGAGGAGGCAGACCTCGAGTCCGACGACGAGAGACTCTCCAACCCGTTCTTTGAACCCTACATCGCCTACGGCGTGGACACCGCGTCGCGCTCCTCGAGGCTCTACGCGATGCAGGCCCAGATCATCCGCGAGGAGGCCAACAAGGGTTCCGCGATCTTCGTCGGCCGCTGCGCGGACGACGTCCTGCAGAATTATCCGTGCCTTGTGAACATTTTCATCTATGCGCCGCGCCTTGACCGCATCAAGCGGATCATGGTCGTCGAGGGCATCTCCGACAACCTGGCAGCCGACAAGATCGTCCGCCGGATCGACAAGACCCGCCGCGCCTACTACCAGTTCTACACGGACCAGAAGTGGGGTTCTCCGGAAAATAAAGACCTCATGCTGAACTCCTCCGCCCTCGGGCTCGAGGGCTCGGTGGCCTTCATCGAGGACTTCCTGGAGAGGCTTGGCTATCTCGAGAGGTAAAAATGGGGACGGTTCCAGGCACAAAAAAGTTCTCATTTGCCGCCGGGGACGGTTCCAGGCACAAAAAACAGGTTCTCGTTG
>DFFD01000106.1:4464-8346 GCA_002369495.1 Lachnospiraceae bacterium UBA3785 | reverse complement strand
AACAGGTTCTCGTTGCGAGAACCTGTTTTTTGTACAAGAACCGTCCCTGCAGTAAGGGAACCGTCCCTGCAGTATTTCGAATGCCTCACAGCAGCGCCTGATAGACTTCCCGCCGGGTCATCCCCCGGTCCTTCGCCGCCGCCTTCATCGCCTCCTTGCGCGTCATGCCCTGCGCCTCGTAGGACGCCACATGCTCCGCAAGCGGTATCTCCGAAAACGCCTCCGCGCGCTCCGCAGCCGCCTCCGCCATGTCGCGCCCCGCGATGACCAGCACGTACTCGCCGCGCGCCGGCACCGTCTCAAGCGCCTTGAGCGCCCCGCCGATCGTCGTGTCGGTCACCGTCTCAAACTTCTTCGTGAGCTCCCGGCAGAGCGAGATCGGCCGCTCTTCGCCGAGCGCCCCGGCAAGGAGCGTGAGCGTCCGCGCAAGCCGGTGCGGGGCCTCGTAGAGGATCATCGTGCGGGTCGAGGTTTTCATTTCCAGAAGGACGCTCTCGCGTTCCTTCTTGTCCTGGGGCAGAAATCCTTCAAATGAAAACCGCCTCGTATCCCGCCCCGAAAGCGCGAGCGCCGTCACGAGCGCGGACGGCCCCGGCACCGCCGTGACCGGAACGCCCGCCTCATGGCAGAGCCTTACCAGCACCTCGCCCGGGTCCGAGATCCCCGGCATGCCGGCATCCGTGATGAGCGCGATGTTCTGCCCGGCGAGGAGCCTGTCGACAAGCTCGGGGCCGCGCTCATGTTCGTTGAATTTGTGATAGCTCACAAGCGGCGTGTGGATCTCAAAATGCGAAAGCAGCACCCCGCTCGTCCGCGTGTCCTCGCAGGCGATGAGGTCCGCCCCGGCGAGCACCCGCACCGCGCGGTAACTCATATCCTCCAGATTTCCGATCGGCGTCCCGACCAGGTAAAGCGTACCGGTCATGTCAGTCCTCCGTCATCCCGTAAATGTCAAGAAGTTCCTTCGTGTAGCTCCGGTCCTCCCGGTAAACGATGAGCGGGGGCTCACAGCGGAGCCCGGGCCGGCCGCCCTTCACCGCCTCGATGAGCACCAGGTTCGGCTCCCTGTCCGCCGCCGGATACACGAGCCGCATCCGCTTGGGCTCAAGATGGTTCGCGGAAAGCTCCGCAAAGATCTCCGTGAGCCGCTCCGGGCGGTGCACCATCGCGAGACGCCCGTTCATTTTCAGCATCCGCGAGCCCTCCAGAGCCACGTCGGCGAGCGTGAGGCAGACCTCGTGCCGCGCGATCGTCCGCGAGGACAGGTCTCCGCGGAGCCCGTGCCCGCTTTTCATGTAGGGCGGGTTCACGGTCACAAGAGAAAAGGAAGCCGCCGGCAAAAGCCGCGCCGCTTCCCTCACATCTCCTTCCATGATACGGATGCTTTCGCCGAGCCCGTTATAGTCCACCGACTTTTGTGCAAGTGCCGCAGCCGGCTTCTGGATCTCGATCCCCGTAAAATGAACCCCTTTTCCGCGGCCCGCCGGCTCCATGATGAGCGGCACCGCCCCGTTGCCGGTGCAGAGATCGAGCACCTCATCGCCGCGCCTCAGGACCGGAAAATGCGCTAGCAGCACCGCGTCCATCCCGAAGAGGAACCCTTCGGTGTCCTGGAAAATGAAATTCCCGTTCAGAAGGTCATCGCAGCGGATCATTTTGCGTCCGCGTCCTTCCTGCGGGCTTCATTTTCCCTGCGCGGAGCGTCGCCCTTCTTCTTCTTCGGCCGCCTGTGCTTCGGGCGGTCGCCGTCCTTCTTTGCGGCCGGCTCTTTCTCCTCGGCGGTCTCCTTCCCGGCTTTCGCCTTCAGCTGTTTTTCGATGGCGCGCTTTTCATTTCCCCGCTTGTCGAAGGCTTTCTTCTCCTTCTGCTCGCCGCCTTCGGCCTCGGCCTTCTTCTTCTCGGCCTTCGGCTGCTGGTTCTTCGGCTTCTTCGAGTGCGGGATGAAGGTGATCTCGTCGATGTGGTACTCCTGCATCTCGCGCTCGTCGTTGTCCATGTCGACGATGCACTTCACGCGCTGGCGCAGGATGTCCACCGACTGCACCTCGCCGTGCCGCCCGTCCGGGGTCGTCATCTGGTCGCCCTTGCCCGGCAGGTTCTTCGAGAGTTCGGCGTACATGTCGGATTCATTTTTGAGGCAGCACATCAGCCTGCCGCAGCTGCCCGAGATCTTGGTCGGGTTCAGCGAGAGGTTCTGCTCCTTCGCCATCTTGATGGAGACCGGCGCGAACTCGGTCAGGAACGTGTGGCAGCACAGCGGCCGCCCGCAGACGCCCATGCCCCCGAGCAGCTTGGTCTCATCGCGCACGCCGACCTGCCGGAGCTCGATCCTCGTCTTGAAAATGCCCGCAAGATCCTTCACCAGATCGCGGAAATCGATCCTGCCGTCCGCCGTAAAATAGAACAGCACCTTGCTGTTGTCGAACGTGTACTCCGCCTTGATCAGCTTCATGTCGAGCCCGCGCTCGGCGATCTTGCTCTTGCAGATCCAGTAGGCCTCCCGCTCTTTCCGGCGGTTCTCCGCCGCGCGCATCCGGTCGTCCTCCGTCGCCATCCGGAGCACCGGCTTCAGCGGCTGCGGGACTTTCTCATCCGGAAATTCCATCGGGGCGATCACCACATACCCGTACTCGATGCCGCGCGCCGTCTCGACGATCACGCGGTCGTCGTAGTGGATGTCGAATCCCAGCGGGTCAAAATAATAGATTTTGCTTACATTTTTAAACTTAACACCAACAATTCTTGTCATAGACACTCCCTGTGCCTGCCCGTCAGGACAGGTTGTCGCGGATCGTGAGCACGAGAAGCTCGACCGCGAGCTCAAAATTGACATTCGCGTAAAGCCTCTCCTTCGCCTTCCCGAGGGCGGTGAGGATCTCCTCCAGTCCCTCGTAGGAGCAGGAGGCGGCTTCACGGCGGATCTCGCTGACTTCATTTTTGAAAATAAGACCGTCCACATCGCGCGCCGCCTTGTACAGAAGGACGTCGCGGAACCAGAGCGTTAAAAGATCGATAAAATCGTAGATCCGTTCCTTTTTCTCCGCGAGGATCTTCACCGTCGTGACGATCTCGACGACCTGCATGTCGTGGATGCTCTTCATGAGACGGACCGCGGTGTCGATCATCTCCCGGAAGGCCTCGTCCTCCGCTGCCGCGCGCGCCCGGCCGATATTGCCCTGGCCGAAGGCGGCGTACAGGGCAGCCTCGGCGGCGGAGCAGCCGAGCTCCTCCGCAAGATACCCGCGCACTTCCCGGTCCGGCACCGCGCGGAGGTCGAAGCGCATCGAGCGCGAGCGGACGGTCTCAAGGAGCGCGTCCGGGTTCTCGGCGAGCAGGAGGATCACCGCGTAGGACGGCGGTTCCTCGATCGTCTTCAGAAATGCATTCTGCGCCTGCGCGTTCATCTTATCCGCGTCCGGGATGATGTAGATCTTGAACCGGCTCTCGTACGGTCTTATGTCAACCGTTTCGACGACCTGATGACGGATCTCGTCGATCTTGATGAGTTCCGGCTTCTCGTGGGTGACCCAGATGATGTCCGGGTGGTTCCCGTCCTTCGCCTTCCGGCAGGAGAGACAGCGCCCGCAGGGCTCGTTCCGGTCGCTCTCGCAGAGGAGCGCGGCGGCGAAGAGGCCGGCGAGAAGCTTCTTGCCGGAGCCTTTTTCGCCCGCGAGAAGATAGGCGTGCGAGACCCTTCCGGTCTGCACGGCGTTCTTCATGTGCGCGATGATCTCCCTGTGGCCGCGTACGGCGTCGAATCCGGATCCTGGCATGAGCAGTTCTCCCGTGGCTTTACTATGTCTGTAATCTAAATATTTTACATGTATTTTTACAAAAATGCAAGAGAAAGCTTCAGGGACGGTTCCCACCTCCTTGACGCTC
>DFFD01000106.1:0-4359 GCA_002369495.1 Lachnospiraceae bacterium UBA3785 | reverse complement strand
TCAGAACCGTCCCCACTGCGGTGAGTTAACGTGTTAAACTGTCATTTCAGATGCATATACTTCCCCGGAATGTGGCAGTACCCTCCCGGGTTCTTATCAAGATACTTCTGGTGGTACTCCTCCGCCGGATAGTAGTTCATAAGCGGCAGCACCTCCACCGCAAGCTTCTGCCCGACCTTCGCCTCCTCGGCCGCATAGACCGCCCGGATCTCCGGCAGCAGCCCCTCGTCCTCATAGTAGATCCCGGTCCGGTACTGGATCCCCTTATCGTTTCCCTGCCGGTTCACCGACGTCGGATCGATCACCATAAAATAATACGAAAGAAGCTCCGCAAGCGTAATCCGCGACGGGTCGTACACGATCTTCACGGTCTCCGCATGGCCGCTGCCGCGGCAGACCTCGCGGTAGGTCGGCTCCGTCGTACTCCCGTTCGCGTACCCGGCCTCGGTTGAGAGCACGCCCTCAAACTGGTCAAAGAATTTCTGCGTCCCCCAGAAGCACCCTCCCGCGAGATAGATGATTTTTGCATTTTCCATAATATTCCACCTTTTCAGGCCCTTCACTACAGCATGTTCGACAAAATCCTCTTGAAAAATCCATCACTTTATTATACCATCTGATATGCATCATATCACCCTTTTCTATGAGGAGGAAAATAAAATGATCACCAACGGTTTCACCTACGTCGCCATGCTGGTCTTCCTGGCCGGCGTGCTGGTGACGCTCGAGAAGAAGACGGGCTGGAAATTCTTCAAGTTCATCCCCGCCGTCGTTCTTCTCTATCTCATCGCCATGCTCTTATGCACGCTCAAGGTCTGGGACATGGACGCCACAAAGCCCGCTTACAGCGCCCTGAAGAATCCATTCACATACGCGATGGTCTTTGCGATGCTGCTCCGCTGCGACATCCGCAAGGTCATTAAGCTCGGACCCCGGATGCTCATCGGCTTCTTCTCCGCCTCGCTCACCATCATGCTCGGCTTCGTGCTCGCCTTCCTGCTCATGAAGGGCGTGATCGGCGCCGACTCCTGGAAGGGCCTCGGCGCCCTCTGCGGCAGCTGGCTCGGCGGCTCCGGCAACATGGTCGCGGTCCAGGCCGCGCTCGACATCAGCGAGGCTGACATGGGCTACGCGCTCGTCATCGACTCCATCGACTACTCCATCTGGGTCATGTTCCTGCTCTGGTTCGTCCAGATGGCGCCCCGCTTCAACAAATGGACCAAAGCCGACGTCCGCGCACTGGACGAGGTCTCAAGCCGTCTCGAGGAGGAGGCAAAGGCCAACAAGCAGACGATCGAGTTCCAGGGCCTCATTTTCCTCATCGGCACCTCCCTCATCGTCTCCGCGATCGCCCAGAACGCCGGCGCCGCGATCAATTCCGCGCTGCCCTTCCTCGACAAGGCGACCTGGACGGTCCTCGTCATCACGGTCTTAGGCCTCATCGGGGCGGTCTCCCCGCTCGGGAAAATAAAAGGCTCCCAGGAAGTCTCGAACCTCCTTCTCTACAGCGTCGTCGCCCTGCTCGCCTCCCGGGCAAGCCTTCTTGAGCTCGCGGATGCACCCGCCTGGATCCTCACCGGCTTCATCATCCTCGCGATCCACGCGGCTCTCATGGTCATCCTCTGCAAGTTCCTCAAGATCGACCTCTTCACCGCCTCGGTCGCGTCCCTCGCCAACATCGGCGGCACCGCCTCCGCGCCGGTCCTGGCCGGATCCTACTCCGGCTCGCTGGTTCCCGTCGGCATCCTGATGGCGCTTCTCGGCTACGTCATCGGCACGCCCTGCGGCATCATGGTCGCCCGCATCATGGAGATGCTGGCCGGCTGATTATAGGAGCTTAAAATGAAAATCACAGACGTAAAACTCTACAGAATATCCATTCCTCTCCGGGTGCCCTTCAAAACGGCACTCCGGAGCGTTGACAGCGTGGAGGACGTGATCGTCGAGATCATCACCGACACGGGCGAACGGGGCTTCGGCGAGGCCCCGCCGACCGGCGTCATCACCGGCGACACGACCGGCGCCATCGTCGGCGCGATCAGGGACCACATCGCAAAGTCCATCATCGGCATGGACATCGACGCTCTCGAGGATGTCCTTCAGACCATCCAGCGGTGCATCGTCCACAACACGAGCGCCAAGGCCGCGGTCGACATGGCCGTCTGGGACCTCTACGGGAAGCTCTACAGGATCCCCGTCCACAAGCTCCTCGGCGGTGCGAGAAAAGAGATCACGACGGACATCACCATCAGCGTGAATCCGCCCGAGCAGATGGCCGCCGACACCCGGGACGCAATCCGGCGCGGCTACGACTGCCTCAAGGTCAAGGTCGGCGTGAGCCCCGAGCTCGACGTCGCCCGCCTCTCCGCGGTCCGCAAGGCTGCCGGGGACGATGTCCTCATCCGCATCGACGCAAACCAGGCCTGGACGCCCAAGCAGGCTGTCCGGATCCTCAACGAGATGCAGGAGAAGGGCCTTAAGATCGAGCTCGTCGAGCAGCCGGTCAAGGCGGCCGACATCGAGGGCCTTAAGTACGTCACCGAGCGCAGCTATGTGCCGGTGCTCGCGGACGAGAGCGTATTTTCCCCGGAGGACGCCCTCCGGATCATGCAGATGCACGCCGCGGACTACATCAACATCAAGCTCATGAAATGCGGCGGCCTCTACAATGCCCTCAAAATCGTCTCCGCAGCCGAGATCTACGGCGTGGAGTGCATGCTGGGCTGCATGCTCGAGGGCAAGGTGTCCGTCAACGCGGCGGTCGAGCTTGCCAGCGCAAAGAAGATCATCACGAAGATCGATCTGGACGGCCCCGTCCTCTGCCGGGAGGATCCGGTGTACGGCGGCGCCGTATTTAACGAAAAGACCATCACGGTCTCCGATGCCCCCGGAATGGGCATCGAAGGCTTCGAAAACGGCCGGCTTCTCTCGATCTGAGAGGCCGGCCGCTTTTTATTCCGTGTCCCGGGTCAGGTTCCTGAGCCACTTGTATTTTCTGAAGCGGAGCATGACCCACGGGATCTTGCCCACCTCGTCGAGGCAGGTGCAGGCGTAAACTAAAAGCACATGCCAGTGGAAGACAAAGGCGCCTAAAAGCGCGAGCGGGATCGCAAGTCCCCACATGCAGACCGCAAGGCTGTACATGTCGAACAGTGTGTCTCCTCCGCCGTCCAGCACTCCGTTGATCGTGATCGTATTGACGCACCGCCCGATCATGTAAAATGCCATGATGACCATCATCCCGGTCAGATACCCGCGGGCCTCGTCCGTGAGGATCACCATCCGGACGACCAGCGGCGTGACCGCGAGCGTAGCACTGGGAGATTCCCGTGATGAGGTAGGACCAGCCTGCGATCCGAAGGTAGCTGCTCCCGATCGCGATGAGCTCCGCATCCCCCGTAAAGAGCATCATGAGAATCCCCGGAACCAGCTCGCAGAGAGCGAAAAAGAGGATCGAGAGTAACCCCGCAAACCGCAGCATCAGGTGAAAGAGCTTCTGCATCGTCTCCCTGTCTCCCTTGCCCCAGTACTGGGCGCCCAGGATCGAGCCCGCCCCGGTGATCGCCATGAGGATCATGTTCTGGACGAACTGGATCTGGGAGGCCAGGGACACCGCGGTCATCTGGTTCTGCTCGACCTGCCCGAGCATGAACGCGTCGCACGCCGCCACCAGCGAGAGCATGAGGCTCTGGAAGGCGATCGGCGCGGCGATCGCCGCGAGCTTCCCGTAAAAGATTTTTCTGTCGGCTTGTGCTGCCATGCTGATTACTCCTTATTGAATACCTTACTCCTGCGGGACGGTTCTCGGATTCCTGCATTCCGCAGGAATCAAGAACCGTCCCCGCAGGAACACAGGTATCTTACGACCTGTCCCCGCCGATTATAATACAGAACCTCCCGTTTTCACAACATGTGTTTTCATATCCTTTTTATTGACGTCTTTCATTTTCCCCTGCTATAATGACGCCATCATTTTTCATGAAAGGCACATTCCATGATACGCACTGTCATTTTCGATATCGACGACACCCTCTATAACTATAAGGAAGGAAACATTGCCGGCATAGCCGCCGTCACCTCCTACCTTGAACAGCACTTCGGCCTTACGCCGGCTTACTCCGAGGCCGCGATCACGGCCGCTCAGCGCGAGCAGGAGGCCCGCATCGGGTCCGCCACGGCCGCGATCCACGATCGCCTGATCCGCTACCAGATCCTGCTTGAAAATGAAAACCTCCCCATCCTCCCCCACGCCCGCGTCATGAACGACCTCTACTGGGAGACCCTGCTCTCCGTCATGAAGCCCGAGCCCGGGGTCATCGAGCTGATCAGGGCCCTCAAGGCTGCCGGGATCCGCATCGG
>DFFD01000199.1 GCA_002369495.1 Lachnospiraceae bacterium UBA3785 | reverse complement strand
CCCAGGGAATGGGGAAGGCTCCCGGCTGTCAGGGACGGTTCCCACCGGCCGCCTCTGGCGGCCTCCCAGGAACCGTCCCCTGTGTTTTGCGGCGGCCCCCTGCCTCTTACAGCAGAAAGGCCGCCGTGCGGGGTTCATTTTAAAGAAGATGTGCCCGGAGCTCCTCGCCCGAGAGCGGAGAGAGGTATGCCGGCGGGACATCGAAGACGGTCATGCAGCCGGTCTTCCCCTCCGCGGCCATGCGGGCGACCGCACGGGCGTAGGCGATAATGACGGAGGAGGTGAACTCCGGGTTCGAGTCGAGCTTCAGGCTGTACTCGATGATCTCGGTGTGTTCATTTTCAAAACCGGTCTTTCCGGAGCGGATCACGAAGCCGCCGTGCGGAAGGCCGGCGTGGTCGCGCTTCATCTCGTCCATGGAAATGAAATGCACCGTCGTGTCGTAATCGGCGAAGTAGTTCGGCATCTCCTTGATCTCCTTCTCGATGCGGGCCTTGTCGGCACCTTCCTCGGCGACCACGAAGCACTTCGCGGGTGTGCATTTCCCGGGTCGGTGAAGTCGGGCTGCTCGCCGGCGCGCACGCGCGCGACGGCATCCTCGACCGGGATCGTGTACTGGCGGGCATCGACGACGCCCTCGATGCGGCGGACCGCGTCAGAGTGGCCCTGGGAGACGCCGCGGCCCCAGAAGGTGTAGTTTTTGCCGTCCGGGAGGCAGGCGGTGGAGATCATGCGGAGGAGCGAGAACATGCCCGGGTCCCAGCCGCAGGAGATGAGGCCGGCCTTGCCGCCTTCCTTCGCGGCGGCGTCGACCGCCGCAAAATGCTCCGGAATGCGCGCGTGCGTATCGAAGCTGTTGATCACGTTGAAATCCTTTGCGTAGATCGGGGTCTGGACCGGCAGGTCGGTCGCGCTGCCGCCGCAGAGGATAAGGACGTCAATTTTGTCCTTCCATGCGCCGATCTCATCGACATTTACGACCGGGATGCCCGGTGTCCGAAGGGAGACGCTCTCCGGGGCGCGCCGCGTGAAGACGGCGGCCAGTTCCATATCTTCATTCTGGCGGATGGCGCTCTCGACGCCCCGCCCTAAGTTTCCGTAGCCTAAGATACCGATTCTGATGCTCATAATAATCCTCCTCGAAAGTGTGTAGTGCATTTTTCGATGTTCTTATTATCTACGCTTTTGCACGTTAATGCAAGAAAAAGTTGAGAGAGCGCCAAAAATCTTGATTTGGTGTAAAATACGTCTTTGAAAAATCTTGATTTCGTGAGAAAATGAACCCGGAGGTTCTTTCCATGAAAAAAACACCCTGCGCTACCTACATCCTTCTCGCCGCCAACCTGATCGTCTTCTTCGCCTCGGAGCTCCTGGGAGGGTCCGAGGACTATGCGACGATGCTGCGCCTCGGCGCGGCGTCCGCCCCGCTCATAAAGGAGGGGGAGTACTGGCGGCTTTTTACCTCGATGTTCCTGCATTTCGGGTTCATGCATCTTGCAAACAACATGATCGTCCTCTTTGCGCTGGGCGAAAATCTTGAAAATGTGCTCGGCCCTGTCCGCTACGCCCTTCTCTATCTTTTAGGAGGCCTCGCCGGCAATCTCCTTGCCTTCGCCCACGACCTTCTGATCGGCAGAACGGGGATCTCCGCGGGGGCCTCGGGCGCGGTCTTCGCGCTCCTTGGGTGCTACGTCTTCCTGCTCCTTAAAAACCGCAGGAACATGCCCCGCATGGTGGTCGGCCGGGTGATCTTCGGGGCGGCGCTGGCGCTCCTGCCCGGGTTCTATACGCCGGGGGTGGACGCGTTTGCGCATCTCGGGGGGGTTGCGTTCGGGCTTCTTTTTGCATTTGCGCTTAAGCGCTCGATTCAGCCGTAAATTGCTTGATGTGCCGCCCGGAGTTTTACACCTCGGGCGGTTTATCTTAACATGGTCGGAAGCGTAGATTTAAGCTTAGTGGGGATAGGGGATCGCTTGACGAACTATCACTGTGGTGATATAACTGCAATAAAGGAGGGCCAGGCAATACCTGATCGAGCACTTCGGCATCAATGTGAACGCATACGATCTTATTACAGGTTACAGAGCCGATGATTCCTATTTTGACTATGCGGAGGCTTTCCTTAATAATGCGATCACTGTAGAACAACTCTCCCGGGCCATGCAGCTCGGAAAACTGGGAGAGCAGATCGTTATCAAGTCAAAGTACGCCTTTTCAAAGATTAAATTTGAGGGTTTTGAAACAGCCGAAAAAGACCGCTATTATGTTCTGCGCAAAGCCAGAAACGACGAAGCCAATCACAGGTATCTCGATATTCTGGAAGAGGAGACCGACGGTCTCTATATTCAGGACATTATAAGAGGAGGTATTACAAATGGAGATCCGCGCATACCCGGAAATATATCTCAGTAAGGCCCGGGGCGCACTCGGTGATGCCTTTGATTATGCAGTTAACACCTGTCATATTCCCGGAAGTACTTTTGTAAAACTCTTTACTGCAAGTTCCGTCAGCAGACGACTGGAAAACGGAGAATCTGCTTTTCTGGCAGGCAAAAGCGGAATCGAGTTGGCCGTGGATGTCCTGCTGGAAACAACCGGCGGGCAGCCTGAGGCCGGGCCGCAGGAGCATTTTGGGCGTTCACGAGAATACTGGATCGGCTGGGCAGTCTGTTATTATCAGTGGTATTCTGCGAGACGCTACAGCGACATTTTCAAGGTTATCTCTTACAAAGATTTAGAGATGATGTATGACACGC
Organism: Lachnospiraceae bacterium UBA3785; assembly: GCA_002369495.1. Taxonomy (GTDB): domain Bacteria; phylum Bacillota; class Clostridia; order Lachnospirales; family Lachnospiraceae; genus Chordicoccus. Next base: position 805 of record DFFD01000199.1, on the reverse strand, counting down.
TTCACGAAGCGGATATCACAAAGTTCGCGGAAATCGTTGATGAGCGAGTCCGTGAACATTTCAAGGATACCAGCCTGAAGCGCATTCGCACTTTCTATGGCTGTACACAGGCCGAGCTTGCGAAACGCGCGGGCGTTTCACTCCGTTCGATTCAGATGTATGAGCAGCGGAAGAAAGATATCAACAAGGCGAGCGTTGGGGCCCTTTATCGTATCTCCAGGGTTCTGGGCTGCAGCATTGAGGATTTGATTGAACCTCCTTCCTCTCATAATCCGCTTGAAGTCCGCCGCAATTTCGTCTAAACTGATAGAAGATCACGTTTTGGAGGAGGAAAATGAACGGATACGGTATGCGGAAGCTCCCGATTGGCGTGCAGGACTTTCAAAGTCTAAGGGACGATGGGTTTGTGTATGTCGACAAAACGGAATATATCTACAGGCTGACCCAGGGGAGCCGGCAGTATTTCCTTTCGCGCCCGCGGCGCTTCGGGAAGAGCCTGCTGCTTTCCGCCATGAGGGCCTACTGGGAGGGGCGGAAGGAGCTTTTTTCCGGGCTTGCGATCGAGCGGCTGGCGGAAGGGGATGAAGACGCGTGGCGGCCTTATCCGGTATTTTATTTTGATTTCAACCGGAAGGATTATCAGCGGAGGACTGCGCTTTACGAAGTACTTGGAGCCATACTAAGCGAATATGAGGCGATCTATGGGGCAAGTGAGGAAGGATGCCCGCTGGAGGAGCGATTCCAGAACCTTATAGTGCGGGCTTACAATAAGACCGGCTCCCGGGTGGTCATCCTCGTGGACGAG
>DFFD01000233.1:3025-3505 GCA_002369495.1 Lachnospiraceae bacterium UBA3785 | reverse complement strand
CGCGGAGGAGAACCGTCCCCCTCCGAGGAGAACCGTCCCCGGACACGTTGATTTTACACATTTTTAATAATTAAAAAAAAGGAATTGCCGGTTTGATCCGCAATAAATAGTTAGAGACTTAAAATAAAGGAGGCGCGCGATGATCCGGGAAGAACTTGAAACGCGGGAAAATGAAACCCTGAGCCCATTCGCCATGCGGGCGAGGGACACGCGCGGCCGGCTCGTGCCGGAGGAAGAGTGCGACATCCGCACCGCCTACATGCGCGACCGCGACCGGATTGTACACTGCAAGTCCTTCCGCCGGCTCAAGGACAAGACCCAGGTCTTCCTCGCGCCGCAGGGCGACCACTACCGGACCCGCCTCATGCACACCCTCGAGGTCTCCCAGACCGCCCGGACCGCCGCGAAGGCACTCCGGCTCAACGAAGACCTCGTCGAGGCCATCGCGCTCGGCCACGACCTCGGGCACACCCCCTTCGG
>DFFD01000233.1:0-2809 GCA_002369495.1 Lachnospiraceae bacterium UBA3785 | reverse complement strand
GCATGCCCGCGACCCTCGAAGGCCAGGTCGTGAGGTTCTGCGACAAGATCTCCTACATCCACCACGATATGGACGACGCCGAGCGCGCCGGTCTACTCTCGGAGTACGATATCCCTGAGCACCTCCGGAAACTGCTCGGCAGTTCGACCCGCGAGCGCCTCAACACCTTCATCCACGACCTCGTGGAGAGTTCCGAGGGGCAGAAGGAGATTCGGATGTCCGACGAGATCGGGGCGGCGATGTTCGAGCTGCGCGCATTTCTCTATGAGAACCTCTACACCAACCCCGCGGCCAAGAGCGAGGAGACGAAGGCCGAGGAGATGGTCACTCAGCTCTTCCGGTTCTACTCGGCTCACCCCGAGGAGATGACGGCGGAGTACGCCCGCCGCGTCCGCGCAGGCGAGACGGCGGAGAGGGCGGCGCTCGATTACATTTCCGGGATGACGGACCAGTACTCGATGATGAAATTCCGGGAGATCTACATCCCGAAATCCTGGGATAAACTGTGAGGCGGAGGTAAACATTGCGCTATTCGGATGATTTAATTGAAGAGGTGCGCAGCCGGAACGATATCGTCGATATCATCGGTGAAAATGTGCGCCTCACCCGCGCCGGCAACTCCTACAAGGGGCTCTGCCCGTTCCACAACGAGCGGACGCCGTCCTTCCACGTGGACCGCAGCAAGCAGATGTATTACTGCTTCGGGTGCCATGCCGGCGGGAATATATTTACATTTTTAAGAGAATACAACAACATGTCCTTCACCGAGGCCATGCAGTACCTGGCGGACCGGGCCGGCGTCACCCTCCCGAAGGAGGAATACACCGCGAAAGATAAGGAAAATGCAGACCGCCGCTCACGCCTCATGGAAGTCAACAAGCGCGCGGCCGGCTATTTCCACTATCTTCTGAGGACGGAGGAAGGCAAAAACGGGCTCGCCTACCTCAAAAAGAGAGAGCTCTCGGACGAGACGATCAAAAAGTTCGGGCTCGGGTTCTCCGGCAGGTCCGGAAACGGCCTCTACCGGTACTTAAAGAGCAAAGGCTACGACGACGAGCTGCTGCTCGCGTCCGGGCTCTTCAAGTTCGACGAGAAGAGAGGCGCCTACGACCTCTTCTTCAACCGGGTCATGTTTCCGATCCCGGACTCGCGCGGACGCGTCATCGCCTTCGGCGGGCGCGTGATGGGAGACGGGCAGCCGAAGTACCTGAACAGTCCGGAGACGTTCATTTTTAATAAGCGGAGAAACCTCTTCGGACTGAACCTCGCGAGAGCCAGCCGGCGGAACTACCTGATCCTCTGCGAGGGCTACATGGACGTCATTTCACTCCACGCGGCCGGCTTCGACTGCGCGGTCGCCTCGCTGGGGACGGCCCTCACCGAGCAGCAGGCCTCGCTCATGCGGCGCTTCAAGGAAAATGTCCTCTTAATCTACGACTCCGACAACGCCGGCGTGAACGCCGCCCTCCGGGCGATCCCGATTCTCTCGGCGGCCGGCATCAGCTCCCGCGTCGTGAATCTCTCGCCCTGCAAGGACCCTGACGAGTTCATCAAGGCGAGAGGAGCAGAGGAGATGGAGGAGCGGCTTAAAAATTCCCGCGATTCCTTCCTCTTCGTGATCGATCAGGCCGAGAAGGACTACGACAAGGGCGATCCGAAGGAGAGGACGAGGTTTCAGCATTTTGCGGCGGAGCGGCTCGCGACGATCGCGGACGATCTTGAGAGAAATAACTACCTCGAGACGGTCGCGCGAGAAAAATATATCCCCCTCGAAGCCCTGCGGCGGCTCGTAAACAGCAAGCTCGCCGTCGGGACGCCCGCGGAGACCTACGAACCGCCGAAAGCCGGCGGAAAGAAGGCCAGGAAGGAGGACACGGGGATCCGGGCGTCCGAAAAGCTCATGCTCTCGTACCTCGCGGCTTATCCGGAGGCATACGGGCAGACGAAGGGGTTCATTTCCCCGAAGGATTTCACGGACCCACTCATGCGGCAGGTCGCGGAGGGGCTCTACCCGCAGCTCGAGCGGGGCAGTCCGAACGAGGCGGCGCTCGTGGATCTCACCGAGGATACGGAGCTTCAGAGCGAGATTGCGGGCATTTTCCACGCGAAGATCCCCGTCGATAATGCCGCCGAACTCGACCGCGCCTTCACAGACACGGTGATGAAGATCCTCGACGGGAGCATCGGCTCGATGGACCTCACGGATCAGGCGAGCATACAGGCAATGGTGAAAAAGAAGCAGCTTCTCGATAAATTCCGCTCGGGCGGGACGACGCTGCATTTGATTTGGAAGGGAGAACAAGATGGTTGAAAATGATATCAAGTTTGCGGAACGGCTGACCCAGCTTCTTCTGATGGCGAAAAAGAAGAAGAATGTCCTCAACTACTCCGAGATCGGGGACGCGATGAAGGGGCTGCCCTTCACGGCGGAGGACGCGGAGAAGACGCTGGATTTCCTCGAGGCGAACGGCGTCGACGTCCTGCGCATGGAAGACAATATCAAGGACGATGAGGTGCTACTCATTTCCGATGACGATGACATCCCGATCGACGACGAAGAAGATCTCGACATCGACGTCGAGAAGATCGACCTCTCGATCCCGGAAGGCGTCTCCATCGAGGACCCGGTCCGCATGTACTTAAAGGAGATCGGCAAGGTGCCGCTTCTCACCGCTGAGGAGGAGATCGAGCTCTCCAAGCAGATGGAAGAGGGCGGCGAGGCCGGCAAGCAGGCCCAGAAGCGGCTCGCGGAGGCCAACCTCCGTCTGGTCGTCTCCATCGCGAAGCGCTACGTCGGCCGCGGCATGCT
>DFFD01000124.1 GCA_002369495.1 Lachnospiraceae bacterium UBA3785 | reverse complement strand
GATCGAACTCTCTGAAAAATGTTCAATCAGGTCCAGGGATGAGCTGACTAAAAATTAGTTTCTCTGTCCCGTTTCCTTACTTACTTTGGTTTGTTCCGTTTCACGAAACTTGTAAAGAATTTTCGAGTCTTGATGTATATCACTGTTCAGTTATCAATGTGCGTGGCCTCATCGGCCGCAACTTTCTTAAGATATCATATCTACTTTCATCTGTCAAGCATTTTTTTGATTTTCTTAAGATTTTCTTTTCGCACCGCCCTTTCGCGTCCCCGCTTTTGCGGTGCAGATGGTATATTATCAGATGTTCAGGTATTTTGCAAGCCTTTTTTTCATTTTTTTCAAAGTTTTTTTCAAAATCTACATCTAGCGCAGAAGGCTCCGCGGCAGCCCAAATCTGGTATGGACCGCCCGGAGCCTCCCCTCTCTCTATAGACAATATGTACAATCCTAGCTGAAAGCGTACTCGAACGTCCCGTAATCCGTGGTGATCCGGTACTTCGCGTCCGTGATCCTGACGCACAGCTTCACCGGTCCTTTCTCGCTGACGGTCCCCTCAAAGCGGACCCTGCCTGACGCGGAAACGATGAGCAGCGAGTCTCTGTTATAAAGAAGGATCTCATTTCCGGAGACCGCTGCCTTTTCAGGCTCAAACTCCGTCTCCGTGCGGGCCGTAAGGCCGGCTGCGTTCCAGACCGCGAGTTCATTCTTCCCGGTCTCGCGGTTCCTCGCAAGGACTGCTGCGCGTTTTCCGTCCGAGACCGTCATGAGGACGGCTCCGCCCGTCTCGCGCGCGGAAATCTCCTTCGGATCCTTTCCGGCCCGGAACATGAAAACCGTATCGTCGCCCACCGCCAGCACCCGGTTTCCCGAAAGAGGCGCCAGCACGGGAATGACCGTACCGCCGCAGTCAAAGCTTGCGGTCAGTGTGAGATCTTTCTTATTATAAAAACGCATTTCGGACGCCCCCGTGTCGGTCCTGACGCCGGAGAAGACGAGGGTGTTTTCATTTCCCGAAACAGCTGCCGCAAGAGGCACAAAATCCTCAAATGCAAGGCTCTCCTCCGCAAAGCCGCTCCCGTCCGTAAAATGCGCCGAGAGCCCCTCCTCCTTCACGATGAGGACCGCATTGCCGCGGGATGAGACTGCCCCCGTGCCGATGATCCCCTGTGCCGCAAGAGCCGTCACACGGCCGTCCGCGGAAAAAAGATAGCCTTCGCGGCCCCCCTTGTCATAGACGAGCGCGTATTTTCCGCTGATTTTTGCCTCCGGGCTGGTCATCTCGAACGACTGTCTCGCAAGAGACGTCATGCCCGCATCAAGTACCTCCGCGCCGGCCTTTGAATAGCGGAGGATCCGCCCGCCGAACGTCACGGCCTTCGCGTCCGGGCCGTCCCCCCGTTCGGCTTCCGTCACGATGTAACCGGTGTAGGCCCGCTCGCTTCGGTACCAGAAAAATGCAAGGCCCGCCGCCATCAAAAGCACACAAATAAGAGCCGTGCGCATATACATGGCTCTCATTTTCCTGCGGCGGCCGCCCCTCACAGCACCACTCTCCCGTCGAGTGCGCGGAGGAGGGTCACCTCGTCGATATTCTCAAGATCGCCGCCCACCGGGACGCCGCTCGCGATGCGGGTCGTCCGGATCCCGGTCGGCTTGACCAGCCGGCTGATGTACATCGCGGTCGTCTCCCCTTCGAGCGAGGAGTTGGTCGCGATGATCACCTCCTGCACGTCCCCCGATGAAAGCCTCGTCATGAGCTCCTTCAGGCGGATGTCGTCCGGGCCGATGCCGAGCATCGGCGAGATTGCCCCGTGCAGAACGTGGTAGACGCCCTCGTACTTGCCGGTCTTCTCGTAGGCCGCCAGGTCCCTCGGGGTCTCAACGACCATGATCGTCGACTTGTCACGCTTCGGGTTCGAGCAGATCGGGCAGATCTCGGCGTCCGTCAGTGTGCAGCAGCATTTGCAGTAGCGGACGTTCGTCCGGGCCGCCACAATGCTCGCCGCAAGCCGCTTCGCCTTCTCCTCCGGCTGGCTGATGATGAAAAATGCAAGTCTCTGCGCCGTCTTGGAGCCGATCCCCGGAAGCGAGGACAGCTGCTCCACGAGGTCGCTGATGTGACTGCTAAAATAGTCCACCGCCAAGGCCTCCCATGCCGCCTGTCATTTTGCCCATCATGCTCGCCTGCTCCGCGTCTACCTTGCGGAACACTTCGTTGATCGCCGCGACGATCATGTCCTCCAGGGTCTCAACGTCTTCCGGATCGACCGCTTCGGGATCGATGTGCAGGCGCAGCACCTCGCGCTTGCCGTTCACCGCGATCTCAACGGCTCCGCCGCCGGCCGTCGCGGTAAATTCCTTCTCCTCGAGAGCCTTCTGGTTCTCCTCCATCTGGCGCTGCATGCGCTGCGCCTGCTTCATCAGGTTGTTCATATTTCCGGGCATCCCGGAAAATCCGCCTCTCTTTGCCACTTGTCTCTTCCTTTCATTATAATTATATGAAATAATGCCGGATCATCAGATCCCCGCATTAAATTCCGCATCGTCAGCTTCCTCGACGGCCATCCCGATCCTGGTACGGTCCCCGAGGATGTCTTCAACCTTCACTTCGCCGAGGCGGTCACTCTTATCCTCCGACCGCAAAAGAACGACGTCCGCGCGGACTTTGAACCTTCTCTCGATCGCGGCTTCAAGCTGGGCTTTTACGGCTGCCGCCTCCTCGGCCCTGAAGATAAGTCCGTCCCATACCGCCGTATACTTCGCCGAAGGCCGGAGGTACAGCGCATGGTCGTCAGCGTTCTCCCCGTTGTAGCGGAGCTGGGCGTTTTTCACGGCCGCCCTGGCTGACGGACTCTCCACCGCGTCCGCCGCCGTTCCCCACTCAGCCGCGATCCGCTGCAGCTCTTCCGGAGCCGCAAACGGGGGCACCCAGCCGGGTTCCGGCTCGGGGTCTTCATTTTCCGGCTCATACGGCCCGGCATCCGGCTCGCGCCTCACGGTGACGCCGTTTGCCTCCAGGTCCTCGATCTTCTCCTCGAGCAGCCTCAGGCGGTCGAACACCGCGTCCGAGGTCTTCTCCATCTGCGGCCGCGCGAGCTTCACCAGGGCGACTTCCGTCAGGATCCGCCGGTTCGAGGCGCTTCGCAGGGAATTCTGCAGTTCCGAGAGCACCCGGATGTAGCGCATGATCGTGCCCGCCGGGATGCGTTCCGCAATCTCCTTCATTGCCCCGCGCTGCTCCCCGGAGACGTCGACGAGGTCCTCGGCTTCGGCGGCGGAGGTCGCGATCAGCAGGAGATTTCGCAGGTAGCCGATGAAATCACCGACAAACTGCCCGACTTCGCGGCCGCTCTCGACCATCTTGTCGAAAATGAAAACCCCCCTGCCCGCCTCGCCCCGCGAGAGCACGTCGATGAGTTCGTTGTAGACGTCCGCGTCCACAGCCCCGAGGGCGGCAAGCGCCGTCTCGTAGTCGATCTCCCCGCCGTTTGCGTACGCCAGACAGCGGTCAAGCAGCGAGAGCGCGTCGCGCATCGAGCCTTCCGCGGCGCGCGCGATGAAGCGGAGGGCTTTGTCGTCCGCCGTGATTCCCTCACGGCCGGCGAGCTCGCGCATCCGTTCCGAGATCGTGTCCGCGCCGATCCGGTGAAAATCGTACCGCTGGCAGCGCGACAGGATCGTGATCGGGATCTTGTGGACCTCCGTTGTCGCCAGAATGAAAATGACATACGACGGCGGCTCCTCCAGTGTCTTTAAGAGCGCATTGAAGGCTGACGTCGAGAGCATGTGCACTTCGTCAATGATGTAGATCTTGTATTTTCCCTGGGCAGGACGGTAGCGAACCTCCTCCACGATCTCGCGGACGTTGTCGACGCCGTTGTTGGAGGCGGCGTCGATCTCGATCACATTCATAGCGCTTCCCGCCGCGATCGCGCGGCAGGAGGCGCATTCATTGCAGGGGTTGCCGTCCTTCGGGTGTTCGCAGTTGACGGCTCTGGCCAGTATCCTGGCCGCGGAGGTCTTGCCGGTGCCTCTGGTACCGCAGAACAGGTAGGCGTGCTGCAGCCGGTCCGTTATGACTTGATTTTTCAGTGTTCTGACCACATGGTCCTGGCCTTTAATCTCCTCAAAGACCGGAGGACGCGCCTTGCGGTAAAGGGCAACGTAGGACATATTTTAATCTCCGAAACTGATTCCCATGTATTTTGCGAGCTTGACGGTCTGGTCCTCCGGATCGACCATTTTCAGCTTGCCGGCGCTCTCCTCGAGCGGTACCTTGACGATCTTGTTGTTGACGGACGCGACCATGCAGCCGAATTCGTTGTTCATGATGAGCTGGGCCGCGTAGACGCCGATCCTCGTCGAGAGGATGCGGTCGAACGGATCCGGTGAACCGCCGCGCTGGACGTGGCCCGGCACCGTCACGCGGACTTCATAGCCCGTGCGCTCGGTGATATCGTGCGCGAGCTTGTAGGAGACGGACGGATACTTCTCGAGCATCTTCTCCATCGCCTTTCTCTGCTCCTTTTTGCCCTTTACGGCGATCTTCTTCGGGATCGCACCTTCCGCGACCGCGAGGATCGTGAATTTCTTGCCGCCCTTGTGGCGCTTGTCAATCGCCGCGCAGACGCTGTCGAGATCGTAGGGGATCTCAGGGATCAGGATGATGTCCGCGCCGGACGCGATGCCCGCGGAGAGCGTCAGCCAGCCGACCTTGTGGCCCATGACTTCCACGATGAAGACGCGGCCGTGGGAGGAGGCTGTCGTGTGGATCTGGTCGATCGCCGCCGTCGCGATGTCGATCGCGCTCTGGTAGCCGAAGGTGAGGTCGGTGCCCCAGATATCGTTGTCGATCGTCTTGGGCAGATGAATGACGTTCAGTCCCTCCTCGCGGAGCAGGTTGGCTGTCTTCTGGGTGCCGTTGCCGCCCAGGATCACGAGGCAGTCCAGGCGAAGCTTGTAATAATTCTGCTTCATCGCCTCGACCTTGTCAAGCCCGTTCGAATCCGGCTCGCGCATGAGCTTGAACGGCTGGCGGGAGGACCCGATGATCGTGCCGCCGCGGGTCAGGATGCCCGAGAAGTCGTCGGAGGTGAGCAGCCTGTGATGGCCGTAAATGAGACCCTTGTAACCCTCTTCAAACCCGTACACTTCAAGTTCGCTGCAGTTGTTGGAGAGACCCTTCACAACGCCGCGCATCGTGGCGTTCAGGGCCTGGCAGTCGCCGCCGCTGGTTAAGAGACCGATTCGCTTCATGTTCCTACCTTCTTTCCTTATTATATTTTGAAAATGTGCCGGCGCGCCTGCCGGTACAGTTATCATCATTATACCCCAGCGGGCTGTATTTTACAAATTTTTTTGAGAGCATTTGACATTTCCCGGATAATCGTATATACTTCAATTTATCCGTGCAGCCGGGGCATTAGCGGGGCCCTGTAACCTGCAATCCGCTACAGCAGGGGCCATGCCGATCCGAGGGCCAGTCTTTATGGAGCTGCCCTTCTTAAGTGGCGTTGACGTCCGGGTCTCATGCGGCGGAAACCTGTGAACCGTGTCAGGGTAGGAATACAGCAGCACTAAGCAGGAGCTTCCGGGTGACGTGAGGGTGCCTGGGCTGAGCAGGCTGGGGAGGTTACGTCTGTGGGGCCTGGTTCGGAGTGAGGCGCACGGATTTTTTATGTTTTTAAGGGACGGTTC
>DFFD01000203.1:8407-9340 GCA_002369495.1 Lachnospiraceae bacterium UBA3785 | reverse complement strand
GGCCAGAGGGTGTGTATCCTGTCCGGCTTTTCGAAGTCGCTGGCCATTTTCGCGAGAAGCTTGTTGGAGGAGATCCCGACGTTGACGGTGAAGCCGAGGGTGCCGCGGATCTCATTTTTAATGATCTCCGCCGCGCAGAAGGGGTAAGGCTGCCCTGCGTCGATCTGCTTCCGAAAATGTTCCTCCGCCCCCGTCATGTCAAGATAGGCCTCGTCGATGGAGGCTTTCTCGACGGCGGGACAGTATTTGCGGAGAATTTTCATGAAGGCGCTGGAATACTTCCGGTAGGTCCTGAAGTCGGAGGGGACGAGGACGAGGCCTGGGCATTTTTCGAGCGCGCGGAGGACAGGCTCGCCGGTCTTCACGCCGTATTTCTTCGCGGGGATGGATTTGGCGGTGATGATCCCGTGGCGGGTCTTCACGTCGCCGCCGACCGCGGAGGGGATGAGGCGGAGGTCCGGCGCGGACGGGTCTTCGGCGAGGCGTTTGACCGCGGTCCAGGAGAGGAACGCGGAGTTCACGTCGATATGGAAAATAATGCGCTCTCTCATCTGCATGGCGGCCTCCTTCTATCTGAGTATAGCACAAAGGGCGGGAAAATGGGAGGGGATTGGTCAGCCGGGGGCTGGGTTCCGGCTGAGAAACCGCCCGATCTTCAGCCCAATAGCAAAAGAGGTATTGCATATTATTCCGAAAAGTTGTAAAATATATTCGCTTTTCGAATTAAAATTTTGCCGGCACCTGTTCAAGCCGGCAGCATAAGGAGGTAATTATGAAAAAGAATACTTTGAAGGCACTCGGCATTCTCATGGCAGGCGTGATGTCTCTCGGGCTTCTCACCGGCTGCGGCGGTTCCTCGGGATCGACGGCTCCGGCAGCGGAGAGCACTGCTCCGGCAGAGAGCACTGCTCCGGCAGAGAGCACCGCTCCGGC
>DFFD01000203.1:0-8307 GCA_002369495.1 Lachnospiraceae bacterium UBA3785 | reverse complement strand
CTGACCATGGGCACCGGCGGCGAGTCCGGCACCTACTATGCGTTCGGCGGCGTCCTTGCCAGCTACATCGGCCAGAACACCGGCGTCAAGATCAATGTGGTCTCCTCCGGCGGTTCCGCGGCCAACATCAGCGATATCGTCCTCAACAAGACGGTTGAGCTCGCGACGGTCCAGTCCGACGTCATGACCTACGCATACAACGGCACGAACTCCTTCGAGACGACCGGCGCGATGAGCGATTTCCGTGTCATCGGCGGTCTCTATTCGGAGGCGGTCCAGATGGTCACCTGCGACCCGGAGATCAAGTCGGTCGCTGATTTCGCGGGCAAGAACGTCTGCGTCGGCGACGTCGGCTCCGGCACCTACTACAACACGATCGACGTCCTCGCTGCCTACGGCCTCAGCCTTGACGACATCAAGCCGATCTACCAGTCCTTCGGTGATTCCGCTGAGAGCCTCAAGGACGGCAAGATCGACGTCGCGTTCATCTGCGCAGGCGCTCCGACCAACGCTGTCACCGAGCTGGCTACAGCCAAGCCGGTTTACCTCATCTCCATCGACGATGAGCACATGCAGAAGCTTCTTGCGGACTGCCCGTGGTATGCTTCCCTTCAGATCCCGGGCGGCACTTACAAGGGTTTTGACGAGGATGCCACGACCATCACGGTCAAGGCTACCCTGATCGCCAGCGCCGACATGGATGAGGAGGTCGCCTACACGATCACCAAGACCATTTTCGACGGGGCTGCCGACATTGCTGCCCTGCACGGCAAGGGCGCTGAGCTCTCTCTCGACTTCGCGACAGACGGCATCGCGGTTCCGTTCCACGCGGGCGCTGCGAAGTATTTCGCTGAAAAAGGCATCACGGTCGAGACGGCTGACTGATACTGAAACCAGAAAACGGCGGGTGCTGCCTCATGCGGGGCAGCACTTTTTTCCAATGAAAGGAGACACGGATGGCAGAGAATGACAGAGAGCCCAGGATGAATCCTGCGGCGGAGCATGACGTCGCTTCGAAGGCTGAGCTGGAAGCGGTCATGAAAAAATACGACCGTGAGTCGAACACGCGCGTCTGGGAGGGCACGCCGCGCATGATCGTGTATGCAATCATGGCGGCATTTTCCGTGTTCGTCATCTATGTCACGCTGTTCGCGACATGGCTCGACCTGGTCCGCTACCCCTCATTTGTCGGCTGCATCATCGTGATCGGATACCTGATGTATCCGGCGAGAAAAGGCGTGCAGAAGACAAATTTCATCCCCTGGTATGACTGGATCATCATGATTCTCGGCGCGGGGGCATATTTCTACATTGTCGCAAATGCGCAGGACCTCACCGTGCGCCTCGGCATGATGAACGTGAAGCCATTTGAGATCGTGATCGGCATCATCGGCATCCTCGCGACCTTCGAGCTCTGCCGCCGTGCGGTCGGCATTCCGATCCTGTGCGTCGCGAGCGTGTTTGTCATTTACTCGCTCTACTATTACGCGATCGGAAAGAACCTCGGTCTCGGAAGAGCCGTCACCAACCTGACGATCGGTCTCTTTTACCGCACGACCGGTATCCTGACGACGCCGATCCAGGTCTGCGCGAAGTTTATCGTGGTCTTTATCATTTTCGGATCTTTCCTGGAGTGCACCGGCATCTCGGATTTCTTCATCCAGATGGCGAACTGCGCGGCCGGCGCGTCCTCGGGCGGTCCGGCGAAGGTCGCGGTCATCTCCTCGGCCCTGTGCGGCATGGTCTCCGGCTCCTCGGTCGGCAACACCGTCACCACAGGCTCCGTCACGATCCCGATGATGAAGAAGACCGGGTACAAGCCGGAATTTGCCGGTGCGGTCGAAGCGGCGGCTTCCACGGGCGGCCAGATCATGCCTCCAATCATGGGCGCGGCGGCCTTCCTGATGGCGGAGTACGTCGGCGTCCCTTACTCCAACATTATCGTGCGGGCGATATTACCGGCGATCCTTTATTTCCTGGGCATTTTCATCTGCGTGCATCTTGAGGCGCAGAAGCTCGGGCTCAAGGGCCTCAGCCGCGACCAGCTCCCGAAATTCGGGAAGCTGATCCGGAAAATATACCTGCTGATCCCGCTCGTCCTCCTCGTCTATATGGTTTCGAGCGGACGCAACACGATGGCATTTTCGGCGGCGATCGCAATCATCGCGGCGATCATCGTGAGCCTCTTCAACAAGGACTCCCGGATGACTCCGAAAATGTTCTTCGAAGCCCTCGCCGGCGGCGGCAAGAGCTCGATCTCCGTGGCAATCGCCTGCGCGATCGCCGGCGTGATCGCGGGCAGCATCGCGATGACCGGCCTGGCTTCGCAGCTCATCACCGCGATCATCACGATCGCGAACGGCTCCAAGTTCATTGCGCTGTTCTTCACGATGCTCTGCTGCATCGTTCTCGGCATGGGCGTCCCGACGACGGCGAACTACTGCATCATGGCTTCCACCTGCGCGCCGATCCTGATCCAGATCGGGATCCCGGCGATGGCGGCGCATTTCTTTGTATTTTACTTCGGCATCGTCGCGGATATCACGCCGCCGGTCGCGCTGGCGGCCTACGCGGGCTCCGCGATCGCCCGCAGCAAGCCGATGAAGACGGCGCTCAACGCGACCAAGCTTGCGATCGCTGCCTTCGTCGTCCCGTACGTCTTCGCGCTCAACCCGGCGATGCTCCTCATCGATACAAATCCGCTCGAGGTCATCCAGGTTGTCATCACGTCCGTCGCCGGCATTATCGCGATCGCGGCAGGCCTTGAGGGCTACATCGAGGGCGAGCTCATGATGGTGCTCCGGATCGTGCTCATCGCGGCGGGTCTGCTGCTGCTCGTGCCGGGGACGCTCACCGACGTGGTCGGCATCGGCGTCGTGGCACTGATCCTGGTGTTCCAGATCCTGAGGAAGAAGAAGGCGCAGGCCTGAAGGCTTTCACTGATTTTTTATCCTGTTTGGGAGACCTGCACAGTTTTTCTTACATCTTGCGGAAAAGAGTGACATTTTCAGGAAAAACGTTGTATACTGTAATCAGTATGCAGCGTTTTTCATTTTTCAAATAATACGAAAGGTGACTCAGTACATGAAAAAAGAATTCGATCTCCTGGCTCTCGGTGAAGTTCTCCTCCGTCTCTCCCCGGTAAATGACGACCGCCTCGTCCGCGGCGACACATTCGAGAAGCGTGTCGGCGGCGCGGAGCTGAACGTTCTGACAGGAGCTTCGCTGCTGGGGCTTCGGACCGGCATCATTTCCCGTCTCCCGGACAATGATATCGGCAAATTTGCGAAAAATGCAATCCGTTTCTCCGGCGTCAGCGATGACTATCTCGCCTACGACAGCTCGAAGGACGCCCGTCTCGGCGTCTACTACTATGAATCCGGCCTCTATCCGAGGAAACCGCGCGTCGTCTATGACCGCGCGCACAGCTCTTTCCAGAAGATCAGCATCAATGATTTCGACGACGCCCTCTTCGAGTCCGCCCGCTGTTTTCACACGAGCGGCATCACGCTGGCCCTCTGTCAGGAATCCAGGGAGACCGCCATCGAGATGATCAAGCGGTTCAAGGCGGCGGGGGCGCTCATTTCCTTCGACGTCAACTTCCGCGGCAACCTCTGGACCGGCGATGAGGCGCGCGCGTGCATTGAGACGATCCTGCCGTATGTGGACATTTTCTTCTGCTCCGAGGACACCGCGAGACTGACCTTTAAAAAGGAAGGGACCGCGGAGGAGCTCATGAAGAGCTTCACCGAGGACTATCCGATCTCGGTCGTCGCCTCGACGCAGCGCGTCGTACACAGCCCGCGGCACCATGATTTCGGTTCCGTGATCTACAGCCGGGCGACCGACACCTACTACAGCGAGGAACCGTACAAGCGCATCCAGGTTATCGACCGCATCGGCAGCGGCGACTCCTATGTCGGCGGCGTCCTCTACGCGCTGCTCTCCGAGCCGGACAACTTCCAGCGCGCGGTCGAGTTCGGCAATGCCTACTCCGCCGTCAAGAACACCGTCAGAGGCGATATGCCGCTCTCGGGATGCGACGAGATCGAGTCGGTCATCAGGGACCACAAGAACACCGGCTATCACAGCGAGATGTCCAGATAAGCGGGCGCATATTTTCGCTGATTTTCAGGGGTGCTGAATTGTAAAATTTCTGTAAATTGGCTATAGCCATAAATCCTTAAAGGATGTATAATGAAGGGCAGTCAATCCTGACTGCCCTTCATTTGTCTCTGCCGCAGAAAGATTTGAGGTGCCCATTTGCTCGAGCGCATGAAAAAGATCGATCACGGATCGCTTCCCTGGATCCAGGACAAGCTGCAGACGGATCGGATGGACAGATTTTTTAAAGCCTATACGGCGACCGGCGATTCCGGGAAGCTCATGATCGGGACAACTGCGGCCTTTTTGCTCTTCAAGAAGACCCGGGTGGCCGGGCTCACGGCGGGGCTCGCTCTGGCAAATGAAGCCATCCTCACAAACCTGATCATCAAACCTCTGTTTAAGCGGGACCGCCCGTGGATCACGCTGGAGGATTTCGATCCGCTCATCTTTGAGGACGACCCGAACTCCTTCCCGTCAGGGCACACCGGGGCTGCTTTTTCGGTCGCGATGGCCTGCATGAGGACATTTTCGCGCCGCTGGGGCAAGTTCATCAGCATGGTGATGGCGACGCTCATGGGGTTCTCGCGGATGTATGTGGGGGTTCATTTTCTGTCGGACGTCACGGCGGGGGCAATCATCGGGCTGATCTCGGGGATCAGCGCGGACAAGATGGTGAAGATGATCGCGGCGAGACGGAAGTGAATATCAGGAAGAGTAAAGACCTCCGGGGCGATTTTTAAGGGACGGTTCTTGAAAGCCGGGCTGCACAATTGCAGCCCGGCTTTTTTAGAACCGTCCCCGCACCTTTACAGCCTGATCACATCGCTGAACTTCGCGTGCTCTTTGACCTTCATGGTCAGCTCCGCGAGGCGGGAGGTGTCCCCGAGCAGGATCACACCGACCAGACGGTTCTTGTCAAATGTATACTTCTCGTAATGCCCGCGGCGCAGGTCCGTCGTCTCCACAGTTTTGTAGAGCTTCGATGGATCGCTCCCGTTGTCGCCGATCGCGAAGAGAGAGGTGTTCAGGCCGTTGAAGGCCAGAGCCCCGTCGACGGTCTCGTAGGCGACGTCGTCGCCTGCCGCGTTGGCGCCGGCGGTCTTGCCCTGCTCGACCGACTGGCTCCAGAGCGCGTAGTTGACGCCGCCGCACTCCGCGCAGTCGCCGGCCGCGTAGATGTCCGGAGCGCTGGTCTCCATGTGGTCGTTGACCTTGATCGAGCGGCCGATCTCAAGACCGGCTTCCCGGGCAGGATCAAGGTTGCCGCGAACGCCGGTGGAGACGATGACGAGCTCCGCCGGGACGACAGTGCCGTCGGCGAGGACAATGCCTTCCTCGTTGATCTCTGCGGTGCTGGCGGACGTCAGGACCTTGACTCCGCAGTCCTCCGCGTGTTTCTTCAGCATGGCGGAGGCGGTCGGGTTGAGCTGGCGGGTCATGAGAGCGGGAGCGCCTTCGATGACGGTGACTTCCAGCTTCGCGCGGCGAAGGGCCCAGGCAGCCTCAAGCCCCAGGACGCCGCCGCCGATGACTGCGGCGGTTTTTATTTTCGGAAGCATGCTCTTGATCTTAGCCGCATCCTCGATCGTGCGGATCGAGACGACCTTGTCGAGCTCGCAGCCCTTGATGGGCGGCACGAAGCAGTGCGCGCCGAGCGTGTAGATCAGCTTGTCGTAAGTGTAGACGGTGCCGCCCGCTTTGACGATCTTATTTTCAGGATCGATCGATTCCACGGCGGTCCCGCCGATGAAGCGGACGTCATTATCCTCGAACCAGGATGCCGGCTCGACCGCCATCTGGTCGCCGCCGAACTCCGAGAGCATCGCCTTGGTCAGCATCGGGCGGTTGTAGGGCAGGTGCTTTTCGCCGGAAATGAGCGTGACCGCGGCGGTCCTGTCGCGCTCGCGGATCGCCCGCGCGGCCTCGAGGCCGGCGATGCCGCCTCCGAGAATGAGATAATGGCGGTCCGTGTTGTTCTTAAAGCCGCTGCCGGCGTCGCCGGCGGGCACGAAGTTCTCCGGGCCGACGCCGCAGACCGGGCATTCGGAGAGCGAGGAGTCGAAGATGGCGCCGCAGACGAGGCATTTGACGAGCGTACGCGCGCCGCCGGAGCTCTGCTTCTTCTGCTCCTTCTTCAGCAGGACGCAGGCGAAGTTGTAGCCGAAGTCGTAGGCGTCCGCCAGCTGGTTCGCGTCGGGCTTGAAGCGGACCCGGAAGCCGTCGAGGACGCGCAGCCGGATCTGTTTCAGGCGCTCGATGATGTGGGGAACGCCCTCGCCGGACCAGCCGTAGCTGCCGAACGCGGAGGCGAGGCGGCCCTTGAAGACCGGCGGGTACATGCCGAGCGTCAGGTTGTAGACGGGCTCGAGGGCTTCGCCGAGGATCGTGGGAGTGCCGAAGAGGTAGCCGTCGGCAGCCGCCATGTCGGCCGGCAGGGCGGTCTTGTCGTCGAAAATAAGATCATACCGGTGCACCTCCGCGCCGGCGTCCGCAACGCCCTTTGCGATGGCCTCCGAGAGCTCTTTCGTGTAGCCGTAGGCGCTGACGTAGGGCATGACGACGAGTTTTTTATTTTTCTTAGCGGGCGGCTGGCACCACTCCTTATACCAGCCGAAAATCTGGTCAAAATGAGAATCGAGCACCGGACCGTGCCCGCAGCAGATAAACTCGATCTCGAGATCGCGGATCCGCTCGAGCGCATTGTACATGTAGGGGTAGGCGAACGGGCCGATGATGCAGTCAAAATAGTATTTTGTCGCGTCGGCATAGCCCGCCTCGTCGGTGACGGAGGAGCGCAGGATCCCTTCCGCCGCGTAGTGTGAGCCGAAGGAGTCGCAGGTGAAGAGGGTTTTTATTTCCGGGACATAGGTGTACATGGTGTCCGGCCAGTGAAGGTTGGGCAGGACCATGAACTCGAGGGTCTTGTCACCGAGGGAGAGGGTCATGCCGTCGGAGACCGCGATGCTGTTGAAGTCGGTGTTGATGATGTGCTTCAGGAACTGGATTGCGGTGCCGGTGGCGACGATCGTGATGTGGGGATTCAGTTCGAGGAGCCTGGCGATGGAGCCGGCGTGGTCCGGCTCGGTGTGGTCCATGACGAGGTAGTCAATCTGGCTTGCGGAGGCAACGGATTCGATGTAGCCGGCCATCTCCTCGAAGAAGGCGGCCTTGGAGGTCTCGAAGAGCGCGGTTTTCTCGCTCCCTTCGAGGAGGTAAGAGTTGTAGGATGTGCCGTATTTTGTCTCCATGATGATGTCAAATACGCGAAGCTGCGGGTCAAGCACGCCGGTCCAGTAAAGGTCCTGTCTGATTCTGAAAGCTTTCATGGTTCACCTCCTGCAATTGTGATTATTTGCTTACAGAATAACACATCTGTGCCGAAAAATAAAGCAGGATGCACAAGGATTTCAACGCGCTTGGGGACGGTTCTCCTCTGCGGTTGGGACGGTTCTCCGCGGAGGAGAACCGTCCCCTGGCGCGTTGACCACTTGCGCAGGCTCCGGATCTGTGGTAAAGTGCTTCTGTAAAGAAAACCTGTACTGCGCAGGCGCAGAAGGAGCAGAATATGTCTGAAAATAAAATCATCCCCCGCACCGCCTCCGTCACCCGCACTACCAAGGAGACGGACATCGCTCTCACCCTGAATCTGGACGGGACCGGAAACTCCTCGATCGACACAGGAATCGGCTTTTTTGATCACATGCTCGACGGTTTCACCCGGCACGGTCTCTTCGACCTGACCTGCACCGTGAAGGGGGATTTTGCCGTCGATTCCCACCACACGATCGAAGATACCGGGATCGTTCTCGGAAGCGCGATCCGTGAAGCGCTCGGGGACAAGGCCGGTATCCGGCGCTACGGCAGCTTTGCGCTTCCGATGGACGAGACTCTGATCCTCTGCGCGGTGGATCTCTGCGGGCGGCCGTATTTTTCATCCGACGTCGCTTTCACGGTCCCGAAAATCGGGGAAATGGACACCGAGATGGTCCGCGAGTTCTTCTATGCGGTTTCCTACGCAGCCGGGATGAATCTTCATTTTCATATGATCAGCGGCGGCAACAACCATCACATCGCGGAGGCGTCCTTCAAGGCGTTCGCAAAGGCGCTCGACATGGCGACCGGGTTTGACCCGCGCGTTGCCGGGGTGTGGTCGACGAAGGGGTCGCTTTGAGCCGTTTTTTGGGCTGAAAAAAATTTTTT
>DFFD01000168.1 GCA_002369495.1 Lachnospiraceae bacterium UBA3785 | reverse complement strand
GCGGTTTAAAGCCCTCCTGTCCTACCTGGAGGAGCTGGGCCGCGGAGGAAGGCCGAAGGCTTATTTTGCGGAGGCGGAGCGCGGGGCGAGGGTTTCATTTGCCGTATTCGCGGCAATCGGGACGCTCGGCTGCGCGCTCGCCGGAATCATATAAGGAGGAAAATGAAATGAAACGAAAGATCATGGCGCTTTTTGACACGGATGCGGTATACGCGGTGCATTTTGCGGAGTATGCCGGGCGGAGAAGCGGGATCCCGTTTGAGGTGCACGCGTTTACGGACAGGGAGGCTCTCGAAGCGTTCGTGAGGAAGGAGAAGGTGGAGCTCCTGCTCGTATCCTCCGCGGAAGCGGACGGGGAGCTGCTCGCATGGCCGGTCCCGAAGATCGTGGTGCTATCGGAGGAGCCCGTGCGGGACGGGGAAGGTTCAGGCTGTCCCCGGGTATTCAAGTATCAGTCGCAGGCGGAGGTGATCCGCGAGGTCATGGCGTATTACGGGCAAAGCGCGCCTGCGGCGGACCCGGCTGTTGTCGCCAAGCCGAAAATGAAGACCGTCGCCGTCATCTCGCCGGTCGGGCGGTGCGGCAAGACTTCGCTTGCCCTCGCGCTCGGACGGATCCTCAGTATGACAAAGCCGGTGCTCTATGTGAATCTTGAGCCGTTCTCAGGGCTTGCGGCCGCGTTTCCGGCAGCGGGAGAAGGGAGTCTCACGGATCTTCTCTTCTGCCTGAGGCAGGAGGACGGCAGCGGGGCCGCCCGCCTTTCAGGCATGACGGTCCGGTTCGGCAATCTCGATCTCCTGCCTCCGGCGAAGCCCGGGAGGGAGGGCTTATCGGTCAGCCGGGAGGACTGGGAACGCTTATGGAGGCTCGTCAGGGACGAATCCGGCTACGAGGTCCTGATCGTCGACGGCATCCCGGAAATGAGCGATGTGCTCGCCTTCCTGGCTTCGTGCGATGTGATCTTCATGCCGGTGCGGCAGGATCCGGGATCGCAGGCAAAGACGGATGAATTTTTCTCCTGGCTTAAGGAGCAGGACGCGGAGGAAACCGCCCGGAAGATCCGGAGGCTGCGCCTTAAGGAGACGCAGGCAGCGGCTGACGGGCACTATTTTCAGGATCTCCCGTATACGGTTTACGGGGGCTGGGCGAAGGAACTGATCCGCCGGGAAGGGCTTTGACGAAGAGGGCGCAGCGCCCTCTTTTTTGTACATACATTTGAACAGGAGCCTTTAGAAGGTCAAACAGCTTGACACTCCTGCCAATACATTTTATAATTCTTTTAGACAGTTATGCGCGATGTGACGAGAGAATTCGTCACAGTAATTGATGAACGGTTCGTCCGGCGTGCCGGACGGATCCATGTCTGATCCTGCGGGGCAGCAGGCTTGTTCTGCGTGTCCGCACTATTATTTTTTTGTAAAGGAACAGCTCAATGAGAATCGGATTTCCCGAACTGGTCATTGTTTTTTTAGTTGCGCTCGTCGTGATCGGCCCCGACAGGCTGCCGCTCTATGCGAAGAAGTTCGGAGCGGCGCTAAGGGAGTTCCGCGGCGCGGCGGACGAAGTGACGAAGGATATCAAAAAGACGGTCGTCGAACCTCTTAACGAGGCGCAGGAGCCTTTGCAGGAGGCGGTCAGGCCGTTTGAGGAGATCACAAAGGATATCGATTCAAGCGTGAAGGATCTCGACCGCTCCGTGAGGGATATCGGAAAGCCGGCCGGCGATCAGCCGAAAAGCCGGCTCACGCAGCAGGAAGAGGAACTCGCGCGGCAGAAAGCCGAGATCGAGGAGCTGAAAGCGAAGCTTGAAGCGTTAAAGGGAGGTGATTCAACATGAGAATAGGTGTGCCGGAACTTGTCATTGTCCTTCTGATCGTCGTGATCGTATTCGGACCGACTCAGATCCCGAAGCTCACGAAAATGTTCGGAAAGAGCGTGAAAGGGTTCCGCGAGGGAATGACGGAAGAAGAGGATAAGAGCGATCATGCCGGATCCGAAAAAGACGGCGAGTGAACCGGATGACGGCAGCATGACGCTGTCGGAGCACCTCCGGGAGCTCCGGAAGCGGATCATCGTCTGTGCGGTGTTCTTCGTGGCGGGGCTTCTCGTGTGTCTCGCATTTGCGCCGAAGCTCATTACGCTGCTGACAGATCTGGGCAGCGGGTACAATTATACGTTCGTCTATCTGGCGCCGCAGGAGCTTTTGATGTGCTACATGACGATCGCCCTTCTGGGAGGCGCCGTCACGGCTGCGCCGGCGATCGCCTATGAGGGGTATGCATTTGCCAGCCCGGGCCTGACCCTGAGGGAGAGAAACTTCTTCAGGATAGCCCTGATCTTCGGATCTGCCTTTTTTGTCCTGGGCGTCCTGTTCGCGTATAAGATCACGGTTCCGTTCATGCTGCATTTCCTGATCCAGTTCAGCAGCGAGGTGGCGGTGACCGATTCGATCAGTATCCAGGAATACCTGAACTTTCTGCTGACGGTGTTCCTCATTTTCGGCATCATCTTCGAGCTGCCGGTGATCTCCGTCGTCCTGACAAGGCTCGGCATTATAAAGCCGGAGTGGCTGATCAGGGCCAGGAGAGTGATGATCGTGGCGGTATTTTTCATCGCGGCGGTGATCACGCCGCCCGACGTGGTCTCCCAGATCATGGTGGCAGTGCCGATGCTTCTTCTCTATGAGCTGTCGATACGCCTGTCAAAGCTGACGCGGCGGTTCATGAAGGAAGATAAATGACATTGTGTTTTAAAATGTTTCAGACAACATTAAACAATAGAAAGGATGCATGATGGCTATTTATTCATTCAAAGGAGGAGTCCATCCGAAGGAGAATAAAGAACTGACTGCGGAGAAGGCGTTTGTGGAGCTTGTTCCGCAGGGGGATCTCGTCTATCCCTTAAGCCAGCATATCGGTAAACCTGCCGCACCTGTCGTCAAGAAGAACGACCCGGTGCTTGCCGGCCAGCTGATTGCGCAGGCAGACGGCTTTATCTCCGCGAACATTCACAGCGCCTGTTCGGGCAAGGTGAAGGCGATCGAGCGCAGACTGAACGCTTCCGGCGTTCCCTGCGACTGCATCGTGATCGAGAACGATGGGCAGTTTACGCCGGCACCCGGCGTGGGAGAGAAGATCGACTATTCCGGCCTGACTTCCCAGGAGATCATCGCGAAGATCAAGGACGCCGGTATCGTCGGTCTCGGCGGTGCGGGCTTCCCGACCAACGTCAAGATGATGCCGAAAAATCCTGAGGAGATCTACCACATCGTCGCGAACGGCGCGGAATGCGAGCCCGGCATCACCTGCGATGACCGCCTGATGCGCGAGCATACGGACTGGGTCGTCGAGGGACTCCGGATCGTGGTCTCCCTCTTCCCGAACGCGAAGGGCGTGATCGCGATCGAGGACAACAAGCCCGAAGCGATCCGGATCATGGAAGAAGCCGTGAAGGGCGACGACAGGCTCTCCGTGCTGACCCTGAAGACAAAATATCCGGAAGGCGGCGAGCGCAACCTCGTCCACGCCGTGACCGGCATGTACATGGAGTCCGGCGCGCTGCCGGCAAGCCTGGGCGTCATCGTCGACAACGTGGCGACGCTCGCGGCGATCTACCGCGCGGTCGCGTACAACGAGCCGATCATGACCAAGGGCTTCACGGCGACCGGCGACGCGTTCAACGCTCCCGGCAACTTCATCGTCCGTCTCGGCACATCCCTCAGGGAGATTGCCGACGCGGCCGGCGGCCTTAAGGACGGCGCGAAGAAGCTCATCCTCGGCGGCCCGATGATGGGACCGGCCATCTCGAACCTGGACGCTCCGCTCATCAAGGCCAACAACGCCCTGACCGCGATGATGGAAGACGAGGTCGAGAAGGCTGAACTGGAAATGAACCCCTGCATCCGCTGCGGCAGATGCACCCGCGTATGTCCGCTGGGCCTCGTCCCGCAGCAGATGGCGGTTGCCTGCGAGCGGAACGATATCGAGCGTTTTGTCAAGCTGAACGGCGCCGACTGCATCCAGTGCGGCACATGCTCGTTCATCTGCCCGGCCAAGCGCCCGCTGACCCAGCTCTTTAAGCAGACCAAGCCGGTTGCGATGTCCTACATCCGCATGCAGGCGCAGAAGAAGGAGGTATAAGTATGGAAGAGAATAGAGTTTTTAACCTTACTTCCTCCCCGCAGCTGAGGAGCGAGCACACCGTCACATCCGAGATGATGAACGTGATCATCGCGCTGCTTCCGGCGTCGGTCTTCGCGGTCTTCCATTTCGGACTGCACGCGCTGCTGGTCATCCTCATGAGCATCGTTTCGGCCTGCCTCACGGAGTTTGTCTTTGACTACATCGCGAAGAAGCCGAACACCCTGACGGACGGCTCGGCGGTCGTCACCGGCCTCCTGCTGGCCCTCTGCCTGCCGCCTTCGGTTCCGCTTTACATTCCGTACATCGGCGCACTGTTCGGCATTCTTTTCTCCAAGTGCATGTTCGGCGGACTCGGCAAGAACTTCATGAACCCGGCTCTGGCAGCCCGCGCGTTCCTGCTGATCTCCTTCGGCAAGGTCATGACGGACTACAGCACGGACGCGCTCTCCGGCGCGACCCCGCTCGCCATTTTAAATGAGGGCAGGACCGTCAACATCGGCGATATGTTCCTTGGTCTCGTCAGCGGCCACATCGGCGTGAGCGTCGGGCTGCTGCTCCTCGGCGGCATTTACCTGATCTGGAAAGGCACGATCAAGTGGCTGATCCCGGTCTCCACGCTCGGGTCCTTTGTGATCCTCATGGCGATCTTCGGCTCGGAAGGCCTTGATTTCAAGTACCTGCTCGCGGAGCTCTGCGGCGGCGGTATCGTCCTCGGCGCGTTCTTCATGGCGACCGACCCGGTCACGAGCCCGATGGGCGAAGCAAGCCAGATCATCTACGGCTGCTTCATCGGTTTCCTGTCGATGATCTTCCGCACGAAGAGCGGCATGACGGACGGAACCTCCTACGCGATCATCGTCGCGAACATGATCGTTCCGCTCCTTGACAAGTATGTCATCACGCATCCGTTCGGCATCGGCAAAAAGGGCCAGACCCTTCCGGTTCCGGGCGCGGAGACGAAGAAGGGCCTGAAGATCCCGATGTCCGCGGCTCTTCTCGCTGCGATCACGCTCATCGCGGGCGTCGCCCTTGCCGGCGCAAACGCCCTGACGGCGGACAGGATCGCGGAAAATGCGCTCGCCGAGAAGCTCGAGTCCTACTCTTCTGTTGTTCCGGACGCGGAGTCCTTCAGCTATGACGACGGCGTCGCGGATGCGATCGAGAAGATGAGCGGCGAGATCTACGGCGGCGGCAGCTTCGGCAAGGCCTACATCAACGAGGCGGTCGTCGGCACGGACGCTTCCGGAAACGTCATCGGCTACGCGGTCAGCGCGACCTCCATGGAGGGCTTCGACGGCGAGATCACGCTTTCGGTCGGCTTTGACACTGACGGCACCGTCCTCGGCATCGAGTTCACGGTGATCAATGAGACGGCCGGCATGGGCATGCTGGCGACGGAAGAGTCCTGGAAGTCCCAGTTCGCGGGCGTTAAGACGGACGCGTTCATCCTGAACAAGTCCGGCGGCTCCACGGCAGCCAACGAGATCGACTCGGTCTCCGGCGCTTCGAGAACTTCCGGCGCGGTCGTCAACGCCGTCAACGCAGCCATCGACTTCTATCAGAACTACATCGCTGCGTGAGGAGGTGAAGAGATATGAATACAAGCATGGAACGAATCTATAACGGCATCGTTAAGGAAAACCCCGTTTTCATCATGATGCTCGGCATGTGCCCCTGCCTCGCGGTCACGACCTCCGTTACGAACGCGCTCGGCATGGGCGTCTCGACAACCGCCGTCCTGATCGCCTCGAACGTGATCATCTCCCTCGTCCGCAAGGTCATTCCGGATGAGGTCCGCCTCCCGGCTGAGATCGTCATCGTCGCGTCCCTGGTCACGGTTGTCCAGCTGATCATGCAGGCATTTTTCACGGCACTGAACGACGCGCTGGGCGTTTACATCCCCCTGATCGTCGTCAACTGCATCATCCTCGGCCGCGCGGAAGCGTACGCCATGAAAAATGACGTGGTTCCGTCCCTCTTTGACGGCATCGGCATGGGCCTCGGCTTCACGATCGGCATCACGATCCTGGCCTTCTTCCGCGAGCTTCTGGGCGCGGGCACTGTGGCAGGATTCCGGGTCATGCCGTCCTTCTACCAGCCGATCGACATGCTGGTCAAGGCTCCGGGTGCTTTCCTGGTGCTGGGCGTCATCATCATGGTCATGAACGCCTGGGGCATCTCCTCGCGCCAGGCGGAGCTCGTCTCCGGCGACGGCTGCGTGGGGTGCGCTGCGAAGGACAACTGTGCGGCCTGCGAGAAGAAAGAAGAGGAGGTTAAGGCATGAGCGGCAATACATCTCTTATTTTGATCATTATCTCCGCAGCCCTGGTCAACAACGTCGTCCTGAGCCAGTTCCTCGGCATCTGCTCCTTCCTCGGCGTTTCCAGCCAGATCAAGACCTCGGCTTCGCTCGGCGGCGCGGTCATCTTCGTCATCACGATCGCTTCCGCAGTCGCCAACCTGCTGTACACGTTCATCCTGTCTCCGCTGGGCCTCGACTACCTGCAGACGATCGTCTTCATCCTCGTCATCGCGGCGCTGGTCCAGATCGTTGAGATGTTCCTGAAGAAGACGTCTCCGGGACTGTACCAGGCACTCGGCATCTTCCTGCCGCTGATCACCACGAACTGCGCGGTTCTCGGCGTCGCCCTGAACAACGTCACGGACGGCTACAACTTCATCGAGTCCGTGGTCTCCGGTTTCGGCACAGCGGTTGGCTACACGATTGCGATCGTCCTCCTCGCCGGCATCCGCGAGAGCATCGATGAGAGCGACCTTCCGTCTCCTGTCAAGGGGGCACCGATCGTCCTCTTCTGCGCGGCGCTGATGGGCATTGCATTTTTCGGATTCAGTTCGCTTAGCTAAGGAGGAGAGAGTATGAATGCATTGACACTGGTAATTGTTACCGTCATTCTCCTTGCCGTCATCGGACTTGCGATCGGCGTCCTCCTGGTCTTTGCGGGCAATAAATTCCACGTGGAAGTCGACGAGCGCGAGGCGGCTGTCCGGGAAGTGCTTCCGGGCAACAATTGCGGTGCCTGCGGCTATCCCGGCTGCGACGGCTGCGCGGCGGCTATCGTGAAGGGTGAAGCGGCGGTCAGCGCATGTCCGGTCGGCGGCGCGGCAGTGGCCGATAAGATCGGCGCGATCATGGGCGTGTCCGCGGAAGCGGTGGAGAAGAAGGTTGCATTTGTAAAATGCGCCGGCGACTGCACGAAAGCCCGCACCAAGGGCGCTTACGTCGGCATTAACACCTGCACCGCGGCGGCGGCGCTCCCGGGCAAGGGCGACAAGCTCTGCCAGCAGGGCTGCCTTGGCCTCGGCGAGTGCGTCTCGGTCTGCGAGTTCGACGCGATCCACATCGTGGACGGCATCGCGAAGGTCGACCGCAATAAGTGCGTGGCCTGCGGCAGATGCGCGAAGATCTGCCCGCAGCACCTGATCGAGATTATCCCGGACAAGGCGACCTACGCGGTCGAGTGCGCGAACATCGAGAAGGGCAAGCTGGTCAGGGAAATGTGCGACACCGGCTGCATCGGCTGCGGCATCTGCGCGAAAATGTGCAAATCCGACGCAGTCCATGTGGAGAACAACGTCGCTCACATCGACTATGAGAAATGCATCGGCTGCGGCGCGTGCGCGGCAAAATGCCCGTCCAAGGTCATCACCCTGCGCGAGCAGGCATCATAAAGGCAGAAATGAAAGCAGCACGGACTTTTCGTCCGTGCTGTTTTTATATGCTGAGGTACGATCCGCCTTACAGGCTGACAAGCTCGCCGGGCCCGATCTTAACGATGTGGCGGGGATACATGTTCAGCGTGTTTTAAGCCGCGTAAACGGCGGGAGGGTTTTATTTTTAAGGAAGATAGGGTATAATGAGGACAACACAGCCGGGAGGACAAGAGTATGAAGATGAGAGGAAAACCTGCCCTCGAGATCGTGGTGCAGACGAGGCCTGAGGAGACCCGGGAGTTCGACACGGAGCTCGGCCACGTGAAAATGATCCCCTTCGGTGGCACGGTCGACTGCGATCTCTTCCGCGGGATCTGCGAGCCGTTCGGCGTCGATACGCAGATCACGAACCAGGCGGGAGTGCGCCACATGTCGGCGCGCTACATGCTGACCGGGAAGGACTGCGAGGGGCAGGACTGCCACATTTATGTGGAGAACAACGGGTATTTCACGAACGGCGAGGCGCCGAAGCCGTTTCATACGGTGCCGACCTTCTGCACGGACTCGAAGGCGCTCGCGCCTTACCTGCACCGCAACCAGTTTATCGGCGAGGGGAAGCGCGAGAAGGACGGCCTGCACATCCGGTTTTACGAGCTGAAGAACAAGGCATAAGAGGCCCCGGCCTCTTATCAACATAAAAAGGATCAGGGAGGATGCTATGGAGTACAGAAGATTCGGAAACACTTACGCGGTCCGGCTCGACCCGGGCGATGAGATCGCGGAGAGTCTTAAAAAGCTTGCGGAAAATGAAAATATCACCTGCGGCATCATCAGGGGACTTGGGGCCGCGGACCGGGCGGATGTCGCGCTCTATGACATCGCGGCGAGGGAGTATCACACCAGGGTTTTTGAGGAACCCATGGAGATCTCTTCCCTGGAGGGAAATATCACCCGGAAGGACGGGGAGGTCTACCTTCACCTCCACATCACGCTCTGCGACGCCGGCCAGAACGCCCACGGCGGGCATCTGAGGTCCTGCCGGATCTCCGCGACCGGGGAGATCTTCGTCACCGCGCTTGAGGGAGAGCTCGGGCGGAAGGCGGATGAGGTGACGGGGCTGAATTTGTTTGCATTCTGAGGGAGGTTTCCAAACACTCAGGGACAATACAGGGACAATACAGGGACGGTTCCTTGGGGACGGTTCTGAAAAAACGGGCTGCATTTCTGCAGCCCGTTTTTTGAAAACCGTCCTCCGGGAACCGTCCCCATCGATTTTTTGAAAACCGTCCTCCGGGAACCGTCCCCATCGATTTTTTGAAAACCGTCCTCCGGGAACCGTCCCCGAAGTTTTATCTCTTTGCGACTTCCTTCGCCGCGTGGCGCGCGAAGGTCATGGTGCGGCCGCAGGCGAGACCGGTCATGAGGTTCGGATAGGTTGTCGAGAACATGCCGCCCGAGCAGTCGCCGGTCGCGTAGAGGCCGTCGATTGCGGTGCCGTCCTCGCGGATGACCTGCATGTCGGTGTTGATGCGGCAGCCGTTCAGGGTGGTCAGGTGCCATGCGCAGGTGCGGACCCCGTAGAACGGAGCAGTGTCGACCGGCGTCATGCGGTGCTGTTCCTTGCCGTAATCCTCATCGACGCCCTTCGCGCAGAGCTCGTTGTAGCGCTCCACGGTGGCGACGAAGTTGTCGGCCGGGATGTTCAGCTTTTGCGCCAGCTCTTCCAGCGTGTCAGCCTTCTGGACGTAGCCGTCCTCAATCAGCTGCTCGACTCTCGACCATACGAAGGAGTAGGGCATGTTGGAGAGAGCGCCGTTCGGGAACGCGAAGAGGCGGCAGCAGCCGACTTCGTCGAACTGTTCGCAGTACTTCTCGTTGTTCGCGTCGAAGACGTCCACGTAGGTGTGGTTCGGCTGCATCACCATGGAGTGAAGCATGAACTCGTAGGGCCCGGACTCGTTGCAGAAGCGCTTGCCGTTCAGGTTGACCTTGAGGAAGGGCTGCTCGCCGAACCAGAACCATTTGCCGGTGGTCTTGTAGCCGGCGGTCTCATCCGGCTTCACGCAGCAGCGGTTGAACATCATGGAGGCGTGCGTCGGGTCGAGAGCGGCGCCTGCCCACATCATGGCCTTGATGCCGGAGCCGTCGCAGGTGGAGCCGAGCGTGTAGTTGACCTTCATGTCGAGGGTCTGCGGCTGCAGGGCCTTCATCATCTCGGTGTTGGTGGCGTAGCCGCCGGAGCACATGATGACACCCTTGGAAGCGTTGATCTTCACGTAGCTGTTGGTCGCGGTATCGAGCGCGATCGCGCCGGTGACCTTGCCGGAATCGTCCTGGACGAGTCTGACGAGCTCGCACTGGGTGCGGATCGTGACTTCGCCCGGCTGCGAGTCGATGTACTCCTGGAAGGTGGAGTTCGTCGTGACGGTGTCGTCATTTGCGAATTCTTCGGTCTTGTGCGGGCTGTGGCCGGTCGCGTAAGCCTTGTCGCGGCCCGGGTCGTTGATGTTGCCGACGCCGCCCTCGAGGCTCATGTAGTATTTGCCGCTGCCTGTGAAGATGTCGGTGAGCCAGTCGACTGTGGCGCCGGACTCGTTGATCCAGACTTTGGCGAGGTCGCTGTCAATGTAGCCGCCGCTGTAGCGGACCAGCTCCTGGAGAGCTTCCATCTTGTCGATCTTAAGCTCGGGATACTCCGCGATCGCCTCAATCTGGAGCCTGGAGTCGATCGCGCCGATATCCTCGCGGATGCCGGTCGGATTCTCGCGCTTCTCGATCGCGTAGGTCTTCACGCCTTCCTCAGCCAGCGTCATGAGTGCCGGCCAGCCGCCGGTTCCGATGCCGACGACGAGGGCTTCCGTGTCGATCGTCTCCTTGATGTCCGCATCGGGGATCTCCGGAGCGGTGCCGAGCCAGTCGCCGGCTGCCGCCTCGTCCTCCTTGAGGACGACTTCCGTGCCACTCGCCTGGGAAATGCAGTCCGCAGCCGCCTTCTTGATCGCATCCGAGGTCACGGTCGCGCCGGAAACGGCGTCGACGTCGGCGCTCTGGGCGGAGAGAATTGCATTTTCCATATCGGGAGCGATCTTGCCGCCGATGTCCGGAGTCTCGCCGGAAGCGTCGATCTTGACGGCGGTGATGGACTTCTCGTCAAATGTCATCTCCACCTTGACGTCGCTGCCAATGCCCCGCGCGGTGGAAGTGTAGGTGCCGGGCGTAAAGGTGAGCCCGCTGGCCGCGTTGGCAGCCTCCTTGACGGACTCGGCGACGGATTCGATGTCCGTGCCGTTCGCTTCCACCGTGATGTCGGACGGCGTGGATCCGGTGCCGGATGAGCTGCTTCCGAGAGAAGCGGCGCCTTCAAGGCCTCCGAGAACGACGATCGAAGCGGCGCCGGCCGCCATGCCTTTCAGGAAGTCCCGACGGGAGATTGATTCTTTTGCCATGTAGATACCTCCGTAAAATATAAATACTTATGTGATATAACGCAGGCCGTTCAGCCCGCGTAGAATACGATGACCGGCAGCCCGACGTAAATGCTCTCGTAGAGCGCCTTCGCCTTGTTGAGCGGCAGGTTGACGCAGCCGTGGGAGCCGCTTGTCAGGTAGATCGACCCGCCGAACTCGCCTCTCCAGGTCGCGTCGTGCAGGCCGCAGCCCTGGTAGAAAGGCATCCAGTAGTTGACGAACGAGGAGTACTCGTAGCTGCCGTCCGGATAGCGGGTGCCGTGGAGCGTGCGGTCCTGCTCCATGTAGTAGATCGAATAGACGCCGCAAGGCGTCCGGTGCGACGGATCGTAGTAGGTCCCGCTCACGCAGGGGGTATCGAGGACGAGCGCACCGTCCCTGTAGTAGTAGACGTGCTGTCCGGAAATATCCACCTCGATGTAGGTGCCGCCGATGTTCGGGTCGAGCGAGGTCACCTTCTGGGAGTAGACCGGTTCGCGTTCCGCGCTCGTATGGTTCATGAGCTCGGAGAAGAGCTGATCGCTCTCGGCCGCCTCGTCGATGACGATCCCGTACGGATCGCAGGGCACTTCCACCTGGCCGTGGGCGGTCGAATTGAAGGCCCGGGTTTCGTGGAGCACGTTGGTCCTTTGGGCCAGGTCGTGCACAAGGCTGATGACGTTCCCGGAGACCAGCTCGGGATCGATATAATAAAATCCGTTGTCCTCCCGCGATACCCAGTTTCTGAGCGTTCCGCGGTCCAGCGTCTCGGTCTTTCCGTCCGGCAGGATGTAGGTCACGCGCGTATCCAGAAATGCGTTCAGGTTGTCGCGCTGGCTGATGAGATCCGGGTTGTCCGCAAAGACGACCGGGGCTTCGTAAATGCCGTCGGCAATCGTGAGGTCGATGAGGGACGCCCGCTTGTCCGCAGCCTTGAGAACCGCCTTCACGACGGCATCCTCGTCAGCTGTCGTTCCGGCCACCTCGGGGACGATGGAGAAGGTCCCGTCCTCCTCGAACCGGAGACCAGCGTTTTCGGGCGGGATTTCATTTTCCGGCTGAAGCTCCGGAAAGGCTCTCACCGCGTCCTCAAGCTGCTTTCGGTCGAAGTCCGTGCTCAGCGTGACCGTGTACTCCCGGCCGCGGCCGAGGCTGGCGATCCCCCACATGAGAGGATTCTGCTCGTCGAGGATCTGCTGCGTCTCCCCGCTGGAGACGTAGCGGTAATCAAAATCGCTGCCTTTCAGAGACTCCGTGCCGCCCCGGAACTTTACCGTGAGCGAATAATTCTCGGAGGAGAGGCGGAACCGCTCCTCAATCTCCGCCGGCGCAAGGTCGCCGACGCCTATGCCGTTGATGACCGTGCCGGGCAGGTATTTCGTTTTGTATTCTTCAGCGGTCTTCCCGTAGACGAAGCCGCCGGCCGCGAGGGCCGCAGCCCCGATGATGAGGCCGGCGATGAGGCCTTTCCGGCTCTTTTTTGCCGGCTCAGGGACCGGAGACGCGTCGATGCCCTGCGGCATGGTGACGGGCTCGGGTTCGGCCGGTGCCTCAGGC
This sequence comes from Lachnospiraceae bacterium UBA3785, assembly GCA_002369495.1. Taxonomy (GTDB): domain Bacteria; phylum Bacillota; class Clostridia; order Lachnospirales; family Lachnospiraceae; genus Chordicoccus. The sequence goes on along the minus strand of DFFD01000168.1, from coordinate 533 downwards.
TCAGCAGCCGCCTCAGGTTCAGCAGCCGTTTCAGGTTCAGACGGTGCCTCAGGCTCAGCAGCCGCCTCAGGCTCAGCCGCGGCAGGCACTTCATTTTCAGTGACAGAAGAAGCGTCCGGGGTATTCTCTTCCGGACGTGCATCCAAATCAGGCATTACAACTCCCCTTCAATAATTATTTATAAACTCCCGTATAATATCATAACGCTTTTTATACATTTAGAAAAGAGAAAAATCATCTGATCCGCAAAAAAGAAGGCCGCCGTCTCTCCCGTGCGGGCGGGAGAGACGGCGGTCTTCTTAAGAGGAGGAAGAATGAATTCGTTAATCAGCTTCTTTCAGGGCTTTCTTCAGTCTCGCGATGACGATCTTCAGGGCTTTGATGCGGGCGTATTTCTTGTCGACGGACTCGAGGACGTACCACGGTGCGAAGGAGGTGTTGGTCTTCTTCAGCATTTCGTTGATGGCGTCTTCGTAGAGGTCCCATTTTTCGCGGTTGCGCCAGTCCTCGTCGGTGATCTTCCACTGCTTCTC
>DFFD01000127.1 GCA_002369495.1 Lachnospiraceae bacterium UBA3785 | reverse complement strand
AAATGAGCGTACATATCATCGACGAAGCCAACCGCTGTCTCCAGTGCAAAAAGCCCCTCTGCCGCGAGGGCTGCCCGATCCACACCAACATCCCCGAGGTCATCCGCCTCTTCAAGGAGAACCAGACCATGGAGGCGGCCTACATGCTCTTCTATAACAATCCGCTCTCCGTCGTGTGTTCCCTGGTCTGCAACCACGCGAACCAGTGCCAGGGCCACTGCATCCGCGGGAAGAAGGGCGAGCCGGTGCATTTCTCGGCGATCGAGAATTACATTTCCGACTCCTGCTTCGAGCGCCTGAAACTTGAGATGGCCCCGGCCAACGGGATGAAGGCCGCTGTCATCGGCGCCGGCCCGGCCGGCATCACGATCGCGATCCTGCTCGCCATGAAGGGCTACAAGATCACGATCTTCGACACCAAGGACAAGATGGGCGGCATCCTCCGCTACGGTATCCCGGAATTCCGCCTGCCCAAGTCGATCCTCGACCGCTACCAGAAAAAGATACGCGAGATGGGCATCCTCTTCCGCCCGAACTTCGCCATCGGCGGCTCCACCAGCATACAGGACCTCTTAAATGACGGCTACAAGTCCGTCTTCATCGGCACCGGTGCCTGGAAGCCCAGAAAGCTCGGCATCCCCGGCGAGACCTTCGGCAACGTCTTCTACGCAATCAACTACCTGAACAACCCGGACGGCTACGAGCTCGGTGAAAATGTCGCCGTCATCGGCGCCGGCAACGCCGCCATGGACGTCGCCCGCACCGCGATCCGCCACGGCTCCAAAAATGTCACGGTCTACGTCCGCGACTCCGAAGTCACCGCATCCAGAGACGAGTTTGATATGGCCCTTGTCGACGGCGTCCGCTTCGAGTACAACAAGGCCGCCATCCGGATCACCGACGACGGCCCGATCATCTGCGACGTGATACGCGGCGAGGACGGCAAAGCGATTATCGACGAGTCCACCGCCGTGCTCGAGAAGGCCGACAGCATCATGATCTCCATTTCCCAGACCCCGCAGTCGAACCTCGTGAACCGCGACAAGGAGCTCCACCTGAACGCGCGCGGCAACCTCGAGACCGACGCAAACGGCGAGACCACCATGCCGGGCGTCTTCGCCTCCGGCGACGTCGTGACCGGCGCGAAGACCGTCGTCGCTGCCGTCGCGATCTCCAAGCAGATCGCCGAGGACATGGACCAGTACATGAAGGCGCAGGCGCAGGCATGAAGTTCATTTCCTGGAATATCGACTCTCTGAATGCCGCGCTGACCTCCGACAGCCCCCGGGCGCTCCTGACGCGCGAGGTCCTTGCCCGGATCGCTTCGGAAAATGCAGACATCGTCGCCCTCGAAGAAACCAAACTGCCCGAAGCGGGCATGAACGCGAAGCAGCAGGCTGCGCTTCTTGCGCTCTTCCCGGACTATGAGTGCGTCTACACAAGTTCCTGCCCGCCGGCGCGGAAGGGCTACGCCGGCACAATGGCGCTGATCCGGAAGGGGATTCCGGCGGAGGCGGATTTCCCGAAGATCGGCGCGCCGGGCACCATGGACGCGGAGGGCCGCATGATCACGCTGAAGCTCCCAGAATTCTATTTCAACCTGGTCTACACGCCGAACGCCGGCGACGGCTTAAGGCGCCTGGCCGACCGCCAGGTCTGGGACAAACAGTACGCCGGCTACCTCGCCTCCCTCGACGAGGAGCTCCCGGTCATCGCCTGCGGCGACTACAATGTGGCCCACAGGGAGATCGACCTCAAAAATCCGGAGACCAACCACATGTCCGCCGGCTTCACCGACGAGGAGCGCGCGGGCTTCACGAACCTCCTTTCGCGCGGGTTCACGGACTCCTTCCGGCACGTTCACGGGGACGTTCCGGGCGTCTACTCCTGGTGGTCCCAGCGGATCCGCACCAGCAAGACGAACAACGCGGGCTGGAGGATCGACTATTTCCTCGTGAGCGACCGGCTGGCGCCCCGCGTCGTACGCTCCGAGATGATGGATTCCGGCGCGCGGGCGGATCATGCGCCGATACTGTTGGAACTTGAGTAATAGGGACGGTTCCCAAGGAACCGTCCCCGGCATCCTCCGACACATTGTATTAAATGTTTATGAATTAGTTCCGCTCTCGCTTTCTATTCAGCCTCCTTCGTGGTAAAATACGCATATGCCACTATTTCCCACAAAGGAGGAATTCTTATGTATGATCTGATCATCGTCGGCTCCGGCCCCGCCGGCCTCACCGCCGCGATTTACGCGACCCGCGCGCGCCTCTCATTCATCATCATCGAGCAGAACTTCATGAGCGGCGGCCAGGTCGTCGACACCTACGAGATCGACAACTACCCGGGCTTAAAGGGCATATCCGGCATGGACCTCTCCATGAAAATGCGCGAACACGCCGAAGCCCTCGGCGCCGAGTTCGTGACCGCCGAGGTCACGAAGCTTGAGCTCGCCGGCGACGTCAAAAAGGTTCACACCGAGGACGAAGTCTACGAGACGAAGACCGTGATCCTGGCGACCGGCGCAGGCCACAGGAAGCTCGGGATCCCGGGCGAGAGCCGTCTTGCCGGCATGGGGGTCTCCTACTGCGCGACATGCGACGGCGCATTTTTCAGGGGCTCCGACGTCGCGGTCATCGGCGGCGGCGACGTGGCGGTCGAGGATGCTATTTTCCTGGCGCGCGGCTGCAAGAGAGTCTATGTCGTCCACAGGAGGGATGAGCTCCGCGCGGCGAAGGTCCTGCAGGAGCGCCTGCTCGCGCTTCCGAACGTCGAGATGGTCTGGAATGCCCTTCCGAAGTCGATTGAGGGCGAGAGCCAGGTCGGCGCGCTCCAGGTGACCGACAAGTTCACCGGCGAGGTGCGGGTCCTCCACGTCGACGGCGTGTTCGTCGCGGTCGGCATCCAGCCGAACAGCGCCCTTGCGGCAGGCCAGCTTGCGCTCGACGACGGCGGCTACATCAGGGCCGGCGAGGACTGCGAGACCTCCGTTCCGGGCGTCTTCGCGGTCGGCGACGTCCGCACGAAGAAGCTCCGCCAGATCATCACCGCCTGCGGCGACGGCGCGAACGCGGTGACGAGCGTGCAGGACTATCTGCTCACCCACTGATTATTATGGGGACGGTTCTAAGAAGGCCGGGCTGCACTTGCAGCCCGGCCTTCAAGAACCCTCCCTGTTTGTATGCAGGGACGGTTCCTGGGGGACGGTTCTTATGAAAAAAGCGGTTCACGAGAACCGCTTTTTCCTGAGAACCGTCCCTGGGAACCGTCCCCATGTTTTATTGTCTCACCCCAGCTCATCCGTCTTCTTAAGGAAGGTCACCATCATCGCCCGGTTGCAGGTGTACATCGGCTGGAAGGTCCCCTCGCCGTAGCCCGAGGTCACGCCGCTCGCGACCGCCCAGTCGACCGCCGGCGCAAACCAGTCGTTGCTCTTAACATCCTTGAAGGATGCATGTTCTTTCGGAGCGACATAGGTTCCGTTCAGCTCCGCGAAGTGCATGAGGAACGTCACGACCATCGCGCGGTTGCAGGAGACATTCGGTTGGAAGGTCCCCTCGCCGTAACCCTTCGTGATTCCCTCGCCGACTGCCCAGCGGACCGCCTTATAATACCAGTCTTTTTTCGCCACATCCTTGAAGCTGATCTCGGGATACGTGCCGACATCCGGCTGACCCGCCAGCTTGTAGAGGAAGGTTACGGTCTGCGCGCGGGTCAGCTGCGCGCTCGGCTGGAAGATGCCTTCGCCGTAGCCGGAGGTGACGCCTTTTTCAAGAGCCCAGTAGACTGTACTGAAATACCAGGCTGACTTGCTCTTTACGTCCGTGAAGAGGACCTTCGCCCTGCCGGCGCAGTTCGGAGAGAGGATCATTCCTCCCGCTTCGTCCTTCAGCATATACCAGATGGGGTATACTCCGGGCTCCTTCGCCTTCGGAATTTCGGTACTGAAAGCCTCCGGGGCAGGCGCCGTGTCTCCGCTGCCAACAGCATAGTACATCGTCCCCGCAGAAGCCGTTCCGGCCTCCGCGAGCGTCTGCATGCCGCCGCTGTAGACGACATCCAACGGCAAAGGCGGGGTGGCAAGCGCCTGATGTCCCACACTGACGAGGTAATCCGCGCTGATGAACCCGAAATGAAGCGTCGCGACGAGCGGACCGGTGACCGGCTCGCCGTAGACCTGGTTGGAGGACCAGTAAACGTCGTGTATGAAGATCCCATTTTCATTGAGGGCTTCGACCACCTCGCCGACGCTCCCGGAGTAAACCTGCCCGTCGACCGTCACCGTGATCCGCTCGGGCCAGCAGTCGATGCGCCATTTCTCGCCCGGATCGACCCAGGTGTCAAGCTCCTCGTCATAGTAATCCCGCCAGTCGGCAAGATCCGTCGAAAGGCGCTCGAGATTGTCCACGGAAAGTTCGATATCGTTAAACGGCGTCTCGACGACTGTCACCTGATAGTCGCCGCCGAGACCGCCGATGTACTGGGTCGCGGTGTAGGTATTGCCCGCGGTCCAGGGCTCGTACGGCGACTCGTCGGAATCCCAGTGCATATCGAAGTCAACGCCGAATGTCTCCCGGAGCCAGCTGCCGATCTCGCCGAGCTCCCCGGTAAATGTACCCGCCGTCGTCTCGACCGTGATCGCCTCGGTGGCAGGATTCGCGTTGATGCGGTACCAGGTCTCGTCAGTGACTGCGCCCCACGGGCTCACATAGCCATCCATCTCTTCGCGCTCGATGTCATAGCGGGTGATATTCGGGACGATAATCTTCGTGATCGGGTTCTTCAGCACGGTGACCGTGTATTCGCAGCTCACATTTCCGATATGGAAGGCCGCCTGGTGATTTCCTTCCGCCCAGATGTTGTCCGGCGACTCGTCGCACGTCCAGTAATAATCAAAATCCGAATAACCGTCTTCCGTCAGCCGGTCCACGATTCTGTCGATCGATCCCTCGTAGACATCGCCGTTCGTCAGGATGAGCTTGCAGGATGCGTCGCGCGGCCAGCAGTCAAGCTGGTTCCAGAGGACCTCCCGCTCCTCGCCGGTCGACTCGTCATGCCGGTACCCAATCGCCTCGAAACGGTCCGTATCGTACCGTGTGATATCGGGGACTTCCAGAGATTCAAAGGAGACGTCCGACACATGTACCGTATAGTCCGCCGTCATAAAGCCGAGCTGTAATGTCGCGTTTATCGTCTCACCCACGGGTTCGCCGTAGACCTGGTCGGTATCCCAGCTCCAGTCGTTTATGATGATGTTTTCATTTTCTTCAAGCGCGGTGATGACATCGAACACGTCTCCGCTGTATGTATGCCCGTTGACCGTCACCGTGATCCGATCCGGGTGGCAGTTGATGCGCCAGTTTTCTTCCGGCTCGATCCAGGTGTCATTTTCCTCGTCATAGTACTCTGTCCAGCTGGTCAGCTGGTAGGGGAAGCGCACAAAATCGTCGACGGTGAGGACCGCATCCGGCGTCTCAAGAACCGTCACGCGGTAGCTTCCGTCCACGCCGCCGATATGCAGGGCAGCCGTGTAGGTATTGCCGGCGATCCAGGGATCCAGCGGGGTCTCATCGGTGTCCCAGAAGCATTCGAAATCGTAGTCGAATGTCTCCCGGAGCCATTCCTCAATCTCATAGACCTTGCCCGTAAATGATCCCTCCGTCGTCTCGACTGTGGCATCCACTCTGTACGGATCCGCGTTGATGCGGTACCATGTCTCGTAGACGTAATTGTCATTTTCGTCGTAGTACCCCCACATCTCGTTCTTATCATAGTCGTAGACCGAGAAGTCCGGGACGGAGACGGAAATGATCGGATTCTCCCGCACCGTCACGGTGTATTCCGCCGGAAAATCCCCCAGGTAGAAGGTAGCTGTGTGTTCGCCGGCACCCCAGACATTGCCGGGGTTCTCGTCGGATTCCCACCAGAGTTCAAAAGAATACCCGTCCTCCTCGAGCGCCGCCCAGAGATCGTCCGTGCCGAAGGACTCGTAGGTCTTGCCGCCCACTACCGCGGTGATGGCGCTATCGCCCGGCCAGCAGTCGATCCGCTCCCAGTACTCATCGTGGAAAATGCCCTCGGCATCGCTCCAGCCCCG